>JAAVFI010000012.1 GCA_014800815.1 Bacteroidales bacterium | reverse complement strand
GGTGTGAGGGTCATGAGCCAGTTGATGTAGCCGATGAGCACCTCGGTGGAGTCGGTATCGGGATAGTCTACGACCTGAACGTTGATGCCGCCTCTGCGACGTCGCTGGCGCTCGAGGGTGAAAATGATATTACGCTCCCACCAGCGGAGGGAGCGGCCAAACCACCGAGCGAATTCTGCGGTTATGTCGAGGAAGCGGCGCATGCCGCAAAGATAGGGTGCGTAGTGTGGGATATGTGCGGGTAGATGTCGGTATCGGGGAAATGGGCTTGGGAGACCTGTAAGCAGAACGAGCGCCGCATCGGGGGTGATGCGGCGCTCGCGATTAGTTAATCTCGGGGGAGATTATTCCTGTTCCCAGCCAGGGTTCTGCTCGAGTTCGAGACCCTTGTCTGAATAGAGACGGATGATTGTAGAGCCGAGGGGCTGGAGGTATTCGCGATTGGTGAATACACGGCTTTCGATGGTGTTACCGAACTTGGCACCGTTGATGTAGTTGCCTACCTTGCCATAGCCACCGAGCTGCTCATCTGTAGCATCTGCTACGTTAGCACCGAGTACGATGTTGGGGTGAGAAGCTGTGTCGAGGAGGTCGAGCTTGTGCCAACGTACGAGGTCCCAGTAGCGCTGGTTGCGGTCGAACATGAGCTCGCAACGACGGAGGCGACGGAGCTCCCAGAGGAGGCTGCTTACGCCCATGTTGTTTGCGGGGTCTGCCATGTTTTCGAGGTAAGCCTTGTTGAGGTTCGAGGTGTCGATACCTGCACGATCCCAGAGGGGCTTAACGTAGTTGGTAACGTCGGCGTCGGTGAGTTCGCCGAGTTCGGCACGAGCTTCGAGGTAGTTACAGTAGATCCAAGAGAGCCAGTAGATAGGAGCGCAGGTAGAGTTCTGACCTGCTGTAGTAGTCTGCTGGTGGGGAGTCTCGGGATTGACGAATTTGTGGATTGTGTAACCTGTCGTAGACTGGATGAAGTTAGAATTGGTACGACGGAAGGTAACTGTGCCGAAAGCGAGCTTGGAGTCGATAGTCTTTGCAAGACGACCGTCGCGAACTTCGAGGGCAGCGCTGATATCGAAGTTGCCGTCGGCATCAACCACGGGCTTGTCGCTCTTGTTGAGTGATGTGGTAGCGAGGGGCTTGCCATCTTTGAAGAGGTAAGCGTCGAAAGCGTCTTTGGTCATACCGCAGATCTTGGTCTCAGAGCTGAGGAATGCAGCAGTAGAGTGGCCGAGAGTACCTGTCTTGTAGGCTTTGAGGAAGATGATTTCGGGGTTGTTGATGCTACCGAGGGGAGCATTAGCGTCGAGGCCGGTATAACCGATATAAACTGACTGATAGTCGGCATTGAGGGTGTATCCGGCTGCGATAACTTCGTTGGCGGCTTTCACTACTTCACCATAGAACTTCTTGGCACGGGCCTTGTCGTCCTTGTGGTAGAGAGAATAAGCAGCTTCGTAGAGGCAGATTTCGGTCTTCATCGCGTTGGCGAGGTCAACAGAGAATTCTACCTTGCTTGACTTTGTAGTGATATGTTCGATAGCGAAGTCGAGGTCTTCGAGGACGAGATCCATCACTTCGTTGCGGGGAGTGCGTTCGCCGTACACTTCAGCATCGCCCGGGTCGAGAACAGTTGTTACCAGGGGTACATCACCGAGAGCGCGTACGAGCTCATAGTACTGCATAGCGCGGATGAGTCGAGCCTGACCGATGAGGTTGTCATTAACGCGCTTGTCGGCAATGTTGGAGTTGTTGATGATGTAGTTGCAACGGCGTACCTGTACGTAGCTTGCATCCCATACGCTGTTTGCAGAGGGTACATCTTTGTAAGTCCAGCGAGCGAATTCCATTGCCGCGCCTGATGCAATCTGTGTACACTGGTCATCGTTGAGCGAGCGGTAGTAGAAGTCGTTTACCCACGAGCCTCCCGAGCCGTAGCCGGTGAAGTTGGTGTAAAGCTGATTTACCTGAGACTGGACGTTGATTTCGCTTGTCCAGTAAGCGGGGTTGTTGGTCTGCTCATCGAGAGGGTAACGGTTGTCGTCGAGGAAGTCGTTGCAGCTCGAGAATGAAGCACCTACGACAGCGAGCAGGCCGAATATGATATGTTTTTTCATTTTATTGTCTCTGATTAAGGATTAGAAAGTTACCTGGAGACCGAAGCTGTAAGAAGTCATCTGGGGGTTGTTACGGCCGAAACCATAGTATCCTTCGCTTACACCGCCTTCAACTTCGGGGTCCATTTTGTATCTGCCTGCGCCGTTGTAAACGAAGAAGGGATTTTCTGTAGAGAAGTAAACACGAGCCTTCTGGATGTAAGCCTTCTGAGTGAGGTTTGTGGGAAGGGTGTAGCCTACAGTGATGTTCTTCATACGGAGGTAAGCCATGTTGACGATATAGCGGTCGTTGTTTGTGAAGTTGTTGGTACCCTGGTTACATGTATTACGCATTGTGGGGTGGTAAGCCATGTCACCGGTTGTGAGGTTAGGATACCAGTTGTTCTGATCGATGAGGTAGTCAACGATAGTGCCGTTTTCATCCACCACGTATGTGTTGTGATCCATCTGGTGAGTGAAGAGACCGCTGTTGGACTGAGCGAAGGGCTGAACCTGGTTGGTAACGATCCACATAGAACGCTTGCCTACGCCCTGGAAGAAGAGGTCGATATCGAAGCCTTTCCAAGCAGCACCGAGACGGAGACCGTACTCGTAGCGGGGAAGAGCGTTACCGATAACCTTGAGGTCGCCGTGGTTGCGGAGTGTACCAACGGGGATCTTGTTGCCGTTTTCGTCTACCATGTTGGGGTCACCGTTGTTGATGACGCCGTCGCCGTTGAGGTCTTTGAACTTCACGTCGCCGGGGCCGAAGTCGAAGCTACCGGCTTCGAGAGCATCCTGATTTGCAACGCCGGGAGCATAAGCCCACTTGCCGTCTTTCTTACCTGCGAAGTCGCTTACTTCGAAGAAGCGGTCGAACTCGAAGCCCCAGATATCACCATAGGTCTGACCTTCGTAGAAGCGGTAGCCGCTTTCGCCGTAGTAGTAAGAGTAGAGTGCTTTAGATTCGTTGCTTGCCCACTTGGTTACCTTAGACTTAGCGTCGCCGAGTGTAGCGGTTGCCCAGAAGTCCCAGTCGCCGAAGCTCTTGTTGTAGCCGATAGAGAGTTCCCAACCGTTAGTGCGGAGAGTACCTGCGTTTTCGGTAGGAGCTGAAGCACCGAGTGTAGAGGGGAGGGGCATACCGGGAGCGAGCATATCGCGGGTCTCACGGTTGAACCAGTCGAATGTAACGTTGAGTGAGTTGTTGAGGAAACCGAGGTCAACACCTACGTCGGTAGTGATAACGCGTTCCCAAGTAAGGCTGTTGTTCACGAGGGTAGGCATTGTAGAGCCGTTGAGCTGGTTGCCCTGAGCATTGAGCCATGCTACGTTCTGGATACCGGGAGTGATAGTTGAGAGGAATACGTTAGTACCAACGTTTTCGTTACCGAGGTGACCGTAAGAAGCACGGAGTTTACCATTGCTCCACCAGTTGCTTACGGGCTTGAAGAAGTCTTCTTCAGAGAAGCGCCAGCCTGCTGAGAACGAGGGGAATGTAGCCCACTGGCTGTGAGCGGGGAAGCGGGTAGAACCGTCGTAGCGTACGTTAGCTTCGAGGAGGTAGCGACCCTTGTAGTCGTAGTTGACACGGCCGAAGAAACCTGCTGTAGCGCGGTGACCCGAACCACCGGTAAGGGTGTAGTCGGATACCTGAGCACCGTAGGTAAGGTTAAGGTCGGCGAGATCCATATCGTAGCGACCCTTGTGCTGGCCGTAGAGGTTGTCGTAGGTGTACTGTTCTGCAGAGAAGCCGGCCATTACTTTCAGGTTGTGATCATTGTTGAAAGTCTTGGCATAGGTTGCGAATACGTTGGTAGTCCAACGGTCGATATTGTTCTTTCTTGCACGAACCATAGTACCGTCCTGACCGGTTGAAGGCCAAGTGTAGGTAGCGAAGGGTACCGAACCCCAGTCCCAAGTGGTCTGAGTCTTCCAAGAAGCCTGCTGATTGTAGGTGTTCATATCATATGTGAAATCAGCCTGGAGGTTGAGGCCCTTGATGATTTCAGCATTGATCCAAGCCTGGAGACGTGTCTGACGACGGGTAAACTTGTCGGTAGGAGCAAGGAGACGTTCGCTCAGGGTGTTGCGGTAGAGGAGCTCTTCACCGGTCTCGGGATTGGTCATAGTACCCCAGTTGGAGAGGAAGGGCGACCAACGCCAAGCGTACTGGAGGGTATTGCTGGGGGTGTTGGGTTCTCTGTACACGCGCTGTGTAAAGCTCATGCGGGTACCGGCTTTCAACCAACTTGTGATCTCGGTAGAGATGTTGACGTTTGCCATGTAGCGGTCGAGCTTTTCGGGAGCATAACGCATGAGGCCTTCCTTGCCGTCGTAGCCGAAGCTCATACGGTACTGTGTTTTACCGGAAGTACCTTCGAGGCTCACGTTGTGCTTCTGCGAGGGAGCCCAGTGGTAGAGGGTTTTAGCAACGTCCCAGTCGCCGTAACGTATGTAGCGACCGTCGATGATGCGGTAGTCACCCACGTTGTTCTCGTCCTGATAGGGCTGGAGAGCAACGATGCCGGTGTACTTGCCGCTGTGCTGCTCGTACCAAGCTTCGAAGTAGGGAAGCATATCGGAGAGCACCATGTCGCCGATAACAGACTTGTTTGTGCCGAGTCCGCGATAGTAGGGCTGGAGGTCGGCGTAAACTTCGTCTACGTTATTTACGAATTCGGGGAGCTGAGTAGGATTGCTCCATGCAAAGTTAGCGCTGTAGTTTACGCTTACTCTGTCTTTCTTGTTGGCACCCTTTGTGCTGATGAGGATTACACCGAAAGCAGCACGAGCACCATAGACTGCTGAAGAAGCGGCGTCTTTGAGGACGGAGATTTCAGCGATATCGTTGGGGTCGATGAAGTTGAGGTTGTCGACAGGCACACCGTCCACTACGATAAGGGGATCGGAGTTACGGCCATTGGTAAGCGAACCGACACCGCGGATGCGGATAGAGGCGTCGGAGTCGATACCACCGTTACCTGTAGTAATTGTAAGACCGGGGACAGCACCCTGGAGTGCTCGTGTAACGTCCTGAACGGGACGGCTGTCCATTGTGCGGGCAACGTCGACTGTAGCGACGGCACCGGTAAGGTTGGCACGCTTCTGAGAACCGTAACCTACGGCCACGAGTTCGTTGAGCATTTCGGTAGTGGGCTGGAGGTAAACCGACATACCGTCTGCGGCTTTGACCTCGACGGTCTGGTAGCCTACGTAGCTCACTTCGAGGGTTGCACCCGCAGGAACACGCAGAGTGAAGTTACCAAAGGCATCGGTAGCGGCAGCATTGCCTTTTACTCCTTTTTGAACAACAGATGCGCCGATAACGGGCTCATTGTTCTCATCTAAAACGGTACCCTTGATAGCGGTAACCGATTGACTCTGCGCCTGAGGCTCTGCATAAGCAGAGAAAGACCCTGTGAGGGGCATGCCTGCAAGCAGGAGCAATGTCAGATAAAGATGTTTTCTCATAAATGATGTTGATTGGGTTTTTAAACCGCGACAGTATCGGGGCTTGGCAATTACAGGCCGGGACTTATCATGCGGCAATGACAGGATTGTTCTTTACTTTTCGCGTTTTGGTTTAATGTGTTTGTTTTTCGTGGGGTTACGGCCGGTGCAACAGGCTTGAAGCGATGGCGGCCGCTGTGTTTTTTAAGGTTGTTTAATAGTTAAGAGTCAGGGTTATAAGAGTGTTTTAGTTAATTATTATTTGCATTTAAAGGGAGTTTTCCCAATAATTGCGCGTCAAATTTAAGGAAAATTTCGGCTGTTGGTACTGAGGTTGGTCAAAATTAACTTTATTTAATACGGCCGCGTATATCTTTTTCACACCTTGCTTGTTTAAGATTTATTTGCAGAGATACAGTTATACATTGTTAAGCAACTTACTTAATAAAAAATATGTAACTTTGCAGATGCAATAACTTAATAACTTCTATATGAAAGCCCCCCTGCTACGACTGCTCTTATTGAGCATGCTTCTGCTGCCCGCCTTGTGTGCGGGAGCCCGCGGAACCCGAGGCGAGACATCGTTCGGCCCCAAACTCGGCTATGTGAGCCGCAATAGTTCGGCTACTGTCGGGCTCGTATTCCAGTATTCGCCGAGCAGTGTGGTGCGTCTTTCGCCGGAGGTTGGTCTGGTGTTCCGCCACAAGAATCTTGATGCGATGACGGCAGATGTGAATGTTCACTTCCCGTTTAAGTTCGCGCAGGGTCGCGGCTGCTTCTATCCGCTTGCGGGTGTGGGTTTTACTTCGTGGGGACGCCACGACATAGACGAGGCTACGAGCGTCGATGTGACGAATCACTCCAATCTCTTCGGCATCAATATGGGTGCGGGAGTAGAGGGGCATGTATCGAAGTCGCTGAAGCTTGGCATTGAGGCGCGCTATTCGCTTATGCGTCATCTGCCCACGGCATATGTTACGGCGGGAGTTGCTTTTGTATTTTAGAACTCATACTTATATATTTCAATAGTTCCGAATGGCTGTAATATTGGGAATTGAGTCGTCGTGCGACGATACATCGGCGGCGATAATACGCGACGGATTGCTTCTGAGCAATGTGATAGCGTCGCAACAGGTGCATGAGGAGTACGGAGGCGTAGTGCCCGAACTTGCCTCACGCGCTCATCAGCAGAATATCGTGCCGGTGGTCGATGCCGCGATACGCCGTGCGGGCATCTCGCGCTCCGACCTTTCGGCGATAGCTTTTACCCGCGGTCCGGGCCTGATAGGTTCGCTGCTCGTAGGCACAAGTTTTGCCAAGGGGCTTTCACTGGGGCTGCGCATACCTATAATTGATGTAAACCACTTGCACGGGCATGTGCTGTCGCACTTTGTGCGCGAGCAGGAGGAGGACGAGGTGCCGGAGTTTCCGTATCTGTGTCTTCTGATTTCGGGCGGCAACTCGCAGCTGATTCTTGTGCGGTCGGACAATGACATGGAGATTCTGGGCCGTACGATAGACGATGCCGCGGGCGAGGCTTTCGACAAGTGTGCCAAGGTAATGGGTCTGCCCTACCCCGGCGGCCCGCATATCGACCGTCTGGCGGCTGAAGGCGACGCGAAGCGATTCAAGTTTGCAAAGCCTCATATTCCGGGGCTGGACTATAGTTTCAGCGGGCTCAAGACGTCGTTTCTCTACACTCTGCGCGACGGTCTGAAGACCGATCCGGACTTTGTGGAGCGCAACAAGGCCGATCTTGCGGCAAGTCTGCAGAGCACTATCATCGCTATCCTTCTCGACAAGCTCGACAAGGCTGTGAAGGCTACGGGCGTGCGCACTGTGGCGATAGGCGGCGGTGTGTCGGCCAACTCGGGCGTGCGCGGGGCTGTGGCGGAGTACTGTGAGCGCCACGGGCTCAAGGCGTTTATCCCGGCGCGCAAGTTCACTACCGACAATGCCGCAATGGTGGCTATGGCGGGGTACTTCAAGTATCAGCGCGGCGAGTTCTGCCGCTACGAGGCCACTCCATATGCACGTGTAGAGATCTGAAAGAGATATGAATCTGTCGATAGTGATAATAGGAGATGAAATCCTCCTGGGCCGTGTGACGGATACTAATTCGGGGCTGATAGCCCGCACGTTTGCCGCCGAAGGGTGGACGGTGAAGTGTGTCCGCACGGTGGGCGACAATGCCGATGATATCCGCCGTGCCATTGAGCTTTCGATGGCTGAGAGCGAGCTTACGCTGACTACGGGCGGACTCGGTCCGACGCGCGACGATATAACGAAGGCCGTGATGCTTGAGATATTCGGCGGCGAGATGATTTTCGACGAGAGCGTGCGCGCGAATGTTGAAAATATTTTCAAGGACCGCAAGATACGGCTCAACGAACTTACTATCGGTCAGGCAAATGTGCCGTCGAGCTGCCGTGTGATTCAGAATCGTCTGGGCACGGCGCCGATAATGTGGTTCGAGAAGGACGGCCGTGTGCTTGCGGCGATGCCCGGCGTGCCCTACGAGACCCGCGGAATGCTCGGCGAGGTGGCTGCCGCGGTGCGCGAGCGATTCGGCAGCGGCGGTCTGATTCTGCACCGGGAGTACACGGTGACGGGTATTTCGGAGTCGGCTCTTGCCGAGAGGCTTGCGGGCTTCGAGGATTCGCTGCCTGCGGGTGTGCATCTGGCCTATCTTCCCGACCCCGGGGAGATTGTGCTGCGTCTCGACGGCGATTTCACGGCAAATCCTGCGGGCGCGGAGGCCTTCGAGGGTCTGTGCGAGCGCCTCAAGGAGGAGCTGGGCGAGAATTTAGTGTCGGAGGGCAAGATGAGTCCGTCGGCTCTGGTGATTCACTCTCTTCGCCGCCACAGATATACCATTGCCACTGCCGAGAGCTGTACGGGCGGCAATATCGCGCACCTGATAACGGCCAACGCGGGTTGCTCCGACGTGATGCTCGGGGGTGTGGTGTCGTACAGCAATGATGTGAAGATGCAGGCTCTGGGCGTGCGTCGGTCGTCGCTTGAGGCTTACGGCGCTGTGAGTCAGGCGGTGGCGGGTGAGATGGCCGAGGGTGTGCGCAAGCTCACAGGTGCCGACTGCGCTGTGGCAACTACGGGCATCGCGGGCCCCGGCGGGGGCTCGGAGGAGAAGCCTGTGGGCACGGTGTGGATAGCTGCGGCTACGCCGGACTGCACTGAGGTGCAATGTTTTCACTTCGGCGGCGACCGTCAGGCGGTGATAGACCGTGCTTCGGCGCAGGCGCTTATGATGCTCAATTCGCTTCTGTGATTATTGGGCGTAAAGGGGTACGCAATCCATGAGGTAGCGGCGCAGTTCGCCCCAGGGATAGTACACTTCGGAGTCGCCGCTGCGGAGGGCTACGGGCATTTCGTTGAGGTCTACGCGCACGTAGTAGCGGCCCGTCTTATTTGATTGAAATACTATAAACTGTATATTGGACGCCATTGGCACGACGTAGAAATCGCGCCAGTGGCGTGCTACTGTATCGAAGTAGTTGGTCATGTAGCGGCAGCCGGGGATGCGCAGGAGCGAGAGCAGGGGCATGAGTGTCTCGGCGTGGCCGAAGCGGAGCACGGCGGAGGTGGAGGTGTTCTGTCCGGTGATGAAGGCGTCGGTGGTGTCGATGATGTTGAGCACGAGGTCGGCGGCAATCTCGGCGGGGACGGCGGAGACTGTGGTGGCTGTGCGCTGGAGGTACTGGCGCAGGTTGAAGCAGCTCCAGAGAGCGTTGGCTTCGTCGAGGGTGAAGTATTTCTGCATCTCGGAGGGGAGGCCCATGGCCTGGAGACCGGCGAGGACGTAGTATTCTACAAGTGCGAGGTCGCGTAGCTCGTGGAGGTCGTCGGCGGGGTAGGCGTCGCCGAGCACGCGCTTAATGGCGGTGAGGGGGCAGGCTTCGGCGAGGTAGGCGTCGTAGGCGGGTTGCCATGTTTTTTCGCGGCGGAAGGCTATGTAGTCTTCGTCGGTGTCGAAGGGTCGGAGGAGGGGTGAGTTGACGCTGCCGGTGGAGGTGGTGAAGGATAGGCGGTTGTTGAGGCGGTCGAGCTGGTGCACGAAGGAGAACATGCTCATCATCGCGCGGGGGGAGTAGGAGGAGAGGGCCTGTACGGTCTTTCCTTTGCCGAAGGCCTCTGCGTAGTTGTAGAACATGCGTGTGGCTATGCCTGCCTGCTCGGCCATACCGAGGCTGTCGAGGGCACCCCAGCGGCCTTCGCTGAGGGTCATTACCTTGTTGTTGAGGGCGGCGAGGGAGCGTCCGAGGGGTGTGATAGTGCCCGCGGAGTCGGCTTTTGCGAGTGCGCGCTGCAGGGCGAGGCAGTTGGCCGACGAGGCCGGGTAGCGTGCTCCGTGGCGCCCTACGTGGTTGATAAATACGGGAGTGAGGGAGTCGGGATACGCGGGAGTCTCGATTTTTGAGGGGTATGGCGTGAGGGAGCCTTCGCACTGCCCGAAGGTGTAGTCGGTGGCCATGGGGCCTGCGGCAGTGGCGATGAGCGCTACGAGGGCGGCGAGGATGAGGGCGGGTATTCGGAGTGTGTTCATGAGCGTATTAAGAGAGTGTCGCGCAAAAATAGTCAATTTTTGCGAGTAAATTGCAATCTATAAATAGGGCATGAAAATTATTTCACATCACTAATAGCAACCACGGTTGCTATTATTATAACGGCTCGGTGGAAAACATCCATCTGTTAAATATTGTTAATAAACGGGGGGGGGGTATTTTTTTTGTGGTTTTTTGCCGATTTATTTCTTACTTTTGCACTTCTTAACAACTGACCATTATAAAGGCTAATCAGCATATTAATAAACCATTATAAATCCTATCTTTTTTATATGAAACGATTATTCGCTATCATTTCCCTTGCTCTGTGGGCTACGGGCGGAATGTGGGCGGCTCTGACGGCGTTGCATCTGCACACGCACAATCAGGGCATCATCACTCTCCAGCTTTCCGACGAGCCGCAGCTGACGTTCAACGACGACAATTCGATAACTATCGAGACTCCCAAGAATCCCGAGGTTGAGCCTATACAGCTCTATTTCGACGAAATCGAGAAGTGCGAGTACGGCAATGTGGACGATTTTACCTCCGGCGTGAGCAATATCGCTGCCGACAAGCACGACAATATCAAAATCCGCATCGACGGCACGGGGGTGACTTTCCTCAATCTCAATCCCGGCGCATTAGTGGAGGTGTACGACCTCAACGGCCGTCAGGCTCTGAGCAGCACTTCCGAGACCGAGACTTTCACTCTTGACCGCAGCCTCCTCGGCCACGGCATCTACATTGTACGCATCGGCGGTTTCACCACCAAACTTTCACTCTAAACCTTACGGAATATGAAGAATATGAGATATTTGCTGCTCGCAGGCTCGATGCTTGCCGCAGGAGGTGCCGCGGTATCGGCACAGGAGAGTATTCCGGTGGTTGAAATCGTGTACTCCAACAATTCTATCGACTATATCCCTACCTCGGAGATTAGCTCGATATCGCACATGTGGTCGCTTGAGACCGATAATCCCCACTTCGCCACCGTGCAGAGCCTCTTCGATAAGATGAAGGAGATAGGCGAAAATCATCGTGAAATCGGATATCCGGCCATAATGCTCGCCACCGATCTGCAGACTGCGGATATGTATAGCAAAAACAATAGCTACAACTGGTTCTCAGGCTGGCAGGAGTACAATCTTAATCCAGATTACGTGTACAATTACGCAATCTGGAAATATCTATACTCCTATATTCGTATTGCCAATGATATAGTCAAGGCTCTGCAAAGCCCGGCCGACGATGAGGAAAATCTCTATCTTGCTCAGGCTCTGGCTATGCGCTCGTTCAGCTACTGGAATCTTGTGCAGCTCTTTGCGCACAACTTCCATTTCGCTCCCGATGCCGATGCAATTCCTCTTGTAACCGAGACAAACAATGAGGCTGCTTTTGCCGGCACTCCCGTAGCGATGTCGACCACGCGCAGGGTCTACGACCTGATATTAAGCGATATCGACAAGGCTATCGAACTTCTTAAAAACAAGAATATCGATGCCGCACTGTTCGATATCGACAATGCACAGCGATATATCGACCTCGGCGTAGCCTACGGTCTGCGCGCCCGCTACAACCTAACCATGCACCGGTATGCCGAGGCCGCCGCCGATGCGCGTCTGGCGATAGAGTCGACGGGAGCGCGTCCGATGGTCGCAGCTCTGGCCGGTCTCACCGGTTTCAACGACGCCAAAGCAAGCAACTGGATGTGGGGTATCACGGTGAACGAATCCGACGCCGCAGCTCTGCAATGGGTGGGTTGCTACGCTTCACACATTTCTTCCGTTTCAAACGGATACGCCACCAACACAGAAGTCTCAAAATGCTGCGGCAGCGCACTTTGGAACTATCTTTCGCAGCATCCGCAGGATGTCCGCCGCAATTGGTTTGTCGACAACGTAGCTGAGGCTACAGCCCTTATCCCGGCAGAAATCAGAGCTTTACGCAGTGCTTTAGGCTCCCTCCCCCACACCAACATAAAGTTCGGTGTATATGGTCGCAATCCTGAGCGAATTTTCGCAGCCGAGGATATTCCTCTGATGCGCGTGGAGGAGATGTACCTCATCGAAGCCGAGGGTATGGCAATGTCGGGCAACACGGCTCAGGGCCTCAAACTCCTCAATGCTTTCGTACAGAAGTACCGCAACCCTGCATACAACTGCACTGCTACCGACAAAGAAGATATTCAGAATGAAGTACTCTGGCAGCGTCGCCTCGAGTTCTGGGGCGAAGGTCTTGCATACTTCGACATGGTGCGTCTGCAGCGCGATCTCGACCGCTGCGACCCCGTACTCGACACGATGTTTAAACTGAGAATCCGTGGCGGCTCGGACCACTTCCTCTATAAAAAGAGCGAGAAATACATTCCGAAAATACAAGGCTTCACCACTCCCGAGTATGTACAGCCTGTAGCCGGAAACGAAGGCATTTGGAACGATTAAACTGAGAATACGATGAAAAATAAAATATTAATATCAATCGCTTCACTGTTGCTCCTGGCCGGTATGTATGCAAGTGCCAAGACAATCATTATGAAGGTAAACCTGAAAGACGGTAACACCAGATATCTCAACACCGAGGTAGTAGATGAATTTAACTTCACCGAAATCGACGAGATTTCCGAAGGTCCGCAGCAGTCTTTCACCGTCAGTTTCGAATATGAAAAAGCCTGGTATCACGAAGACCTCGGCTTGGCACCCGACTTCAAAGCCGTAGTAATAGAAGAAGCGCTCCCCAACGGCGTAAACTCTACCATTACCTACACGCTGAAGTCGAAAGGCAACTTCACCAATGATATAGTCATGGTTCAGGAAGGCGAAAACAGAGCCCGCATCAGCCGCCAGAACACCGGATATATCCACCCTCAGTACGGCGAAATATGGGTTGCCGATCAGCGCACCTACACCGAAGAAGTGTTAGGTCAGACATATAGCGGCGACAACTATCCTACTCCCGAAGAGCTTGCGTGCGTGTACTACGCCCCCAAGTATGCCGACGGCAAGACTTTTGCAGTATATGCAACAGACAAAATACTGCCGCGACAGTACACTCTAGCTACTCTTTCCTACGGGCGTGTGCAGAAGTTCGAAGAGGATGATCCCACCGTCAAAGTACGCATCACTTTCAATAACAAGCACGTGCGTCCTATCAATGTGGAGGGTGTGTACGGCTATGCACAGCAGTATGAACAAATTGAAGATGGTCTTGTACAGACTCTTCCTGAATGGCTTACATTAGTAGAAGACCTCAATGCCAAGTTTGACAAGGGAGAATACAACTTCTCACTCAAGGGTAACGATACGGAATTGGTATTCGATGTCCCCAACGATGATTTGTGTAGCATATACTTCAAATACACCTACCGCGATGCCGAAGATAATGAAGGCATTACAGCAGGAACGAGTATTGATATCATTCCCGTACTTAATATAAAAGGTTTAGTTGACGACCCGGGTTCAGACGATGATGAATGGTTCGAGAAGAATTTCGAATCTATAGGATATGCCGATTACACTGATGTTTTCGTTTCAACCTTATATAGCGCCGATGCTTGCACCTGGGAGGTTGAAGTACTCAAAAGCCGCACAACACCGGGACTTTACTGTCTTTACAATCCCTACAAAGCGTGGCCCTATGCTGAATACGGAGACTATATCCTGCCCGGAAATCATTATATAATGATCAATGCCGAAGACCCCGACTTCGTATATATCCCCAAGAGCAATACCGGAGTATGCATCAACTCCTACGACGGAGAAATAATTGCATATTCAAGAGCCGCGTACGCCCTTGATGAAGGTTCTTCAAAAGAGGACGCAAAAGACTATGCCGGAAGCCTTAAGGACGGTGTAATCTACTTCCCCGAAAACAGCTTACTGGTCACAATTGAATCATACGGAAATAAATTCTATATACTTCCCGGCCAGCTCAGTATCGACCTCAACAATCTTGTATCATCCGCGAAGGTAAAAGCTCAAAAAGCGCCTGCAGTCCGCAGTATCGGTGAATCTGCGACATCGACCGCTACCGAGAGAATTGTCTTGGTCAAGGACGCAAAGTTGATGAGCAAAGACGAATTACTGAAATTCTGAAGTAAGAATACTTAGAAAAAATTCGACATAGCAAGCCGGTCGTCTCCGCATGGAGGCGGCCGGTTTCTTTTGCGCTGATGTTCACGGAATTAAACTTAGTTCTGAGAAATGGCGGAGTTAGAAAGTTTCACTCCGCCATCAACTATGCCATCGAAATCTATTTTGGCAATATTATTCTTTTATATCATATCGGGACAATTCCGTGCAACCGGATCGAACTTCCTCAATTAATTCCCGGCATCTATCCTCTGACAGTTTGATTTTCTTGCCGACAGCAATGAAATCATACAATCGTGGATGCCCGGTACCGTTGACGGAAGTAGCGTGTTCTCCGTTGTAGCCTTCTGTGCAAAGGGTAAGGTCGTATGCAGGCGCAAGTCGCCACCTCCAAGTCTTCAAATCATTATCCCTGACAACATAGAAACTGAAATTTTTGCAATGATCATCTTTGTTATCAGTGAGGTAATTGAACAGCATCCTGCGATACATCTGCTCGACATCTTCACGACTTTGGGTTATGTAGCCCGTCAATGCGAGTAGATTTGAATAATCCATAAACGGCTCACGGAGAGAAATGCACATCAATCCTCCGGCAGTGGCAGTATGAATTCGGTTGCCACT
>JAAVFI010000011.1 GCA_014800815.1 Bacteroidales bacterium | reverse complement strand
GGTGAATATGATATTACGCTCCCACCAACGGAGGGAACGGCCAAACCACCGAGCGAATTCTGCGGTTATGTCGAGGAAACGGCGTGACATGAAGTCAACTAAACTTTTTTAAGGCTAAGATGCCTTCAAGCCGCGAAGATAGTATCGGAGAAACAAAAATATGTGGGAATTTCCCGGTTATATAAATTTTACGTACATTTGCAGTATAGTAGCGATAACAATCTGAAAAATGGCCATAAAGAATTAGTTTAAATGGCTGCAATGCCCTAAATTCAACGCAAACAGTCGTTACGGGTTGGACCATGCCTCGGATTACTTTTTTGCCGTTGATATGCGATTAGCTTGTAAATATTTTGCAGACTATTTCAAAAATTAAGGCAAAGCCTTTCTTAAAATGGGCGGGTGGCAAGACTCAGTTGCTGCCAACCATAGATTCTTTTCTTCCGAAATCATTTGGAAGAGAGAAGAACGTAACTTATATAGAGCCATTTGTAGGAGGAGGGGCAATGCTCTTCTTTATGCTCCAAAAGTATCCCAACATTAAGAAAGCTATCATCAACGATATCAACTCTCACTTAATTAAAACCTACACCATCATCAGAGATAATCCTTATTCTCTGATTGATTTACTGAGTGACTTGCAGGAGAAATTCAGAAGTTCCGGAAGTATAGAAGCTCAAAAAGAGTTTTTTATAAACGTACGTTCCCGTTTTAACTCTGAAGTTCTTACAGATATTGAGATAGCGGCTTATATGATATTCCTAAACCGCACTTGCTTTAACGGTCTGTATAGAGAAAACTCTAAGGGATGTTTTAATGTGCCGTTCGGGAGATATTCCAATCCTACTATTTGTGATGAATCTCTGCTTATAGCCGATAGTGAATTGCTGCAGAAAGTAGAAATTCTTAATGGAGATTTTTCGCATACCGGTGAATATGTCGACGGTTATACATTCTTCTACTTTGATCCTCCCTATAGACCTTTGGACGCTACATCGAGTTTCAATTCCTATGTAAAAGAGTCTTTCGATGATAGTGAGCAGATACGTCTGAAGGAATTCTACTCTTCTCTTTCGGCTGACGGATGCAGAGAAATTCTAAGTAATTCCGACTGCAAGGGCCGAAATGCCGATGACAATTTCTTTGATGAACTCTATCAGGACTTTTTCATTGAAAGAGTGTATGCAAAAAGAAATATTAATGCCAATCCGGCTAAGCGAGGTATCCTTACAGAATTATTAATTAGAAACTACGAGTGCTTCCAAGGAGCTCCGCAATCTTTATTTAAGATATGACTGACCGTTTTAACGATTTTATGAAACCTCTGAAAGAAACCCACTTTTCGCTTAAGGACTATGTGGATTTTCCGAAGGTTGCGGCAAATGTTGATTCAATCGCCATAAAGCTCAATCAGCTTAACTATCTTATAGGTCAAGAAGATATGGCTAAAGCTGTTGCACTTCTATGGGAGGAAAATCCAAAGGTATTCTCTGTATTGGATATTCTTATCGCAGTTCGTACGAAAGACAAAAAGAAAGCTATTGATGAGAATGGAGATACACTTCTCGTCTCAGATTATTTCTCATCTCCCGAGCTTGTGACAAAATTTCTGAATGACACCGGACTTACTGAAGTTTTCCAGAAAAAGCAGATCAAGAATCTTGTGGACTATGTATTCGGAGTAGAGGTTGGTCTGGACTCTAATGCCCGTAAAAACAGAGGCGGCCACATAATGGAGGACCTTGTAGCTAATATCTTTGACAAACACGGCATCTCTTATGAGCAAGAAGTCTATTATACAGAGTTTCCTGAGATAGTTAAAGCTTTGGGTGCTGACAATAAGAGATTTGATTTTGTAGTCAAAACTAAAGAAAAAAACCTATCTTATCGAAGCAAACTTCTATACCGGCGGAGGGTCTAAACTCAATGAAGTGGCCCGGTCCTATTCTGAACTGGCACCTAAAATCAATGCTGTTCCCGGCTTTGAATTCGTTTGGATTACAGACGGTATTGGTTGGGAGTCGGCTCGGAATAAACTCGAAGAAGCTTTCGCTCATATTCCGAGTGTGTACAATCTCTCAAACATTCAAGAATTTATATCCATAGTAAAAAATGATTGATTAATACCACTCTGCAATCAAGTAATGATACAACCATTCTATAAATCAGACGACAGAGCCTTCACTATAGTTCATGGTGATAGTTTTGATGTGCTCCCTCAGTTTGATTTTAAATTCGACATGATATTTGCAGACCCTCCATATTTTCTTTCAAATGGTGGAATTAGTTATCATGCGGGAAAGGTGATCTGTGTCGATAAGGGAGAATGGGATAAAGGCGGTACTCCGGAATCTATCATGGAGTTTAACAGAAAATGGTTAACTCTATGTCGTGAAAAATTAAAGGATAACGGAACTATCTGGATTTCCGGTACTCATCATAATATTTTTGCAATAGCCAATCTGTTGACTGAACTTGGCTATAAAATTCTGAATGTTATCACTTGGGCGAAGACTAATCCTCCACCCAATATATCCTGCCGATTCTTCACATATTCTACAGAATTTATCATTTGGGCCAGAAAGTTCCCTAAGGTGCCACATAAGTATAATTACGAGTTGATGAAGGCAATCAATGAAGGGAAGCAGATGACAGATGTGTGGCGTCTTCCGGCAATTGCTCGCTGGGAGAAATCATGCGGCAAACATCCTACTCAGAAACCTTTGGCACTCCTCACACGTATCATCCTCGCAAGCACCAATAAGAGTGATTGGATACTTGATCCTTTTGCAGGTTCGTCGACCACAGGAATCGCAGCAACCCTCTGTGGTCGCAGATTCTTGGGAATAGAACAAGATCTCGATTTCTCCTACCTCTCATACAGGCGTAGAAAGGAATTGGACGATGAAAATCTTATAATTCAGTATCGTAAAAAGATTCAGGATTTTAGATATGTCCAACCGGATAAGGTCGCAGAGGATTGTGAGGAGAATTATGGCTGCGGGTTGCCGTTTTAAGCAATTCAACGGTTGGATGTCAATGTTTTGTTTTGAGGCATTTTTTTATTAACTTTGCACGTATAGATGCCTTCAATCGGAAGATATCTCCTCAAATACTTCTGGCGAAATAAATTTTAACGATGCTGTGCATGTTTATTGCACACGTCTCTCACTAACTTTGTATCGTAAATAATAAACTGCATAACTTATAATGGCAAAGAAAGAAACAACCAAAAAAAGCGCTGCTGCCGAGAAGGACCCTAAACTCGCTCGCCTCGAAGCTCTCGAGCAGGCTATGGGCCGTATCGAAAAGGCATACGGTCGTGGCGCGATAATGAAAATGGGTGATGAGGTCATCGAGGATGTTGACGTCATTCCCACCGGCTCTATCAGCCTCAACCACGCTCTCGGCGTGGGCGGTTTCCCCCGCGGACGTATCATCGAAATTTTCGGCCCTGAATCGTCGGGTAAGACTACTCTGGCTATCCACGCTATAGCGGAGGCTCAGAAGCGTGGCGGTATCGCGGCTATGATTGACGCTGAGCACGCTTTTGACCGTTTCTACGCGCAGCAGCTCGGTGTGGATATCAATAACCTCCTTATCTCGCAGCCGGACAATGGTGAGCAGGCTCTCGAAATTGCTGAACAGCTCATACGCTCGTCGGCTGTCGATATCATTGTTGTCGACTCTGTTGCCGCCCTCACCCCCAAGAGTGAAATCGAAGGCGAAATGGGCGACCGCAACATGGGTCTTCAGGCACGCCTCATGTCGCAGGCTATGCGTAAACTTACCGGCGCGATAGCACGCACCAACACTACCTGCATCTTCATCAATCAACTCCGCGAGAAGATCGGCCAGATGTTCGGTCCTTCTGAAACAACTACCGGTGGTAATGCTCTGAAATTCTACGCATCGGTACGTATCGATATCCGTTCGCGCAACCCGATTAAAGACGGTGACGATGTACTCGGCAAGCGTGCATTCATCAAGGTGGTTAAGAACAAGGTGGCTCCTCCCTTCAAGCGCGCCGAGTTTGACATCATGTTTGGCGAAGGTATATCGCACGCGGGCGAAATCCTCGACCTCGGTGTTGAGTACAACGTAATCAAGAAGAGTGGTTCGTGGTTCAGCTACAACGACAGCAAGATAGCGCAGGGTCGCGATGCTGCAAAGAAGGTAATCGAGGATAATCCCGAACTGGCCGACGAACTCGAAGCGGCAATCATGGAGGCTCTCAAAGCCGCCGACAAAACGAAGTCTGCCGCACCCCGCAAGACGACTACCGAATCTGACAAGTCGGAGAAAGCATCCGACGAAACTCCCGATATCGAAATCGATGAGTTCGACGACGATCTCGCCGATGAATTCTCTATCGAAGAAGATCTCTGATTTTATTTGGTATAGCTAATAAGAATATATAGGCGGCTGTGTCAGAAACCTTAAATGACACAGCCGCCCTTGTATAGAATTGTACCTGTTATTTTTTAATGTATTTACGAGTGCCTACAATATAGATACCGGGCGCCAAGCCTTCGAGAGAATCTACAGCTATGGCGTTTTTGCGCACCAGCACTCCAGCCATATTATATACATCTGCAGTACTGCCTTCGGCAACTGTTGAAGCTTGTAAGCCAGTGGAGTCAGAGACAAAACCAACCGCCTTGACGGCAAGTGTAACAGGCTCACCTGAAGGTAATTCATCTATTTCAATAGTTGTGCTAACCACCTTATTGCTAAAGTTTTCATCAAGCCATATTTCACCATGATTTTCACCGGCCGGTATAGTCACAACTTGAGCTCGTTCTCCATTATCATACTTGATAGTGAGGAAAACGGGATAGTCTACAGGCTCGATATCGAGACTCAAATGAGTGTAAGAAGTCAGATCTGCCAGACCCAATTCTACACCGATATTACCCCAGCTCTCGGTAAAAGTCGCTATATGTGTATCGAGATCATACTGAGCACCATATAGTGGAACGTATGCATCGATGAGATTCGTGTAATCAGGTTTCACGAATTCTGCCGTTTTGAGCACCATACGCGAAGGGAGTTCCGCCAGTTCTCCAGCCTCAAGATATACGGCGTTTACCTTATCTTTGAATTCAGGATTTAGCGCTGCAGAAATAGATGTGGCACCTTCGGTAATATCAGTAACCTGAGCCTTGGTCCCCTCATATTCTATTACGAGACATACGAAGAAGTCGATAGGTTCGAACGTAACTTCGAACGAAGAGTATTCACTCATATCTGCGGGAGCATCGAACAGCACACCTACATCGCTCCAACTTGAACCGAATGTAATGGTTTTGGTTGCGGCGTCGTACGACGAGTTTTCATCCCATGTGGGAGCGAACCGATCGAGAACGCTCAACTGAGCTCCGGCAGACAGTGCTGCCAATGCCATTGCTACGGCAGCTAAAAATTTTTTCATAAGTATTAATGCAGTTTTAGGGTTAGTTATTTCTTTTGAAAGACACGCACATAGTCAATTTCATAAGTCGCCGATGTGAAGTCCGGATCTATTTCTCCGCCCCAGCTTCCACCCATGGCAAGATTAAGCTTTATGTAATACTCCTTGTCGAAAGGCCACCAGGTAACATCTGTGCCGAACGGTATTGGATTGGGAGCGTAGAAATATTCTATTCCGTCGAAGGTTGCGCGCACATATTCATGTGTCCATTCCATTCCGTAGCAATGCCAGTCGCCAGGAGATTCTACTCTTACTGAAGTAGAGTGAGGATATTCCACTCCGGTTTCCGGGTCGGTATAGCGGTCGGCCGTACCCGTGGTAACATGCTGCGAGTGAGCTGAAAACCAGACCAAATCAGGTTCATTACCGACCCATTCCATAATGTCAAGTTCACCACCACCATTACTTACGTCGAATTTACCATCTGTAGGCAACATCCAGAATGCGGGCCATGTGCCATGTGCCAGCGGCAGACGTGCGCGCATCTCTATATAGCCATACTTGAATCCGCGACGCGTATTCATTCTGGTTGAAATATAGCTGCGGCCTTCCGAGGCTTCGGAAGGTTCGACCTTGTACGCCGTTATTTTAAGCGTTCCATCGCTTACTGTGGCCGTGCGCTGATCTGTAGCGGCGAAGTAACCTTTAGGACAATAATACTGTACTTCGTTATTGGCCCAGCGGCCTCCGCTCTCGAAGTACCATTCACGGGCAAGGCTGGCCGATTGTTCGAACTCATCGCTCCATACCAGCGAATAACCTTCGGGTGCATACCCCCCGGTTATCTGGCCGGGTCGCGGAGGTGTTGACGGATAATACGCATCGTCGGTATCATCGCTACCTGTGGAGACATTTGTATTTACTATATAAGTGGTATCGTCAGGAGCACACGATGCAATAGCAAAAGCCAGCATCGATACCCATATCATATATCGGAATTTCATAATAATCACTTATTACTTTGCTACTAAAATTGTTACGAAATAGCCACCGTCGCCATAGGCCCAGTGCAGCTTCAAGGTATTACTGTCGAGTAAAACCACTCGGTATGTCTGGTCGACCTTTAAATTCGGACGCATGATGGGGAAACCGCCTCCACTGAACTGCAGGCAAAGCTGTCCTTCGGAATCCAGCCCGAGCGACCATGCTTCCTCGCCGGTAGCTTCATAAGTAGTACGGCCATCATCGGTGAAAGTATCATTACCCTCCCCGGTATCATATACAAGGGTACCGTCAGGATTGAATGTGAGAGTATCGTCGTAAAGAATATCAGGTGTCGAGTATAAATCGTCTTCTCCATAGTTATACCCATATTTCATACCTATTCCCCAGCTATGGGATGTCAGCAAGGCAGGATACTGACTGTCGGCAGGCAAAGGCTGTAGTTCCACAGGTTCGTCGGTGCCGGGAGTCGGACCGGGTTCAGGCGTACCTTGCGTGTAATCTTCAGGCTCATGCACATAGCCTTTTCGGATAAAGTTATACTCGTTATATTCTTCCTCGGAAGTCCAAAACCGAAGCCGCAGCACATCAGCCGTAAGTTCGGCTATCTCATAGCGTCCGTCGACACTGAGCGAGGCAGGATTGGATACAAGCGCGGGGAAGCCTCCGCCTCCGAACTGGATATATCGCCGTCCTCCGGCCTCTATGGCAGTCCAGGTTTCGGTTCCGGCAGCCGTCCAGGATGCAATACCGGCGTTGGCTACATCGGCGAAGCCACCGCCGTCGACCCATACAGTTCCTTTAGCATCAAGAACAAAAGTACCGTCTGTGCAGAATGTGAGTTCATCATCCATTATACCCATGACATCGGTCAGGTCGGAGAGTGGATAGAACCACGAAGCTTCCACCCAGTTGCGTCCCCATACATAACCGAACACTCTGTGCCCGTCTCCTACGGTTCCGGCATATTCATCCCATACCCAGACCTTATCCACCAGATTTCGGAGCGACGGATCAATGGCCTCGACTGAAAAAGAGAACGATTCTATCTGCGTCATTCCACTCCTGCCATATGCGCGGATGGTACCCGAATAAGAACCCCGGCCAAGAGAGAGCGTGAACTCGCGGTCATTGGTGCGGTAGGGAGTACCTGCCAGATCGATGTTCCAGGACGGCTGCATCGCTTCAGCCAGAAAATCGAAGTGCACCATATTAGGATTTTCGGCATCAAGGTACACGGCATACATATTGTCGGAAAGGACGGGTGGCTCGCCAAGCCCCTTCACATCGTCGCTACAGGCTGTGGAAAACAGAACTGCCACAGAAGCCAATATATTATATAATCGTTTCATAGTTTAATACGGATTTTGTGTAAGGGAACCTTCGGCACGGTCTATTTCGCTCTGCGGAATAGGCAGATATCGTTTATTGGGTGTATACCCTTTTGAAGCCAATACCTCCTCGGCCACGCCGAAACGTACAAGATCGAAGAAGCGCATTCCCTCAAAGGGGAATTCAAAGCGACGTTCACGAAGAATATTTGCAAGTGAAGCCTCTGACTTCAGCTCAGGAGCAAGTGTAGCCTCATCGGTAGCAAAAGCACGAGCTCGCACCCGGTTTAAATAAGTGCCGGCTTCGTTTATATCGCCACCGATACGTACTATCAGCTCTGCGGCATTGAGCAATGTCTCGGCAAAACGGAATACGCGGCGGTTGTTACGGAAGTTAAATTCACCGTCGGTACCAATGAACTCGCTATGACCATTGCTGCGGCCCATATATTTGAGATTGAAGAAGCCGCTGTCGTCCAGTCTTGGATTATAGGAGTCGTTTGGTTGTGCAACGGCAAAATTCAGTATACCGCCGTCGCGACGTATATCGCCTTCCGCATAAGCTTCGTATAGAGCCTTGTTAACCGGGCCGAAACCATATCCCTCGCTTGCAAAGCGCGAGCCCTTATAGCTGTCCGGACAAATAAATGTGGGGAATATTGTGCCACCGGGGCTGAGCGGATCAGTCCAAGTACGATTGGATGGACTATCGTTGTAGTTCACTTCGAAAATACTCTCGCAGCACCACTCTCCTTCATCTTCCCATAGGGCGGCGAAATCGGGGTTCAGATCATATATTCCCGATCCTATTATAGTCCGCATATCGGAGAGTGCCGCCTGATAGCGACCGGCATCGACGGCAGCAAGAATACAGCGGGCTCTGAGCATCATAGCTGCCGGGCGGTTGAAACGACCCACCTGGTCGATAGCAACAGCTTCGGGCAGATTATTGCCCGCGACAGCGAAATCCAGATCTTCTATGATATGTTGATATACCTCTTCCGCTGACTGCTGAGGAGCTATATAAGGAACATCCGCACCATTGGGATTAACATCGAAATACGGAATATTGCCCCAAAGCATCCAGAGGTAGTAATAATAAAAAGCACGGAGAGTGCGAGCCTCGGCGAGAATACGCGTACGTACTGCCTCGGGTATATCGGGAGCTACGTCGATATTGTCTGTCACCTGATTAGCACGGAATACCCCGGAGTAAAGAGCGCGCCATAATCCGGCCGGTGCAAGTTCAGGAGTCAGCGTATACTTGGCCGTAAGGTGAAGATAAGGTACGTCACCCTCGTTGCTGCCACCGACACCGCAATAATCATCAGCAAGTATGTCGCATAAAAAATCTATGGGGTGATACTCGCTGAATGTATAGTCAAGCCATCCCAACGGAGCATACGCGGCGACAAGAGCTTTTTCCATCTTCGCACGAGTGTTGTAGCTCTGTTCGGTAGGTATTGTAGTAGTAGGCTCGACTTCGAGAAAGTCGGAAGTACAGGCCGCTGAAATTGCCATCAGCAGAGCCCCGATACTTGAAATATATAGTTTTCTCATATAAGATACATTAGATTGTTAGGTTCAGACCGAATGTAAGGACACGAGGTTGGGGATATACTCCCTTATCAAGACCTATAGACGTGCCGCCCGAAGAAATTTCGGGATCGAATCCATGGTACTTGGTAAGAGTAAACAGGTTTTCCGCCATGAAATACACACGAAATTTGTTGACAAACACCTTACGGGTGAGGTGCTGAGGAAGTGTATAACCTACCTGAAGACTGCGCATACGCAGGAACGAGCCGTCATACACCATGATATCGCTGGATCGCCAGTTCTGATTGGGGCCTCCGTTCGCTTTACCCGAAACTCGTGGCAGATAATAGGATGAACCGGGGCCGCACCAACGGTCGAGCATATAGGCCGGCATATTCACCATTGGATAGTCGGCACGTCGGGTGGCATCATAGATATCGTTCCCTAAAGTACTGTGGAAAAGGAGGCTGAGGTCGATACCGCGCCACTCAACACCGAGATTAAGACCGAAAGTCCAGTCGGGCATACCTTTTCCTATTTTAGTACGGTCTCCGTCGTCGATGACTCCATCGCCGTTCACATCCACAAAAATCACGTCACCGGGGACTGCGTAGGGTTGGAGCAACTCTCCGGCAGAATTAACATATGCTGCCACCTGCTCCTTTGTCTGGAAAATACCGTCAGTGCGCCAGCCGTAAAAGAATGGGAAAGGCTGTCCGTTTTCCGCACGGGAAACCACACCCAGATTGCCATGTACTTCATCGTAATTAAGTGTACCGCTCTCGTTACCCAGACGGATAAGTTTATTGCGGTTGTACGAGCCGTTGATACCGGCATTGAAATTAAATTCACCGAAACGGTTGTGGAATGAAAGATCGAACTCAAAACCGGTGTTGCTCATATCGCCCACATTGCCAAGCGGACGGTTATTGCCTATATAGCTCGGGAGAGCCATCTCCATAAGCATACCATTTGTTCGCTTATAGTAGTAATCGAGCCCTACCTCGAACCTGCCGTTGAAGAATCCGGCATCGAAACCTACATCGGTCTGTTCGCTCTCTTCCCAACGCAGATTTGCGTTGGAATAGCTTACGGGGACCGCCCCCGGTGCTATCGCCGAATTTCCGTTAAGACCGAAAATATAATCGGCTCCACCCTGCATCATGGATGTATAAGCGAAAGCGCGTATGTTCTGATTACCGTTCTTACCCCATGAGGCGCGTAGCTTCATCGAAGTAAGTGCTGTCGGTCGCCCTTCCATAAAAGGCTCGTTGGTGATGTTCCAGCCGGCTGACACAGATGGGAAATTCGCCCATTTATTGCGCGGAGAGAAGTTCGACGAACCATCGCGGCGAATAGTTAATTCGAGCATATAGCGGCTGAGATAATCGTAGCTCAATCTACCGAAGTATGATGCCAGACGGCGGTGGGGCGAGGGAGAGGCATAAGCACTACGCTGCTTAGGATCCTGATCAGTAGCATCAATCCAAGGTTGGGTATAATCGCGGATAAGGTAACTGGTGCCGCTCACATAACAGTCGGTATAGTCGTAAGCACTCTGTCCGAGCAGTACCGTAAAATTATGTTCTTTTTGTATATCAAAAGTATAACTCAGAGTATTCTCTACCTGCCACGAAAAGGTTTTTGTTATTGTTGCCCATACCGATGATGTATCGTTCTGGCGATTACTGTTGAGATAGTACGGTATAGAATATCCATCGTTGGTATAGATGGCAAGGTCTCCACTCAGCATCGTACGCCATGTCAGACCTTTGAAAACCTCAAGATCAAGATTAAGGCTTCCCACAACTTTATCGGTAAGATTCTTATCGTTGGGCATACGAAGGAGCGCAAGAGGGTTTGGCATTGCAGCGAACTCATCACCAGCAATTGCATATGGACGACCGGAAGCGTCTACAACAGCATATGGATGTGATGCCAGAAGTGCATCAGGATCCTCTGCATAAACAGGCATCATAGGCGATAAGGCGAGAGCCGCCCCGAGTACCGAACCTCGCTCACTATTGGAAGCTATGCTATGCGAGCTATCGTGAGTATAACTTATATTCGACCCCATCTTCATATTGCGGAGCCACGAACGGCTCTCGCCGATGTCAAACAGAGTATAATTATTATTAGCTCTCACGGTGAAACGCTCGTAGTTGCTCTGATTGAAGTTGCCACCTATTATACCTTCCTGATATAAATAGCTTGCAGAGAAGTAATAGTTGATCTTACTGTTTCCGCCGCTCACACTCAGTTGATGGTTGATAATAGGAGCGTTACGGTTGAATATCTCATTTTGCCAATTGGTACCGTTCCCGAATAGCGATGGGTTTTCGTACACCGGCTCACCACCGTCGTTGAGGGCCATTTCATTTATTATGGTGGCATATTCGGTGGCATTGAGCATACGCAATTTCCTCCACGGATTCTGAATGCCGTAGCTGAAACCGTAATTCACTTCCGTACGGCTGTTATCTGCTCCTTTCTTTGTGGTTACAAGAATAACACCATTGGCACCTCGAGAACCGTAGATCGCCGCAGATGCAGCATCTTTCAGCACCTCTATACTCTTGATGTCAGTGGGGTTGAGGTACTCTATACCTCCGTTCATTGCCATACCATCTACTATATAAAGGGGATTACTGTCGTTTATAGTACCTGTACCGCGAATACGTATAAGGGAGCCTTCACCCGGTTGGCCCGAAGCCGCTGTGATACTTACACCCGACACCATACCCTTAAGGGCGTTGTCTACGCGCACAGGAGTTACGGCCTTGAGGTCATCAGCTTTAACACCGCTTATAGCAGCCGTAACAACACTTTTCCGCTGCGTTCCGTAGCCTACTACAACCACTTCATCGAGGGCTGCAACATTGGGCCGGAGTTCAAAATTATAGTTATCGGCCGCACCTATTGCAAAGCGACTCGACATAAAACCCACATAACTTACCTCAACGGCATCGGTTTCAGGGCCCACTTCTATGGAAAACGCACCATCTATATCTGTAACTACGCCTGTATCCGCTCCCGGAACTTTCACCGATGCTCCGATAAGAGGTTCTCCACCGGTATCGGAAACAATACCGGAAATACGGCGCTTATCGCCGGCGCCTGAAGCAACCGGCATCTTGGAAAGCACAATCGACCGGGATGAAACAATTTCATAGCGGATACCACTTCCGGCAAGAGCTGCGTCCAATACGGTTTCTACCGTAACATTATGTCCTTTATAAGTTACTTTGTGACCGTCGTCTAACAACGAACTGCGATAGGAAAACCGGTAAGGAGTGTCCTTTTCAATAGTCGCCATGACTTCCTCCAGGGAAGCCCGGTTGAAATTAACCGTAAGCACAGGGCCTGTATCGGCACCTCTGGCCGACGGACAGCACAGGAAAATAAGCACGAACAGAAGTGCTGTCAATACCCTGCGATGTGATAATCGTGTCATAGAATTAGGTTGGTGATAGAATTAGTTTAGGTTTGGATGGTTGTACATAACGTATGCACACAACATAAGACAGCGCCTTTTGCAAAAGGTACCGTTCAAAAAATATGTTATACAACAGTTTTTTGCTATTTTTTCAGCACAACCTTCCCGGTAGTGTAAAAATCGGGCTGCAACCCGAAGGCGCGACATACTATATCCACCGCCTCGATCACATTGTCGGTAGGTAATGTACCTGAAAAAGTTTCTTCCTCCAACTCACCGCCGGCCACATCCATATCCATTTCATATATGCGGCAGAAGGATGCACAGACCTTTGAGAGCGGTGCTCTATCGAATATGAGCTCGTTGCGTCGCCAAGCCGTAGCTACCGCCGGCACCGCGGTTTCCGATACCGTTATACTACCGGTATGACGATCGACATATGCTTCCTGTCCGGGTACTACCTCAACAGCGGTACCACAGGTCGACAATGAAACCTTACCGCTTTCGAGAGTAAGCAACACGGCACTTTCACCTGAAGGCGCATCAAGATTGAACGAAGTTCCCAATACACGAACCTCCACACCGCCGGCATCAATAATAAACGGATGCTCGGCATCTTTGGCGACATCGAAGTAAGCCCGACCCTCGAAATTTATCCTGCGGGTATCACGGACAAAGGCATCTGCAAGATACCAGACTGCGGAATTTGCATCAAGATCAACAGTCGTTCCGTCCGGTAGATTAAGCGAGGTACGGCCGCCGATACCGGTGGAGACATCTGTATATACACCACGATCAACCGGTCGTTCTACCATATAGCCAAGGAACATTCCGCCCACCAACAGCACGGCAGCTGCAGCAGCTCGCCATAATATCCGACGACGACGAGATACTGCCAATCTATGATCTATTTTTTCTTTAATATCCATAACACTCGCCATATCGGCGTTTCCGGCGAACTCGGCCCAGTCGCACGCGAGAGCATCCTCGAGCTCCTTATCCGGCGTTTCATCCATAATGCGGCGGAGTTCTTCAAGTTCCTTCTGTGTAATAGTGTCGTTGCGGAATTTACGCTGCAGCTCTCGGAAAGTCATATCTGTGATAAATGTTAGTATGTATTATTAGTTAAGACAACATCTGTACAAAAAAGTACCTCCACGGAATAAAAAAAACTAAAACAGTAGAAAGAGTACTGAGTTTGCGCCGCAGAACCTTCAGGGCGGCCGAAAGCTGATTTTTGACAGTCTGCTCGCTAAGACTCAATTCGATAGCAATTTCCTTGTTGCTCATACCGTTGAAACGCGATAGCCGAAGCACTTTGGCCTGAGCAGGAGGTAATTTATCTATTTCTGACATTACGGTTGCCTCGAACTCGGCGAACTCTATCTCAGGCCGACCACTGTCGCAGTTACGCTCGGCCATAATCTCCGTATAATCCACATAAACCGGCTTACGTACGGCCGCACGCCAGGCATTTACAAGTCTGCTGCGTGCTATGGTAAATAACAAGGCGGTAAGATTGTCCGTACGGATAGCATGCCTCATACTCCAAAGCTGTATAAATGTATCCTGCACTATTGTACGGGCAACTTCCTCATCTTTAGCATATATACGACAGAAAGCAAGCAGACGTCCGGCATACAAGGCATATATAGTATCGAAGGCCGCCATAGAATCGGCGGCCAGACCAGCTATAAGTGTAGCGGAATCTGTTTGCACGCAACCTGCTTTGTTAAGAACCGCCGACACCTTTTTATAAAACAAAGAGACATCGGCGGCTACAATATTATATTATCGGCTGATTACACCGTGAGAATTTCTTTCTTGTAGGATAGCATCACACATCCGAGTGGGCTTCGAGCAGGCGACGGGCCTCTTCGAAGTCGGCATCGCGCACATAGAGGTCTACGGGAGCCCAGGTCGAGCCGGCGCCGTAGAGGGTGGTCATGTTGTCGGGACCTGTCATCGATTCGATGCCGTGGTCGGCGAGCATGCCTTTGGCGATATAGGCTTCGGCCTCTGTGCTGAATGTCGCTACCGTCTTCATAGATTACTTGGCGATGAGAAGGAAATACTGCTTCTTGCCTTTCTGCACGATGATGTAGCGGTCGTTGAGCAGCATGTCGGTGGATGCTGTGGCCTGGGGGTCGTTGACTTTCTCTTTGTTGATAGAGAAGCCGCCGCCCTGCACGAGTTTGCGCATCTCTGCCTTGGAGGGGAAGACTGCGGCTTTTTCGGTGAGGAGGTCGGCGAGACGGATTCCGGCTTCGATATCCGCGCGGTCTACTTCGAATGTAGGTACGCCTTCGAATACGTCGAGCAGTGTCTTCTCGTCGATAGTATGTAGGGTCTCGGCAGCTTTATTGCTGAAGAGTATCTGCGATGCTTCCAGTGCAGCTTCATAGTCGGCAGCGCTGTGTACCATAGTGGTCACTTCCTGAGCGAGTCGGCGCTGGAGCGGACGGCGTCCGGGATCTTCGGCCTGCTCGGCGATGAGGGCGTCGATTTCTTCTTTGCCGAGTTCGGTGAAGATTTTGATATATTTGGCGGCGTCTTCGTCGCTCACGTTGAGCCAGAACTGGTAGAATTTGTAGGGTGAAGTGCGGGCAGGGTCGAGCCATACGTTGCCACCTTCGGTCTTGCCGAATTTGGTACCGTCGGCCTTGGTGATGAGGTTGCAGGTAATGCAGTATGCGTCGCCGCCTACTGTACGGCGGATGAGCTCTGTACCTGTAGTCATGTTACCCCACTGGTCGGAACCGCCGATCTGAAGGCGGCAGTTCTTCTCGCGGTAGAGATTGAGGAAGTCGTAGCCCTGAACAAGCTGGTAGCTGAATTCGGTGAACGACATACCTTGCTGGCTGTCGCCGGAGAGACGCTTCTTGACGCTGTCCTTTGCCATCATATAGTTCACGGTGATGAGCTTGCCTACGTCGCGGATGAAGTCGAGGAATGAGAAATTCTTCATCCAGTCGTAGTTGTTGACGAGCTCGGCGGCGTTGGGAGCATCGGAGTCAAAGTCGAGGAATTTAGCGAGCTGCTTCTTGATAGCCTCCTGGTTGTGGCGCAGGGTGGTCTCATCGAGCAGTTTACGCTCCTGGCTCTTCATCGAAGGGTCGCCGATCATGCCGGTGGCACCTCCTACGAGCGCGATGGGCTTATGGCCTGAGCGCTGGAAGTGCTTGAGCATCATCACACCCACGAGATGACCGATATGAAGGCTGTCGGCAGTCGGGTCGAAGCCGAGGTATGCTGTAGCCATACCTTTCTTGAGTTCTTCGTCGGCGCCGGGCATCACGGTGTTGATCATCCCGCGCCAGGTAAGTTCTTCTATAAAATCCATTATGATATAGTATTAAAATTCAGAGAATGAAAGAGGTAGCAGTGCCTTCACCGAGGGCAGACGGTATATGGAAGTCTTGCCGGCGAGGAGCACAGGCACATTGTGTCCTGCCAGAGTCTCATACTCGAGCAGAGCCTGCCGGCAGGCTCCGCAGGGTGCTGTGGGAGGCTCCGTCATCTCACCGTCGGTACCGATAGCGGCTATAGCTATGAGGGTGAAATGCGCATCGGGATAGTTCGCTCCCGCATAGTAGCAGGCCGAGCGCTCGGCGCATGTTCCCGAGGGAAATGCCACATTCTCCTGATTGGCACCGGTCACTGTAGTCCCATTATCGAGCACAATGGCAGCACCTACCTTGAAGTTGCTGTAGGGTGCGTATGCATTAAGGCACGAACGGCGTGCGGCATCGACAGCCCCACGCTCGGTATCAGTGAGCTCATCGTAGCTCATCGACTCTATTCGGGTAACAATCTCGATTTCTTTCATGTCTGAGTGTGTATTTGATGTGCAAAATTACGATTTTAAAGCATAAAACAAAAAAAATGGCTCCCTAAAATTTCGCAGTTTCAGAAATATACACTATTTTTGCAGTCGCTAATATCCGTTAATACGCGGCATGCGTATCTTTTTTTAATTGAAAATAGAAAAAACTACGATATCAATGGAAAATAACGTTCCTGCTCCCGAGCAGTTAGACAACAGCGAGGAGCTCCTCGCAAAAGCACGCGCAAATCGCAAGTCAATCGTATGGTGCATGATTGCTCTTTTCGTAATCATCATTGCTGTACTCATCTATATCTTTGTAGCTCAGGCAGGTAGCGCCAAAGCCGACGAACTCGTCGCTAAGGCTGACTCAGAGCAGGTAGACTCTGTAGCTCTCCAGCTCTACAAGCAGGCTGCCGATGCCGGATACAAGAGCGGCCACCGTGCTGCTGCTGAAGCAGGTATCCGCCTCTATCAGGAAGGCAACTACGAAGAAGCTCTCAAGTACCTCGACAAAGCTTCTCTCGACGATAAGGTTGCTGCTGCAGGTGTATACACTCTCCAGGGCGACTGCCACGTAAACCTCGACCAGCTCGACGCCGCACTCAAGTGCTACGACAAAGCTATCAGCAAGGCCGACAAGAACCCCGAAATCGTGCCCTTCGTTCTCATCAAGGAAGCAAACATCTACCGTGCGCAGCAGAACTTCAAGGCTGAAGCAAAGTGCTACGACACTATCATCAAAGATTATCCTGAATACGTGCGCTCTTCACGCGTAGACATCAAGAAGTACTACGAACGCGCCAACGCTCAGGCTCAGAACTGATAAGATTTCAAATAAATACCAGCCATAACTGCGAGAAGGGCCTGCTGCGTAGAACCGTAGCGGCCCTTTTTGCTTGCAATAAAAGGTGATGAACGACGATAAACTGAAAGAACTTGCCGAGCGTCCGATAGGTCGACTGCTCTGGGAGTACAGTCTTCCGGCCGTGATAGGAATGCTTGTAATGGCTCTCTACAATGTTGTAGACCGCATTTTCATAGGCCAGTGGGTAGGCCCCGATGCCATTGCGGGACTCGCCATTACGTTCCCGCTGATGAATCTCACCACCGCCATAGGTGTACTCATAGGAATCGGAGCCACAGCGAGAGTCTCTATAGAACTCGGTGCAGGCAACATAGCCAAAGCGGAGAATATCCTCGGCAACGCATTCCTGCTCACATTTATCAACGGTATTGCCTATATCATCCTCTTCGTTATTTATCTCGACCCTCTGCTGCGTCTGTTCGGAGCAAGCGAGGCCACAGCTCCCTACGCCCGTGAGTATCTCCTCATACTTATGCCCGGTTGCCTTCTGACCAACCTCACCTACGGCATGAACAACCTCATGCGCGCCTCCGGCTACCCTCGCAAAGCAATGATAACGATGCTCATCGGAGCAGCCGTCAATGTCGTTCTTGACCCTATATTTATCAATGTATTCGGCTGGGGAATTGCCGGAGCAGCCATAGCCACCGACATAGCAATGGCTGCCGGAGCCTTCTTTGTAATACGCCACTTCGTCCGTCGCGACGTCACGCTACGCCTTCACAGAGGCATCTACCGCCTCCGCTGGAGCATATTCACCGGCATAGTATCCATCGGTGCGGCTCCTGCGCTTGTCAACGCTGCATCGTGCATAGTCAACGCTCTCGCCAATAATGCTCTCGGCAAATTTGGCACTGACCGCGATATAGGCGCAGTTGGCATCATGGTAACCTACACGTCGCTTCTCGTCACCGTCGTTCTGGGTATCTGCCAGGGCATGCAGCCTATTGTCGGCTACAACTTCGGCGCACACCACAAGCACCGCCTGAGCCGTGCCTACTTCCTTGCTGTAGCAGCAGCCTCCGTAATAACGGGTGCAGGCGCACTTATAGGCCTTGCATGGCCGTCGGGGATAGCACGTGTATTCACCACCGACCCGGAACTCATCCAAGCCACCGACACGGCGCTGAGCCTCTGCCTGCTCGCCTTCCCCGTGGTTGGCTTCCAGATAATATCCACGAGCTTCTTCCAGAGCATAGGCCGTGCCGCCGAATCGATAGCCGTGGGGCTGCTCCGTCAGGTGATATTCATCATACCCATACTCATCTTCCTTCCGCCCGTGCTCGGCATAAAGGGAGTATGGCTCTCATTCCCCATTTCCGACGCCGCCGCAACCATAGTCACAGCCATACTCATCATACGGTGTTTCCGCCAGCTGCGCCGGGTGGAGAATTAAGAAAGGGACGCACTGACCATTTCCGATTCAGTTGCGTCCCTCTGAGTAAGTCTTGCGACGACTTACTCCATCAACATCACTTGAGAGTGTTTACTTTATGCTGTTAAGCGCCGATATAAGAAGCTGACGGGTAGTGGGAGTAAATTTCTCGGTACCATCAATTTTTGACTTCAGCAACTCGCGTGCCGCATTCTTATCGTCGTTGCTCAGGTCTTTAAGCGACTGACTCGACTGCGCGAGTTTGTAGATTCGGGCTGCCCAGAACTCTTGATTACTTTGTGAGTTGGTCTGAGAGATTGTGCGCATATAGGTTACCATAGTCTCAAACCAGCTATCTGCAGGTGCTGCAACGCTCATCATAGCGCCTCTCGACTTGCTTGCTTCCTGGCGATATTTCAGTGTGGTGGCATAAGTCACTACGAGAGTACCCTCAATCTTATTTTTATTCTTGCGCCAGTTGATACCGTAGGCGTAGCGGTAGATACCGTCCTTATCTTCTTTCTTGGGAGCGAGGAAGCACGCATAGTAGTAGTCATAGCCTATGGGGTTGATAAGCACCCCGGCACCGCGGCCATCGCCTACGGCAAGATTTATACGGGCGCTTCTCTTGTCGGCCTTACCGCCGCTGATACTGTAAGCCTTGCTTTCGTCGCTCTTGAAAGCTTTGATAATATTATCTACCAGCTTAATATTTGCTGCCGGCATCGTGAAAGTGTAGACATCGCTTTGCGACTCTTTCACACCCGTACTGCTGTCTTTCGACATGGAGTGAGTCTCCGAATACTCTACCGACGAGTTCTTGAGAAGTTCATCAAAAGCCTTGCGCACATCGTTCTGCGCCGAACTGCATAGGGGAGACAGGATAGCCGCCACACACAGAAGTTTTACCAGAAAAGTCCTAATCATAACATTGTTATTTGGTTTATATTAATTTCATTCAGATAGCGTACAAAAGGATTGTCATCGGTCAGAACACCGCACTCACGCAGCTCCGACACAATCTCAAGAGTCTCCGAGTACTCAGCTAAATATACCTCCGAGAGAGCCATGGACGCCTCATTGTCGATGCGTGCCTCACAGATTCTCACATACTCCTCTATGTCGGCACTGCTCATCTCGCTCATATCCGGTTCGGCAGTCTGTGCGATATACGGAAGCTCCTCGCTCACGCCTTTATCCGACATATCACGATATATCATCGCGCTACCGCCTACGAGCATTGCCACGACAGCGGCTGCAACAGCCGCACGGAATCCGCGCGGACGGCGGCGCATACTACGGCCTGCAATCTTCGCACGCAGACGATTCCACTCAGCGTCGACATCCACATCAGGCTTGGCGCAGAGGCCGCCGGCAACGCGCGCCGACATGTCATAGAGGTCTCGGAGTTCGGAGTCGGAGACAATCACCTCAAGCTCCTCAGCCGTAAGAGTCCCGGGCTTGTCGAGCATCTTCTCAATCAATATATCCTTAGATGTATCTTCCATAACATTACTTTCTGAAGTGGCTGCGCAACTTCTTGAGAGCGCCCACCACACATTTATTTACCATAGATACCGACACACCGAGGTGCTCTGCCGTATCCTTGTAGGAAAGCCCCTCGCTGTACACCTTGCCTACTACCTGCTGCTCGCGGGGCGAGAGAAGCGCACTCACTGCATTGGCGAGATACTCATCGGGCACCGCGAGTTCCTCAGCCTCATCTACTTCATCGAGAGGCAGACGACGCTTGACGCGCTCATGGATATCATAAGCGGCAATACGGCTCAGGCAGCAATTCCTTACCGCCCGCAGAATATAGGCATTCTCATTTTCAATCACAACCTCAGCCTCCCACAGCTTCACAAATACATCCTGCACCGCGTCGCGCGCCTCATCAGAGTCATGCAGCATGAACATTGCGAGCCTCAGAGCCCCCGGGAAACAGCGGCGATAGACAGCTTCAAATTCTGTGATTGAATAGTTCAAGGTTTTACTTAACTTAGGGGTTACGTCTATATAGACGCGTCTATCGCCCGATCAATCACCCCGCCCTTAAAAAAAATTTGCGTCAGCTCTTCTGGAACTCGGTCGGAGACATCCCCGTGAGATTCTTAAAGTACTTGCCGAAAGCCGATTGATTGCCAAAATTCAAGGCATAAGCTACCTGTTGAATATTCTTGCCTGAATAGCGCAGAAGGTTCTTAGCCTCCATTATTATAAAACTGTCGATCCAGCGTGCAGCCGTGCGGCCTGTGGCCTCCTTGACAAGAAGCGAAAGATACTTCGGCGATATAAAGAGCTTATCGGCATAGAAATTTACCGACCTCTCAGTGGCATAGTGTCGGTGCACGAGCTTGATAAAATCATGCACATAGCTGCTTCTGCGCGGTCCCATGCCCGCCGTGGACTCAGGAGTATAATTCTCCATATCCTTATACGTCAACAGAATCATCTGATAGAACAGCGCCGACGAAAGGCTTGATATAATATGCCGTGTAAGCTGGGTATTGAAAATATCGCCAAGGGTAGTCTCTATGAGCGAAAAATAGCGAAGAATAAGAGGTACGTCACGTTCTGACAGTTTCAGCACAGGAGTCTTGCGCTCCATAAGAGCCTCACCTGAAATTATCGAAAACGAAATATTCACATCTTGAAGAAAACTCTGAGTATAAGCAATCATATATCCCTCCCACGGCTCAGTAATATCTGCAGCAAGAGATATCATGGAACCGTGAGGAAGCGACATCACAGCAGGAGCTATGACATCAAACTCCTCAAAATTGAAGCTTATCCGCAGCTTTCCTTTAGTCACAAGGCATAACACCGAGCCGTCGACCTTCAGCAAGAGCTTATCGGCATACGGCCTGCGGCTTGCATATTCCGGATTAAGGCGAGCATAAATAACACTCGAGTCAAGCTGACGTATATCAGTTGCTATCTTCGAGATAAACTCTAAATCATTCGCTTTTTCCTCTTTTTCCATACTTCGAGAATTGATGCGACAAAATTACAAAAAACTTGGCATATACACCTCCTCACTACCGAAATCCACTACTTTTCTCCCTAAAACAACTATAAGTATGTGTTCGAAATTATGATAATCACCATTTTTAGGTATTTGGTATGGGGCGGGGGAGTGGTAATTTTGTATCAGAAATTTACGGAATTGTTTGTATAGAGAAAACTCCTCGCCGCGATGGCCCGGAGTTTTCTGATTCTTTAACAATAAAAGTGGGGTAGTGAGGCGTTATAATGATGATATAATTTTAACTGTTATGAATTCAAAACCTATTGATTTAGACTCTATACACAGTCCGGCTGATATCCGCTCGATGAGTATTGATGAGCTTACTCAGCTCGCAGCCGAAATGCGTACGGCTCTTATGCGTAAACTCTCGGCCCGCGGCGGTCACGTCGGACCTAACCTCGGTATGGTAGAAGCTATCATAGCTCTGCACTATGTGTTCGATACTCCCACCGACAAGATAGTATTCGATGTATCTCACCAGACGTATCCTCACAAGATGCTGACGGGACGTATGCAGGCGTTTACCGACCCTGCTCACTATGGAGATGTGACGGGCTTTACGGCTCCTGAGGAGAGTCCTGAATACGATCTGTTTTCGATAGGTCATACTTCTACCTCGCTTGCGCTTGCTTCGGGTATTGCCAAGGCTCGCGATATACGCGGCGGCCATGAGAATGTTGTGGCCGTGATAGGCGATGCGTCGCTTGGCGGCGGCGAGGCTTTCGAGGGGTTGAATTACGGTTCTACTCTCGGCACTAATTTCATTGTTGTGGTCAACGATAATGATATGAGTATTGCGGAGAATCACGGCGGTATCTATGCCGACCTGCGTCTGCTCCGCAACTCTAACGGTACGGCAGAGCCGAATCTTTTCAGGTCGTTCGGCTACGGATACCGCTATGTTCACTATGGCAATAATCTCCGCAGCCTTATCGAGGCTTTCCGTGCGGTGAAGGATATCGACCACCCCGTGGTGGTGCATATCAATACGATGAAGGGGCTCGGTCTGCCTGTAGCTGAGGCTGACAAGGAGAAGTTCCACTACAACGGTCCTTTCGATCTTAAGACGGGAGCGTCGCTGCACGAGGCTCCTGCGGGCGAGCAGGCCGAAGATTATACAGATGTCTTTGCCAACCATATTCTTGACCGTATGGCTACGAATCCGCTGATAACGGTGCTTACTGCCGGTACTCCGGGTGCGGTAGGTTTTCCGCCTGAACGCAGGCGTGAGGCAGGCCGTCGATTTATCGATGTAGGTATCGCGGAGCAAATGGCTGTGGGTATGACTGCCGGCCTGGCGAAGGAGGGTGTAAGGCCTGTATTCGCAGTGGTGAGCACGTTCCTTCAGCGAGCCTACGACCAGCTGAGTCAGGATGTGGCTATCAACGGTCAACCGGCGGTATTCGAGGTATTCCACACGGGTGTCTTCGGTATGAATGATGAGACTCACCTCGGGTTCTTCGATATTGCGATGATAAGCAATATTCCGGGCATCAATTTCCTTGCTCCTACTTGCCGCCAGGAGTTCCTTGCGATGACTGACTGGGCTATCAAGCAGACTTCTCAGCCTGTGGTGGTACGCGTGCCCGGTGGTGCTGTGGTGGACGATGCTTCGTGCGCTATTGCGGAGGATTATTCGAAGCCTTCGTACAGTGTTACTCGTCAGGGCAAGGGCATTGCTCTGATTGGAGCGGGTAATTTCTACTACCGTATGGCTGAGGCTGCGGATATTCTCAAGGAGAAGGGCTATGAACCTACTCTTATCAATCCCCGCTGTCTGTCGGCTCTCGATACGGAGACTCTCGATTCGCTTCGCGACTATGATATCGTAATCACCGCAGAGGACGGTATTGTGGACGGCGGCTTCGGTCAGAAGGTGGCGGCATATCTCGGCGAAGCTCGTACGAAGGTGCTCGCTCTCGGTCTGCCGAAGGAGTTCCCTAACCGCTACCGTGCGGATGAAATGATAAAAATGTGCGGCCTCGAGCCTTCACAGATAGCCGATGCGGCCATAGCTGCTTCGGCCCGATAATCCTTCACTTTTTAATCTATCACCATCATGCCGGGCTCCCCTCAGTGGGGGTCCGGTATATTTTTTTAATTTAGAACACATACTTACTATAAAGTTGTGAGTGTCAATATATTTTATTAATTTTGTAAATAAATAAGATGGTATCATTATGGCTATTCCTATTAAAGCAGTACCTATCCTCTCAGGCAAAATAGCCGAAGACTTCGTGCATGAGGCTGAAGAGAGAGAAAAAAATCCTACCCCCAGTCTCTCTGCGGAGCAGGAAGAACGTGTAGCGAAAGTTATGCGCCAGATGAGAGAATTTAAATTTCCCTGGGAAAAATAAGTGCCTATGTTTCCTCTTGACGAAAGATGTCAACTGGCAAGGGTTACACAAGAGGTTCCTATAGTATTCCCGAATCCGAAAATCTGAGGACCCGCATGTACTATTTTGATCTCCTTTAGTGGAGGGTTGAATTTAGAACTCAGAAGCATCATCAGGAGGATTCTTCACATACATTTTTATTGACTCTGCCGGGGGGGCGCCCCCGGTTCTTTTATTCCCCCTTCTTGGGTCGTCTTCGGTTTTCGTCGGCGGGTTTTCAACATTGTTGACATCTGTTTTTATTTTTATTTTCTTTTTGGTTTTATAATTAATTAAAAATCATCCCGACCCAAAAAATACAACAGTAATAACAATGGGTGTTGAAAGCTGTGATAACTTTTCGAGCTTTTTCTTGCTTTTATGGCTTATTGAGTATGAATGTGTGGTAGTTGACATGCTATCAACATTGTATAGTGGTGGTATATAGTGGGTTAGACAGGTTATCAACATGGTGTTGATAAGTGTGGAAGTTGATATTTTGATAACTTTGGAGTGATGAAAACCCTGTAAATAGTGTATAGAATGTATTTGTAAAGGGGTGAAAAAAAGCTTGTTCGAAAATTTGGATTTTCCGAATCGTCTGTGCTTACATCTTTATTGTCAATAGTCCAAATAAAGATGTTATAAAGTTGTTTTGGACTTATTCAACACTTATCAACACCCCAATGTTGATATTTCTGAACACCCACCAGAGTATGATTGAGAGCATGAGTATGGAGATGATGAGCGGGTGTGTTGCGATGCGATGAAGGTGTGGTCTCTCTTTGCGGAGGCTTTCGACTATGATGTAAAAAATGGCTGTGGGGAGTGCAAAAAATGCGAAGGCGTTGTAGTGCCAGGCTTGTGCTATGTGGCCGTGGAGGAGGTCATGGAGCGCTCGCTGAAATCCGCATCCGGGGCAGTCGTATCCGGTGAGTGTGTGGAATACGCAGCGAGGCATAAGGCCTGATGCGGGGTCGACTTTGTAGTAGAATAGTGCGGCTATAGCAAGCCCGACGACAGCTGCGATGAGTGTCGCGGCTGCCGTCGGGCTTATATATCTGCGGTTGTTTTTCACTGGCCGAACCAAGCGGACATGAGCATCACGGGAATGATGCCGAGAGCGAAGCTTATCATGACGAGCCAGCAGGCTATGTCGGATGCTTTCTGTGCTTTTTTGAGCTGTCCGTTGCCGTAGAAACTGGTGACGCATATTGAGGCTATGAGGCCTGCGAGGCTCACGGGTGAGCAGCAGCATATGGTGAGGAATATGCTCCAGCCTATGTAGGTGGGAGGGCATGGTTCGTCGAGCTGCGGGCGGTAGTAGCGTCGGCCGGGAGCGTAGCGAGAGGCTAATGTTTCGGGAACTTCTTCTACGTTGGCGGCGGTCTCTTCGATTGTTATGGTTTCTTCGGATGTTGTCTCTGTGCTTTCGGCTTCGGAGCGTGGCTCTTCGGCGGGTGCGCTTTCGTCGGGATTCGCTGCTGATTTTGCCGCGAGGGTTCCGTCGAATAGCGGACGCATTTCGTCGAGATATCCTGCGGGATACCATTTAGGAAGTCCTTCGTACCATACTTTGGTATGTTCGGTGACCGGTTTGTCGAGAAGTTCTTCGAGGGTGAATGGTCCTTCTTGACGACCGTCTACGTAGATCCAGATTTTCATGCCTGCTATTCAGTTTTTACGGGGTAAGTGTAGTGATGTATCAGAAGTGCTTTACTTCGTGTCCTGCGATGCTTGTGAGGAGCGAATTTGCGAGACTTGAGGCGCCGATACGGAAGTATTCGTTGGTGAGCCATTCTTCGCCGAGGACTTCTTTTACGAGAGTGTAGTATGCTACGGCGTCGGCAGTGGTGCGGATGCCGCCTGATGCTTTGAAGCCTACGCGGTTGCCGGTCTTCTCAAAGTATTCTTTGATGCAGAGGCACATAACGTATGCTGCTTCGAGGCTTGCTCCGGGGTATTCTTTGCCTGTGGATGTCTTGAGGAAGTCGGCGCCTGAGTAGAGTGAGAGTACAGATGCTTTCTTGATGTTAGCAGCAGTCTTGAGAGCCCCGCTTTCGAGGATTACCTTGAGGCGTGCGTCGCGGCAAGCTTCTTTCTGCTCGGCGATTTCGTCGCAAACGGATTCGTAGTCGTGGTCGAAGAAGTATCCGAGGTTGAATACGATGTCGATTTCTTCGGCGCCGTTTGCTACGGCGAGCGATGTTTCGGCAATCTTCACTTCTTCGAATGACTGGCTCGAGGGGAATGCGCCGGATACGCAGGCGAGGCGTACGTCGCTAACTTCGAGCACTGTGCGGACTACAGATGCGAAGTTGGGATATACGCAGATAGCGGCTACGTTGGGGAGTGAGGGGAAGAGTTCTTCGAAGCTGTTTACGTTCTCAGTGAATCGAGCTACTGATGCGGGAGAGTCGACAGCGCGGAGAGTTGTGAGGTCGATGGTGTTGAGGAGGAATTTGTAAACTTCGGCGTTGTCGTTTTCAGCGGTGTGTTCGTCGAGAATTTTCTTTACGGCTTCGCTTACGGCGGCATCGTCTTCAATTACGTGGCTGGCAGCTATTGCCTGCTCGTACTTATCGGGAGTGTTGGTTTCTGACATAGTGGTATATTTTATGTAGTTATCTATTGTTGATTTTTTTCGTTGGCTTCGGCGGAGAGTTTGGGGTTGTTGATGTGGCGTGCGGCGTCGCGAGCGGTCTTCTTTTCGATGTTTCGTGCGAAAGCTTCTGTGAGGTCTACATCGCACTGATTTGCGAGTGCAGCCACTACCCATAGAACGTCGGCAAGTTCGTCGGCGAGGTCGGATTTTTCGCCTTGTTTAGCCGATTGGTCGCCGTAGCGTCGAGCCATGATTCTGGCGACTTCTCCCACTTCTTCGGTGAGAATAGCCATATTGGTAAGCGGCGAGAAGTATCGCACGCCTACGGAGGTAATCCAGCGGTCTACTTCCTGCTGCAGTGCGCGCAGGCTTATGTCGTATGCGGTAGTAGTCATGGTCTTGCAAAGATAATGCAAAAAAACCGATAAAGTTTAGAGATTAGGGAGAAAAATGAAGAGAGGAGAGAACTTATAGTGTATATGAATATATAATGAATTAATTTTATAGTTGATAAATATTTTTTTTATAGTAACTTTGTAGTTAAGTTATGACACAAAGGACTTTTAATATTTATTGCGATGAAAGCACCCATCTTCCTAATGATGGGCGTCCATATATGATATATGGATATGTGAGCGTTGCTTCCAATCAGATAAAAGTGATTAGAGAGCAATTAAAGGCAATTAAAGCAAAATATAATTTTACTGGAGAGTGGAAGTGGACCGGTATACATGATAGGACTTATCAGATGTATCAGGAATTAGTAGAATATTTTTTCTCAGTATCCGGTCTTAATTTTAGAGCAGTGGTGGTTGATAAATCACAGATCGATGAAACACGAGCCGAATATACATTCAATGATTTTTATTTTAGAATGTATTTTCAGTTGTTACATCATAAGACAGATATGTCTGCTCTACACAATATCTATTTTGATATTAAAGATACTTGTAGTCAAGAAAAGTTGCATAAGTTAAAAGAGATTTTAAAATACAATACTTCAATAGGGAATTTCCAATTTATACGTTCTCATGAAAGTGTATTTTTACAATTGGCTGATGTCCTAATGGGAGCAATAAACTATTATTTGCGTATTTTAGCAGAGGATATAAAAGGTAATGTTATAGCCAAGCGCAGAATTATTGAATATGTAAAGGGACATTCGGCTGTACCTCTGACATGTACATCTCCATTTTCTGCATCGAAAGTGAATTTGTTCTACATATCTCTCAAACGTTAGGAATGCCTTTTAATAAGCTCAAAAAGTATCCGGAATTGTTAGATATTGCATTTATGTCTGACAAGGATAGGCGTATATCTCTCAGGGAAATTTTTGATAGAGATATAGCGGACAATCCAAATTTTGCTTTTAGAAATAAGAGAATTTATCCATTGAAAACCGATGGTTTGATAGACATGGATAGAGAATTTATTCATCTTACAACAGAAGAGGCTGATATAGAGGAAGAAGACGGAAAAATAGTAAAACATAGGGTGTTTGATATACACCGGTCTCGACGTTTACATTGGATAAAACCTCATATTGAAGAGGTTATTGAAGATAAAGTGGTTGTTTTCAGTGTGCTTGAGCGAGACGTAAAGGCTCGAAAGAATGTAGTAAAAACATACATCTACAATAAATCTGAGAAATATGTGATTGTCCTTCAAGCTCAGCATGGTAATACATCTGCGTATTTTTTGCTCACAGCCTACTATCTGAATAGAGAATATGGTGAAAAAGCTATATTGAAGAAATACCGCAAACGGTTACCTGATATACATTAAATTATATAAAAACACAAGGCTCAGATTTATGCCTTGATAAACCGAGCCTCGAAACTCCTTCTGGGTACAGATGAGCGATGCAAAGGTACAAATAAAAATTTATATACCCAAGCATTGTAAATATACAACGTAAAATTTTTCAAATTGTTGCTAATCCAAGAATCTTTTTTGAATTAAATTTTATGTCAATTATGGTAAATCATTCGATTGTCTTTGTTGATTTACCGCCGAATAGGTACTCCTTTATTTCATCTATTGAATAGGCTCTACCTTTTCCTGCTTTCATCTCAGCGATGCCGCGTTGAACAGAGGCCATGTTTTCAGGGTCATTAAACCACGGGTCTGCGGATGGAGAAGGATTCTCGCTTACTTCTACAGTTATGGCATTGGCCTCTGAAATAAGATTTGTTTCTCGTTTGTTATTCAATGCTGTTGCCATATCGTTTAGTTTTAGTATGCAAAGGTATAGAAAACTTTCTATAAAAGTAACGCCTCCCGCTGTCGAAAGACAAGGGGAGGCGCTTATATTGTCAGGCAATCAGCTTAGAGCTGGGGACCTGCGGCAACGAGAGCCTTGCCGGCTTCGTTGTTTTCGTATTTCTTGAAGTTCTTGATGAAGCGGGCAGCGAGGTCTTCAGCCTTCTTGGTCCATTCTTCGGGGTTAGCGTAGGTGTCGCGGGGATCGAGGATCTTGGGATCTACGCCGGGAAGTTCGGTAGGAATTTCGAAGTCGAAGATGGGGAGCTTCTTTGTGGGAGCCTTGAGGATAGCGCCGTCGAGGATAGCGTCGATGATACCGCGGGTATCTTTGATAGAGATACGCTTGCCTGTACCGTTCCAGCCGGTGTTTACGAGGTATGCCTTAGCACCTGACTGCTGCATGCGCTTAACGAGTTCTTCAGCGTACTTGGTGGGGTGGAGTTCGAGGAACGCCTGACCGAAGCAAGCAGAGAATGTGGGAGTGGGCTCAGTGATGCCGCGTTCTGTACCGGCGAGCTTAGCGGTGAAGCCGCTGAGGAAGTAGTACTTGGTCTGCTCGGGTGTGAGGATAGAAACGGGGGGGAGTACACCGAATGCGTCAGCAGAAAGGAAGATTACGTTCTTGGCAGCGGGACCGTGAGAGATGGGCTTAACGATCTTTTCGATGTGATCGATAGGATAGCTAACGCGAGTGTTCTCAGTCACGCTCTTGTCGGCGAAGTCGATCTTGCCTTCAGCGTCCACAGTAACGTTTTCGAGGAGTGCGTCGCGACGGATAGCGTTGTAGATGTCGGGCTCGCTGTCTTTGTCGAGGTTGATAACCTTAGCGTAGCAGCCGCCTTCGAAGTTGAATACGCCGTTGTCGTCCCAGCCGTGTTCGTCGTCACCGATGAGGAGACGTTTGGGGTCGGTAGAGAGGGTAGTCTTACCTGTACCGGAGAGGCCGAAGAATACAGCGGTGTTTTCGCCGTTGAGGTCGGTGTTGGCAGAGCAGTGCATAGAAGCGATGCCCTTGAGGGGAAGGTAGTAGTTCATCATAGAGAACATACCTTTCTTCATTTCGCCACCGTACCAGGTGTTGATGATCACCTGCTCGCGAGAGGAGATGTTGAATACTACAGCGGTCTCGCTGTTGAGGCCGAGTTCCTTGTAGTTGGTGAGTTTAGCTTTAGAAGCGTTGTATACGATGAAGTCGGGAGTGAAGTCTTCGAGTTCTTCAGCAGTGGGGCGGATGAACATGTTGGTCACGAAGTGAGCCTGCCATGCAACTTCCATGATGAAGCGAACTGCCATGCGGGTGTCTTTGTTAGCGCCGCAGAAACCGTCGACAACGTAGAGAGTCTTGTTGCTGAGCTCGTCAACAGCGAGAGTCTTAACGGCTTTCCAAGCTTCTTCAGAAGCAGCCTTGTTGTCGTTGGGGTATTCGGGAGTTGTCCACCAGATAGTGTCTTTAGACTTTTCGTCGAGAACGATGAATTTGTCTTTAGGCGAACGGCCGGTGTAAACGCCGGTCATAACGTTTACAGCTCCGAGTTCTGTAGTAACGCCTTTTTCGAAACCTTCGAGGGTGGGGAGGGTTTCGAGCTTGTAGAGCTCTTCGTACGAGGGGTTGTAGAGCACTTCGGTGGTGCCTTCGATGCCGTACTTAACGAGGTCAGCTTTTACCTCGGCGATACGGGCTTTCTTGATTTCTTCAATCTTGCTCATAAAAAATATGGTGTTGAGAATAAGTTTGCTATGTTTCGGTCAGACCTTGTCTACCGGATGCAAAGGTACGCAAAATTTTTTGGTTACGCACCAAATAAAGAAAAATTTCTTTATTAATAAAAATTAAAAGGAACGAGAGTGGTATGTAATAGGTTGTTTCAGAGTAATTGCGGAGTGTTTCATGTATGCAAGAGGGGGTGTTGTGTCGATATTAATGGCCGACCGTGGAGTTGAGCGCTACGCCACGTATCGGCCACAAAAGTGCTGTTGTTCTGAGCGGGACGTCGCGGCAATTTCAGCCGCAGTTTCCGAAGTAAGGGAGATTACGATCTCACCGCCTCGCCGGGTTGTGTTTCTGTAATTATAACAATCACAGCTTCTGAAAGTTGGTGTTTTTTACATGTATATGCGTTTTTTTACGGTGTTTTAATTAATTTTGCAATATGAAATCCAGAAGCAGGAAAGGTGGAAATACCGCTGCGCCGGAACACGGTATGCCTTCGGGTGCCTGTCCGGCGGGAATGTCGCTCAGAGAGTGGCAGCTCGCGCTGCGCCGCCAGGCGGGCGGTCGCGGCGGTTTCGACGTGGCCGAGCTTTCGGGGCGCTGGGCTCCGGGACGATATACGGTTACGAGCCATTCGTCGCACCGTGTCTACAGGGTTTCGTATCACGGCGAGGGCAGTGAGTGGAACAACTGCGAGTGTATGGATTTCCGCACGTCGTCGCTGGGCACGTGCAAGCATCTTGAGGCTGTGGCTTCGTGGCTTCGGAGCAACGGGCGAGAGCCGTCGGGAGATGTGCCTTCGCGGCCTATGCTCTATATATCCTATACAGGGGGCCGGCGACTGCGCCTGCATCCGGGCGACAAGAGTCCGGCGGAGCTGCAGGTGGCCGCTCTGAGATTTTTCGATGACGACCTTGTGGCTACTCCGGGTATGGTGCCGGAACTGCCGTCGTTTATAGAGAATGCGCGGCGTATCGACCCGCGGTTCCACTGTATGCCCGATGCTCTCAATTATATTCTCGAGGCCCGCGACCGCCGCAGGCGCAGCGAGCTTATGGATGATTTGAGCAGCGACCGCATCAATTCACTTCTCCGTACCACTCTCTACCCCTATCAGGCCGAGGGCATACGCTTTGCTTTCGAGGCGGGAAAGGTGCTCGTTGCCGATGAAATGGGTCTTGGCAAGACGGTGCAGGCTATAGGCACTGCCGAACTATACAGGCAGAACAATATGGCGGCTTCGGTGCTGATAGTGTGCCCTACATCGCTCAAATATCAGTGGAAGAAGGAAATCGAGCGTTTTACGGGCGCCGAGGCAGTAGTAATCGAGGGTGTGCATACGCGCCGCCGCGAGCTGTACTCCGACGAGGCTTACTATAAGATAGTGTCGTACCATACCCTTGCCAATGATATAAAGGTATTCGGCACTCTGCGCTTCGATATGCTGATAATGGATGAGGTGCAGAGATTGAAGAACTGGAATACTCAGATTTCGCAGGCTGCACGGCGCATAGAGTCGGACTACTCGGTGATACTTTCGGGTACTCCGCTTGAAAACCGCCCGGAGGAGCTTTACTCCGTGATGCAGTTTGTAGACCAGTACGCTCTCGGACCTTACCATGAATTCGTGGACCGCCATGTGACGGTATCGCCTACGGGCCGTGTGACCGGCTACCGCAATCTTGCGCAGGTTTCGGCACGCCTCAAGGGGTGTATGATACGCCGCAGGCGCAGCGATGTGGAGATTCAGCTTCCCGAGCGTACCGACAAGATACTCTATGTGCCCGTCACTCCCCAGCAGAGCGCCGTGCACGACGAGTGCCGCTCTGTAGTGGCACGGCTGGTGGGTAAGTGGCAGCGCTACCGCTTCCTCTCGGAGAAAGACCGCAAGCGTCTGCTGATGCTGCTGAGCCGCATGCGTATGGTGTGCGACAGCACTTTTGTGGTAGACCAGAGCACGCGGTCGGATACGAAGGTGTCGGAGGCTCTGCAGCTTGTAAAAGATGTGATAGAGTCGGGCGATGAGAAGATAGTGATTTTCAGCCAGTGGGAGCGTATGACCCGTATTGTGGCGGAGGAACTTGACCGTGCGTCGATACGATATGAATATCTCCACGGCTCGGTGTCGTCGGGGCGCAGGCGCAATCTTACCGACAGTTTCAACACCGACCCTGATGTAAGGGTATTTCTCTCTACCGACGCGGGCAGCACGGGGCTCAACCTGCAGGCGGCGTCGATAGTGATAAATCTCGACCTGCCCTGGAATCCTGCCGTGCTCGAGCAGCGTATTTCGCGGGTGTTCCGTATGGGGCAGCGGCGGAATGTGCAGGTGATAAATATGGTGTCGGCGGGCACTATAGAGGAGCGTATGCTCTCGACTCTTGAATTTAAGAACGACCTTTTCGCCGGGATATTCGATGGCGGAGAGGATGAGATAACTCTCTCGGACGGACGACTGACACTGATAGCTGAGGCTATAGCCGAGATGCTTCCGCCCGATGAGGTGCAGGCGTGTGCCGAACCTGATGAGGAGAGCGATGCGTCCGTACCCGAAGCGACTCCGGCAGCCGAGAACGCTGCCGCACCTCAGCCCGAGCCGTCGGCTCTCATAGGCGACGGTGTGAAATTTCTGTCGGGGCTCGCCTCGACTCTCAGTTCGCCCGAGGCCACTGAGGCGCTTGTATCGCGCCTTGTAGGCACCGACCCCGCAACGGGTGGCCCGGCGGTAATCATCCCTGTGGAAAGCCGCGAGTCGGTGACTGCTTTTTTTAATGCTATTTCTAAACTCATTTGCCGCTGAAGCGGTTAGAATAATACTATGGAACATCCTGAAAATGACTCTCAATACATCGGCCTTACCGTCAACGGCGGTGTGGCCCAGCCCCCTGTGGTGAATCCTTATATGACTAAGCGCCGCCGCAAGCCTCTGCCGTCGGTAAGCGAGCTTGTGGAAGGCATACTCAAGGGCGACGTGACTATACTCAGCCGCGCCGTGACTCTCGTGGAGAGTCTCGCTCCCGATCACTACGCTCTTGCGCAGGAGGTGATAGAGAAGTGTCTGCCTTATTCGGGCAATTCGCGCCGTATAGGTATCACGGGTGTGCCGGGTGCCGGCAAGAGTACGAGTATAGATGTATTCGGGCTGCATGTGCTGCGCGACGGCGGCAAACTGGCCGTGCTGGCTATTGACCCTTCGAGCGAGCGTACCAAGGGTTCGATTCTCGGCGACAAGACGCGAATGGAGAAACTCTCGCAGCATCACGGAGCTTTTATCCGCCCTTCCCCCTCGGCGGGTTCGCTCGGCGGTGTGGCCCGCAAGACACGCGAGACTATCGTGCTCTGTGAGGCTGCGGGATACAATAATATATTTGTGGAGACCGTGGGTGTGGGTCAGAGTGAGACTGCCGTTCACTCTATGGTAGACTTCTTCCTTCTGATACAGATTGCCGGTGCGGGCGATGAGCTGCAGGGCATAAAGCGCGGTATCATGGAAATGGCCGACGGTATAGTGATAAACAAGGCCGACGGCGACAATGTGGGTCCGGCCACTCTGGCGCAGGCTCAGTATCGGTCGGCACTCCACCTTTTCCCGCCTACGGCTTCGGGCTGGCGCCCTGAGGTGCTCACATATTCGGGCTACTATGAGCTCGGTATTCCCGAGGTGTGGGAGATGATAGACCGCTACTTCGAGTTCGTCAAGGCCAACGGATATTTCGAGGCCAAGCGCCAGGAGCAGGCCCGCTGGTGGATGTACGAGACTATCGACGAACAGCTCCGCAAGAATTTCTACGATAATACTGAGATACAGAAACTCCTCAATGCATGCGAGAACGATGTACTGGCTAACCGCCGCTCAAGTTTTGCGGCGGCTACTACGGTGCTCGACCGCTATTTCGCGCTGATGCAGTCGGGAAATAAGTAAACACATAACTAATTTACAGGACTTACTGATGAAGAAAGTAATATTGATGATTTTCATGGCTTTTGTGGCCGTGACAGCTTTTGCCGACCGCCGTGTGCCGGGCGATAAGGTGGGTGTGAGCATAGATACTCTCGTGTATGAGTTCGGCACAGTGAAGGCCAACGGCCCCGCCGTGACCCATATCTATCGAATGAAGGTAACGGGCAAGCAGCCTGTGTCAATCATTCAGGCGGTGCCCTCGTGCGGCTGTACCACTCCCGAGTATCCGCGCCGCCCGCTCAAACCCGGCGAGACCGCCGATATCAAGGTGGTGTACGACCCTAAGGGACAGAAGGGCGAGCAGGACAAGGAGGTGCGCCTCCGCGTGAAGAATGCCGACGGTAAGGCCGAGAATATCTCGCTGCGCCTTACCGGTATGGTAGTGCCGAAGTAAGTAAGACTTACTAAGTAAGTCATGAAAATTAGTTTATATCACTCTTTGAGTAGTTATGGCAATCTTCGTGCTTGCTCATCAGTCATTATGGAACCCCATAACTTCTTCTTCGCAAGTACGAATCTTGCTCATACCTACTTCAAATTGTAATAGAAACTAATTTACAAGACTTACTTAATGATACTTGCGAGTTTCTTCACCACGGTAGAATTCTATATAATAACGGCTTTCATTGCAGCAGCGGTGATTGCCGCCGCGTCGATGCCTTCGAACCGCGGTGCTGCGCGCACGTTTCTTTTCGCCTGTACGCTCCGCGACGATGCCGCGCCGTCGGACCCCGGAATTGTTGCGGTGGTCAATGATAAGGGCGAACTCGAGCTGCACCGCTTCGGACTTACGGGAGTGGATATGGCTACGGGAGCGTGCAGTCTGGCCGTGACTGTCATAGGATTTGACGTGACTGTGGAGGAACGTCTTGTGCCCGGAAAGGGAAGCAGCGGCAGTGAGGCTACTGCGGCCTATGCCACCCTCGACTGTTTCGGGCAGGAGCGGTATCACTTCAACTACCGCAGCGAGGCTACGGGACGCAGTGCTGCGTTCAGCCTCAACATCAAGCCGGGCAACCGCATCGAAAGACTCTTGCTCTGATGGGTCTTGTCGATATTATAAAGCGCGAGGCGAGGTTGTGGTGCGATACGTGCCTGCTTCCACGCACTTGTGCCGTATGCGGCAATCTGCTTACGGAAAAGGAGGAGGATGTGTGCTTCGGGTGTATGGCTTCGCTTCCGCGACACCGTCTCACAGGGCCTGAATTGTTTGAAAATCCGGCAGCGCTCACCAACGCACCGTTTCCTGTCGGCATTGTCAGAGCGTGGTACAGCTATAATCCGTCAGATGAATATGCGTCGATAATCCGTAAGGGTAAGTACGACGACCGTCCTGCCATGCTCCGACGCATGGGGGCTATCTTTGCGCGCGATCTGCTTATGAGCAGCGATTCGCAGGCTGTGAAGGGGCTCGATGTGCTTCTGCCCATGCCTATGTATGTGCTGAAACGCATGCGTCGCGGGTATAATCAGAGCTGTGAGATAGCGGCAGGTATTGGTGATGTGCTCGATATTCCGGTGGGGGATAATCTTGTGGCCTTGCGCGGCCACGGTACGCAGACGCGCCTGGGCTTCAGGGAGCGCTCGGTGAATATCCGCGGATGCTATGCGTGCCGCAATGTAGAGGAACTCGAGGGGCTTGATGTGGCTATCGTAGACGATGTGATCACTACGGGAGCGTCGATGTCGGAGGCAATGTTTGCCCTGGCATGGAGCGGTGCCAAACCCGCTTCGGTGTCTTTTCTGGCCTTAGGAGCTACGGTATAGTAATTTTGCGGTATTCAGCAATTTTACTAAATTTGCAAAATTATCACGTTTCACAGCAAAGGATATGAAGAGAATCGTTTTTCTGGATTACATAAGGGTATTTGCATGCTTCCTTGTGATGCTTGTACATGCTTCCGAGAATTACTATGGCGCACCCGGTGCTACCGATATGGCCGGTCCACAATCGCTGCTTCTGAATGATACAGACCGCTTCTGGGTGTCGGTCTACGACGGTTTCTCGCGTATGGCTGTGCCTCTGTTTATGATTGTTTCGGCATTTCTTCTTGTACCTATGAAGGAAGGCCAGAGTGCCCGTGAATTCTACCGCCGCAGAGCACTGAGAATTCTGCCGCCGTTCTTCATATTTATGGTGCTGTACAGCACGGTGCCTCTGTTCTGGGGTCAGATAGACCCGTCTACTTCCGCTCAGGACCTTTCGCGCATACTGCTGAATTTCCCGACTCTTGCGGGGCATCTGTGGTTTATCTATCCGCTGATAGGCCTGTATCTGTTTATCCCTATTATTTCTCCGTGGCTTGCCAAGGTATCGGCCAAGGAGGAGCGGTTCTTTATCGTGTTGTTCGTTATTTCTACCCTTATACCGTATCTCAACCGTTTTGCGGGAGAGGTGTGGGGACAGTGTTTCTGGAATGAATTCCACACACTATGGTATTTTTCGGGATATCTCGGCTATCTTGTGCTCGCGCACTATATACGCGTGCATCTGACGTGGGATACAAAGAAGCGTCTTGCCGTCGGTTCGCTTCTTACGGTGGTAGGAGCTGTATGGACTATACTGTCGTTCTATATACAGGCCATACCCGGCAAGATAATAGATACTCCCGAACTCGAAATCGGGTGGTCGTTCTGCACATTCAACTGCCTTATGCTTACAACGGGAGCATTTCTTCTCTTTACCTGTATAAAGAAAGAGAGGACTCCTCGTATCATACTTCAACTTTCCGAACTTAGCTACGGTATGTATCTCATGCACATATTCTGGCTCGGGCTCTGGGTGTCGGTGTTCAAGACCAATCTTGAGCTTGCTACGGGTATAGCTATACCCGCTATAGCAGTGAGTACATTTGTATGCTGCTGGGTGTCGAGCCTGCTTATCTCCTATTTGCCCGGAGGGCAGTGGGTGGTGGGAACTTCGTCGATCCGACGCAAGGCAATCTCCTAACTGAACAGGCGCAGGAACATTGTTGAAATATGCACGTAGATGATGAGGCCGAGGATGTCGTTCGATATCTGAATGAAGGGGCCTGTGGCGAGTGCAGGGTTGATTTTCAGTTTCTCAAGAGTCAGCGGTACCACGGTGCCGAGCAGGGTGGCTATAATCACCACTATGAACAGTGATGTGGCTACCGACATGGTCACGGCAAACTCTCCGGGAAGCGTAATGAGGTTGTAGATGAATACTACGGAGCTTATTACGGTGGCGTTAAGCAGGCCTATGAGCAGTTCTTTGCCGAGCTGTGTGGCAAAGTGCTTGATGTCGAGGGAGCCGTTGGCGAGACCCTGAACGACGATTGCCGATGCCTGTACGCCGACGTTACCTCCCGTACCGCCGATAATAGGAATGAAGAGTGCGAGTGTGGTGACTGCCTGAAGCTGTACCTCGAATGTGCTGAGGATGACTGATGCGAGCAAGCCTGATGCGATGCCTATGAGGAGCCATGGTATGCGGGCTTTGGTCTGGGCGAGGATGGAGTCGTCGGTATCGACGTCGGAGGAGATACCTGCGGCGAGCTGATAGTCGCGTTCGCTGGCTTCGCGGACCTGGTCCATGACGTCGTCGACGGTAATCTGTCCGAGCAGACGGCCTATGGAGTCTACTACGGGCATTGCCACAAGGTCGTATTTCTCGAAGTCGAGAGCAACTTCGTCAATAGGGGTGTCTACCTTGACGCTTACGGGGTCGGTCTCCATTACGTGCTTGATCTTCGAGACCGAAGGATGCGTGAGCATCATCTTGAGGGGGAGGGTGCCCCGGAGCTTATTGTCGTTGTCGACGACGTAGACGTAGTATATTTCGTCCATTTCCTCGGCCTGCACGCGCATCTGGCGTATGCACTCGGGCATCGACCAGTTTTCGTTTACGACTATCATCTCCTTGCCCATGAGGCCGCCGGCGGTGTCTTCGTCGTATTTCAGGAGGTCAATAATGTCGCCTGCCTGCTCCACGTCGTCGATGTGCGAGAGGATTTCGTCGCGCTCTTCCTCGTCGAGTTGCTGTATGAGGTCGACGGCGTCGTCGGTGTCGAGGTGGTCGATCTGCTTGGCGATTTCCTCGGCGGGCATGTCGCTGATGAGCTTGAGACGGTCGTCTTCGTCAAGCTCCATGAGTACGTCGGCGGCGGTTTCTTCGTCGAGAAGGCTGAAAAGATATTCGGCTTCCTCAAGGTCGAGTTTCTGATATAGCTCGGCGATGTCGGCCGGGTGTAGAGAGGCAAGTTCTTCGCGTGCCTTTTCGGTGTCGTTGGCAGCGATTATCTGCTGAATGTGTTCGAGATATTCGTCGGTGTACTCTTTCATGCCTTGCGGAGTGCTGCTACCTTGTTGGTCAGTTCAATAAATTCATCTACCGAGAGTTGTTCGGGTCTTTTACCGCCCATGGGGTCGTCTTCGGGGAGAACGGAGCCTGCGGGAAGTAGTGAGCGTACACTGTTTCGCAGGGTCTTTCGGCGCTGGCCGAAGGTGGTCTTTACAACGGTCTTGAAGAGGGCCTCGTCGCATCCGAGGTCTGTCACGCTGTTGCGCACCATTTTTATTACTCCCGACTTGACTTTTGGCGGCGGATTGAATACGTGCTCCGAAACGGTGAAGAGGTAGTCGACGCTGTACCATGCCTGGAGGAGTACGCTGAGTATTCCGCGGGCTTTAGTGCCGGGGGCGGCGGCAAGACGTTCGGCCACTTCGCGCTGGAGCATGCCTGAGCAGCATTCTACGCGGTCTTTATAGTCGAGGACTTTGAAGAAGATCTGAGATGAAATGTTGTAGGGATAGTTGCCGAGAACGCAGAATTTCTCATCGCCGGGATAGAGTTCGGCCAAATCCATCTGAAGGAAGTCGCCTTCGATGATTCGCGGCTGAGGTTCGGGCAGATGAGTGCGGAGCCAGTCGATACTTTCGGTATCTATCTCGGCGACAGATACTTTATCGGCGGGATGCTTTTCGAGGAGGAAACGAGTGAGAACGCCCATGCCTGGTCCTACTTCGAGCACGGGAGAGTCGGGGTAGTCATCGAGAGTTGATGCTATCCTGTCGGCCACATTTAGGTCGGTAAGAAAATGCTGGCCGAGGGCCTTCTTTGGTTTTACTCCTGCCATAGCTCTGCTTTTTCGGTTTTAGGGTGCAAAAGTAAGAAAATTTTTCGAAGCGGGCAATTACCAGCCGCCCGAAGCACCACCGCCGCCGGTCATACCGCCGCCGAAACTGCCGCCACCGAATCCTCCTCCACCGAATCCACCTCCTCTACGGCTGCTGCCGAGTATGCTTCCGGCTATTACGGCGGGAGCTACGTCGAGTTTCGGGAGCTCGAAGTGGTCGTCGTGGTCTTTGTGGCAGTTGAGGCATGTGTATTCGTTTACGCCGAAGCCTTTGAGCGCTGTGGTGGGCTGGCGCAGTATGCGTCGGCGCACGAGGCGCGAGGCGTAGGCGTGGCAGTAGGGGCACTGAGAGTAGCCTGACGCGGGTGTTACGTATTGCTCGATGTCGGTCTCGCCGCACGAGGGGCAGAGCCACACGTCGTAGTCTACTGAGCCGAGGCGCTCCTCGAGGTCCTGTGTGGGATTGAGATATTCGTTGTCGTGCACCTCATCTATCTTCTTCATGGAAGTGCCGCAGTTGGGGCACTTGTGGGGGCTGTTGCGCAGATGATAGAGGATGATAATGAGGGGCAGGGATGCTAACAGGGGCATGCCGAGGCCGAGGAACGAGAGGGCGAGGTAGGGCGATTTGAGTTTGGCGAGGGCAAGATAGCGGTCGTGACGACTCTTGCCGCGTGTGCCTGCAAGGGTGAGGAGGAGAATGATGACGAGTGCGACAGAGAGTACGGCCATGAATATGAGGTAGACCTGGAAGAAGTCGAGGTCGTCTTCGCCGGTGCCTCCGTTGTAGTCGGGGTCTTCGAGGCGCGAGCGTATCTCTGCTGCCGCGTCGGGGTCGGTGAGTATGGTGGATATTGTCTGCGAGGCGGCAGCAAGTCCGGCGCCGTAGTCGCCCTCGCGGAAGCGGGGAAACATATCTTCGCGCAGGATAGCGGCGCAGGTAATATCGGGGAGCACTCCTTCAAGGCCGTATCCGGGGCGGATAGCGGCACGGCGGAGGTCTTTGGCCACGAGTATGAGGAGGCCGTTGTCTACGTCTTTCTTTCCGAGCCCCCAGTCGGTGAAGAGTTCTGTGGCGAAGCCGTCGATGTCGCCACCGTCGATGTCATCTACAATTACGACTACAGCTTCGGCGGAGGTGCTCTTGCGTATGGAGCGCATTGAGCTGTTTATGGCAGCTTTTGCGTCGGGTGAGAGAATTTCGTCGGGGTCGGAGACAAACTGTGTGCTGTCCGCGAGGTGTACGTTGGGTATATCGGATACTTTCCATGTGCGGGCAAGCACAGGGAGGGAGAGTGTGAGCAGGAATATAAGGAAGAGTGAACGTCGCATAATATTATTTGAGAGTTATACAGCAGGGAGCGACATGCCGTTGAGCTTGCGGTAGAGGTCGAGGGCGTATACGTCGGTCATGGCCGAAACGTGGTCGAGCACAGCCTGTATTTTGCCGAACTGTGTGGGCGACTGTGTGTCGTATTGTTGCGGGAATTTTGCGAGGAGGAGGTGAGAGTAGTGTAGTTCGGGCTCGAGGACCGCGCTCACGAGGCGCTCGAGGAGGAAGGTGATGATGCGGTTACCGGCGAGTTCGATGTCGACAACCTCGCCTGCGCGGTATATCTTTTCGTAAGACACCTTGCAGCAAGCCTTGTAGGCATCGCCTTCGAGCGGGCGGATGTGGCTGAGCAGCGAGCCTTCGAAGCGTCCTTCGAGTATGGCGTCTTCGTTGTCTATAAAGGTCTGCGCACATTGTTCTACGAGTGCCCCTACGACGCAGGAGCGCAGGTAGGCAATCTTCTCGTTGGGATCGTCGACGCTCTTCATTACGTCGAACATGTGCTCGCGGCGGTCTTTATCGAAGAATCCGAGCAGGAGCGAGGTAACTTCGTCGGTGGATAGAATCTTGAGTTTGTGCGCGTCTTCGAGATCCATCACTTCGTAGCAGATGTCGTCGGCAGCCTCCACGATGTAGACGAGCGGGTGTCGGGCGTAGCGCAGAGGCTCGCCGTCGGCCGATAGGCGCAGCATGCCGAGTTCGTCGGCCACGCGCCTGAAGTCGTCTTTCTCGGTGGTGAAGAAACCGAATTTGCCTTTGGGCGATATCACCGACTCGAATGGGTACTTCACTATGGAGGCGAGCATCGAGTATGTCATGGCGAATCCTCCGCGGCGGCGTCCGTTGAACTGGTGAGTGAGCAGACGGAATGCGTTGGCGTTGCCCTCGAAGTTGATGAGGTCGGCCCACTGCTCGCGCGTGAACATCGGCTTGAGTTTCAGGCCCTCACCCTCGCTGAAATATGTGCCTATGGCTTTTTCGCCGGAGTGTCCGAAAGGCGGGTTGCCGAGGTCGTGTGCGAGGCAGGCCGCGGCTACGATATCGCCAAGGTGGTCGAAGTGCTCGGCGGGAGCGCCTTGGGCAGTGTATCGTCGTTTGAGCGCTACTGCAATGTTGTCGGCCATGGATTTACCTACGCAAGATACCTCCATGGAGTGTGTGAGGCGGTTGTGCACGAAGATACTGCCCGGCAGAGGGAAGACCTGGGTCTTGTTCTGGAGGCGTCGGAAGGGCGATGAAAACACGAGACGGTCGTAGTCGCGCCGGAAGTCGGTGCGGGTAAGATTCTTTTTAGGATCGTGGTAGTCTTCGAGGCCGAATCGTTTGTCGTTTATCAGCCTTTCCCAGTTCATTCGGGCCATAGGAATTAAGTTAATTAGAGGATTCTGCAAAGATAACACATAAAAGCGAGATTTGGCTTATTTTGTTGAGTATATCGAACTTTTCTTTTATCTACTTCGTTATAATTTTGTACATTTGTGCACGAAATTTAATTCCTCACATTGTTTAATGTCGCCAAGGCGATAGTGCATTCAGTCAATATAATGGATATCAAAAAGATAAGTGTAAGGCGTGGCCTGAGTCGACGTGTAGTCCTCACGGTTGCGTGCGTCTGTGTTGCTGCCGGTCTTGTATGGCTGCTGGTCGCTCTTTTAAAGAAAGACAAGCCACAGGAGACTCTGCCTGTTGTATCGGTTCAGCCTGTAGAGCAGAAAGATGTGAATATCTATGGCGAATATGTAGGCCGCATCGCCCCTCAGCACTTTGTAGAAGTCCGCGCCCGCGTGGAGGGATATCTCGAGAAGATGTTCTTCCAGGAAGGTACGTATGTGGAGAAGGGTCAGACTCTTTTCCAGATCGACCCGCAGGTATATAAAGCCCGCGCCGAAAAGGCCCGTGCACAGCTCAATAAGGCTACTGCGCAGCTAAATAAAGCGAGCCGCGACCTTGCACGTATCCGTCCGCTATATGAGCAGAACGCTGCATCGCAGCTCGACCTCGACAATGCCGAGGCAGCTTACGAGAGTGCCAAGGCAGAGGAATCGGTGGCCCGCGCCGACCTTATGCAGGCCGAGCTCACTCTCGGATATACCAAAGTGACGAGTCCTATCTCGGGCTATATCACCGAGCGCAAGGCTGATATCGGTGCCCTTGTGGGTACTTCGGGTCAGTCGCTGCTCGCTACTGTTGTGAAGAGCGACACTGTAATGGTGAATTTCTCGATGACTTCACTCGACTATCTCAAGAGCAAGGACCGCAATGTGAATCTCGGCCATACCGACGATACCGAACGTCAGGATGCCTATGTGACCGTGACTCTCTCCGACGGTACCGAATATCCTCACCGCGGCCTGGTGGACTTCGCTTCGCCGCAGGTAGACCCGACGACAGGTACTTTCCAGGTGCGTGCCGCCATGCCCAACCCTTCGCGCACTCTGCTCCCGGGTGAATTTACCCGCGTGAAAGTTCTTGTGGATGTGCGTGCCGATGCCATTGATATCCCTGCTAAGGCTATCGAGACAGAGAAGGGCGGTGCCTACGTATATATAGTGCGCCCCGACAGCGTGGTGGAGCGCCGCTATGTGGAGACAGGTCCTGAAATCGGCAATGAAATAATAGTTGAACGCGGCCTTGCTGCCGGCGAGAGCCTTGTGGTGGAAGGTTTTCACAAACTGCACCATGGCATGAAGGTGCGCCCCGTAGCCGCAGCCCCGGAAGCAGATTCAGAGTAAAAGGAGGCAGACCTGATGAAAAAGAATTTTTTCCTTGATCACCCCGTATTCTCGATAGTAATTTCTATCGTGATAGTCATACTGGGTTCGATAGGTCTGGTGATGCTTCCTATCGACCAGTATCCCGAGATTGTCCCCCCGGTGGTGAGTGTGTCGGCATCCTACCCCGGCGCCGATGCCATGACGGTGACTCAGGCTGTGGCTACCCCTATAGAGCAGGAGCTCAACGGTACTCCCGGCATGATATATATGAATTCGACGAGCTCGAACTCGGGCGGCTTTTCGGCAAAGATTACATTTGATATTGATGTAGACCCCGAACTCGCCGCCGTCGATGTGCAGAACCGCGTGAAGAAGGCCGAGTCGCGCCTTCCGGCCGAGGTGGTGCAGAACGGTATCAGCGTAGAGAAGGAGACAGCCAACAAGCTCATGACCATAGCGTTGCTTTCGTCTGACCCGAAGTTCGACGAAATCTACCTCTCCAACTACGCCACTCTCAACGTTCTCGACCTGCTGCGCCGTGTGCCCGGTGTGGGCGGCATCCGCAATGTGGGCGGCCGCTACTACGCCATGCAGATATACGTGCAGCCCGACAAGCTCGCCGACCTCGGCATCACCGTGCAGGATATCACTTCCGCTATCAAGGACCAGAACCGCGAGTCGGCGGCCGGTGTGCTCGGCCAGGCGCCTATCTCGGGTGTCGACCTTACGGTGCCTATCATCGCGCGAGGCCGTTTGTCGTCGGTGACAGAGTTTGAAGATATTGTGATAAGGGCTAATAAAGACGGCTCTATTATCCGCCTTAAAGACGTTGCCCGCGTCACTCTCGAAGCCTCGAGCTACTCTACCGAGAGCGGTATCAACGGTGGCAACGCAGCCATTCTCGAGATAAATATGCTCCCCGGCTCCAATGCAATGGACGTGGCCGGACAGGTGAAGAAGACTATGGCCGATATCAGCCGTACTTTCCCCGAGGGTCTTTCGTACACCATTCCTTTCGATATGACCACCTACATATCGGAGTCTATCCACCATGTGTACCGCACATTCTTCGAGGCTCTGATTCTGGTGATTCTCGTGGTATTCCTCTCGCTCCAGAACTGGCGCGCGACACTTATTCCGGTCATCGCGGTGCCTATATCGCTGATAGGTACTTTCGGCGTGATGCTCATCTTCGGCTTCTCGCTCAATATGCTCACCCTCTTAGGCCTTATCCTTGCTATCGGTATAGTGGTGGACGACGCCATTGTCGTGGTGGAGAATGTCGACCGCATCATGGAGAAAGACCACTGCGACCCTAAGGAGGCTACCCGCAGGGCTATGGACGGTCTCGGTTCGGCACTTATTGCCATGTCGCTGGTACTCTGTGCCGTGTTCGTGCCGGTGAGCTTCCTCCCCGGCATCACCGGTCAGCTCTACCGCCAGTTTACCATTACTATCGCGGTATCGGTGATTATCTCCACTATTGTAGCGCTGACACTCTCGCCAGTGATGTGCTCCATGCTTATCCGACCCGACAACGGTCGCCGCAAGCCCCGCTTCTTCCGCCTCATCAACTATTGGCTTGCCCGCGGCAACCGATTCTACTGCAAGATGATAGGCCGCACACTGCGTCATCCGCGCCGCATGATAGCGGCCTTCGGTCTCGCGCTCGTGGCTATATATATAGGTAATGCGCTTGTGCCTTCGAGCTTTATGTCGCCCGAAGACCAGGGCTATTTCACCGTCGAGCTCGAGCTCCCCGAGGGTTCGACCATTGAGCGCACACGCGAGGTGACCGATCGCGCCATTACTTTCCTGCAGTCGGACCATGATGTAGAATATGTGCTGAATGTGACAGGCTCGTCGGCCCGCACGGGCACAAACCAGTCGCATGCCACCCTCACCGTCATTCTCAAGGAAGCCGACAAGCGCGGTACGAACTCTCTTGCCGAGCTTCGCGAACGCATCCGTGAGGAAATAGCCGAATATCCCGAGGCGAATGTCTACTTCTTCACTCCCGCCATTATCCCGGGTCTCGGTACGTCGGGCGGTTTTGAAATGGTGCTTGAGGCGCGCGGCGACGCGTCGTATACAGACCTCGCCAACGCTGTGGATACTCTCAAGTATTATGCCTCGCAGTGCAAGGAATTCTCCTCAATCTCCACTTCGCTGCAATCGAATATTCCCCAGCTTTTCTTCGATGTGGACCGCGACCGCGCCAAGCTCCAGGGTGTGCCTATGAGCGATATCTTCTCGACGATGAAGGCCTTTACGGGTTCGGTGTATGTCAACGACTTCAATATGTTCAACCGCATTTACCGCGTGTATCTGCAGGCTGAGGCTCCATACCGTGCCAACCGCAATAATCTCAACCTCTTCTCGGTGCGTGGCCGCGACGGCACAATGGTGCCAATAACTTCGCTCGGCACAAGCCACTATACAGCGGGCCCCGGTACTGTAGGACGATTCAATATGTTCAACGCCGCCACCGTAACGGGCGAAGCCGCTCACGGCTATTCTACCGGTCAGGCTATGGATAAACTCGAGCAGATTGTGGCCGAACATCTTCCGTCGGATATCGGCGTGGAATGGTCGGGCCTCTCCTATCAGCAGAAGCACGGCAGCGGCAATACCGCACTTGTGCTCGGCCTCGCATTCCTCTTCGTATTCCTCTTCCTTGCAGCACTCTACGAGAGCTGGTCGGTGCCTCTGGCCGTTATCCTCTCGCTCCCCGTGGCCGGCGTCGGCGCTTACGCGGGTGTGGCAATCTGCGGTCTTGAGAACAATGTGTACTTCCAGATCGGTCTGGTGATGCTCGTGGGTCTTGTGGCGAAGAACGCAATTCTTATTGTGGAATTTGCCAAGGAGGAAGTGGAGAAGGGTGCGGATGCCGCCCGCGCCGCAATCACGGCCGCGCGCCTGCGGTTCCGTCCTATCGTCATGACCTCGCTTGCCTTTATCCTCGGTCTTTTCCCGCTCGTCATAGCTTCGGGTCCGGGTTCGGCCGCACGCCGTGATATCGGCACAGGAGTGTTCTTCGGTATGATAGTAGCGGTGACTGTAGGTATATTATTCGTGCCGTTCTTCTTCGTAATGGTCAATAAGTTCACTAACCGACGCAAAAAACAGGCAAAATGAAGCGCAGAAATATAATACTCAGCATAGTATCGGCTCTTGTAGTGCTCGCCGGCACCTCGTGCTCCGGTGTGAAAAATCTGCAGAAGCCTGAGCTCGAACTCCCCGCCCACATCGAGGGGCAGACCACCGACTCGCTCACTCTCGCCGATGTGGACTGGTGGAAGGTGTACTCCGACTCCGCCCTCGTATATATAATATCGGAGACGCTCTCGCACAACCGTGACCTCGCTGCAGCAGGTGCTACCATGGAGCGTCTGAATGAGCTCTACGGCCTCACGGCCTCCAATTTCTTCCCGACAATCGGGGCAAATGCATACGCCAACCGCGAAACCAATAAGTACTATCATGAAAATGATATCGTCGACCCTGAAATCGGTCTTAATCTGACGATTCGTTGGGAGGTCGACCTCTGGGGCGGTCTGCGTTGGGCCCGCAAAAAAGGCGAGGCCGATTTCCTTGCTTCGGTAGAGAACCGTCGAGCCCTGCGCATATCGCTGATTGCCGAAGCCGCTACGGCGTATTTCAATCTTATAGCGCTCGACAATGAGCTCTCGATTGTAAGACGTACGCTCTATACACGCGAGGAAAATCTCAAGAAGGCCAAACTCCGCTTCGAGGGAGGTCTTACGCCCGAGACTGTGTACCGCCAGGCCGAGGTGGAATATGCTACCACGGCTGCGCTTATACCTGGCCTTGAGCGTCGCATCGAGGTGCAGAAGAATGCCATAACGCTGCTTATGGGCCGTTTTCCCGCCGAGGAACTCAAGCGCAACAATCTGATGCTTGAGGAACCGTTGCCCGAAACTATTCCCGTGGGTCTACCCTCGACTCTGCTTCAGCGCCGCCCCGATATCCGTGCCGCCGAGTCGTCGCTCCGCAGTGCTCTCGCCGCCGTAGGTGTGGCTTATGCCGACCGCTTTCCCAACCTCAGAATAGGGCTTACGGGTGGTGCCGAGGACAATGATTTCGCCAATCTGTTGCGCTCGCCTTTCTCGTTTGTCGTCGGCAGCATCACCGGCACTATCCTCGATTTCGGCCGCAACAAGCGCAAATACCGCGCCGCTATCGCCGCCTACGACCAGAGCCGCTATAAATATGAGCAGACCGTGCTAAACGCTTTCCGTGAGGTGGACGACGCTGTGGTCACCTTCCGCAATATGCGGCAGACAACGGCACGCCGCCGCGACCTGCTTGAAGCTGCCCGCAAATACGCCAATCTGGCTTATGCCCAGTATAATATGGGTGTGCTAAATTATATCGATGTGCTTGATGCCCAGCGCCGCTACTTTGATGCGCAGGTGGGTGTGAGCAATGCCGTGCGCGACGAATACCTCGCCCTCGTCCAGCTCTACAAAGTCCTCGGTGGCGGCTGGCAGGATAGTGCGGGGAGGTAGAGGCTTACTTTGCAGGTTCAATGTCAGCGACTACTTTAATTATTGTGGATAGTTCGACTGTAGAGTAGTCTGATTTGTCATATATATCTATAAGGTAAACTCGCCCCTCATTTTCAGAAACTACTATTGTATAGGTAATTACTCTTGCGCCACCGGACTTCCCACGACCTTTGGAAGTAATAGCCATGCGTATCTTCCTTATGCCGGGAGTGAGTTCATCTCCCTGGAATGGGTTGTTTTCCAATGCGGCTATCAGTTCACCGATATCTGTTTTCAGTGATCGATATCTCTTGAAAAGAGCTTTGGCCGAACGCTCAAATCTTGGAGTGGTTCTTATATCAAAGCTCATTCAGGAAATCTTTTGCTGATTTGGCATGTATGTTTCCTGCTTCGATCTGTTGAACTTCTTTAAGACCTTCGCATATGCGATTTGTCATGGAGTCTTCTTCGGTAATTGGTGTAATCTTGAACATGCCCATACGAGAGGAAAGTAATACCGACTCTCCTTTTAAAGCCTTTGCCAGAATCTTTGACTGATTTGTTCTGAAATCTCGTGCGCTAACAATTTCCATAGTCTACAATTTATTATATCTGCAAATATAACGAATGGTATCCATTTTGGTACACGCATTAACTATGTTTAACTATAATAAAGTTGTAAGTTGATTATAGTCGGTGCGGGGAGGTAGAGTCGGAAATTTTCAGGCATAAAATGAGAATTATTTAAATTTTAAGTGCTGTATTTGGATTTTTTTTTCAAATACAGCACTTAAATTGGTATTAAATACCATTCATCTGCTGACTGATGAAATAATTGCGGCAGGGAGATGATGCGCATAATGATACTATGTAAGTCATGAAAATTAGATTATATTGGTCGCTTTTGCCAAAAGCGGGGGGATGTGGGAGATTTTCGCTATCTTTGCGGTGTGAAAACAGAATTGCCTCCCAAGTTTATAGAGATGTTGCGGAGCCTCGGCGATGATTTTGCCGGGCCTTTGCTTGCCGCACTCACGGCTCCTCCGCAGGTGAGCGTGCGCGACAATGCCCTCAAGGGGTGTGCGCCTGCTGCCGATGCTGATGTTGTGCCCTGGTGCGCACAGGGGCGGTATCTTGCCGAACGTCCTCTCTTTGCCGCCGATCCCGCATGGCATCAGGGACTCTACTATGTGCAGGAGGCGTCGTCGATGATTTATACTGAGGCTGTAAGACGGATTGTCGGAAAATATTTCGATGAGAGTCCGTTGCGCTACCTCGACGCTTGTGCTGCGCCGGGAGGTAAGACTATCTCGGCGCTTGAGGCTCTGAGGAGCGACGATTTTGTTGTCGCCAACGAGCTTGACCGACACCGTGCCAATATCCTCTATGAAAATATTGCCAAATACGGAGCCTCGAATGTTGCCGTAGTCCGCGGCGATGCGTCGCGCTTCGGCCGTCTGGAGGAGGCTTTCGATATCGTGGCCGTTGATGCGCCGTGCTCCGGCGAGGGCATGATGCGTAAGGAGCCTGAGGCGGTAGCGCAGTGGTCGGAGGGGCTTGTGGCCTCGTGTGCCGCTACTCAGCGTGCCATACTTTCCGACCTCTGGCAGTCGCTCAGGCCGGGAGGGGTGCTTATCTACAGTACATGCACATTCAACCGCTCTGAGAATGAGGAGAATATAGCTTTCCTTGCCGATGAATTCGACGCCGAGAGCGTCGACCTCGGCCTCGACTGCTTCGAAGGGGTGCTCAAGGGTATCGACACTCCGCATCACTGCTATAGATTTACGCCGGGACATATCCGAGGCGAGGGTATATTTATTGCTGCCGTGCGCAAACCCGGCAACGGCAGTCATGCACAATATAAGGAAAAGAAATTTGCGGCGTGCGGCGAGTTTGTGAAGAGTCATATCGCTGATGCCGACAGATTTATAGAAGTCGAGGCGGGCGGACGCATCGAGATTCGTCCACGTATTCATGCCGCTTTCATCGACAAACTCGCATCGACGGTGACGCTGCTGCGCGGCGGATTGCCCGTGGCCGAGCCTAAAGGACGCGACCTCGCGCCGCTGCACGAACTGGCGTTGAGCGCCGACTTGCGTCCCGACTCTTTCGCGGCGTTTGATCTCGACCTCGACGCTGCTCTGCGTTTCCTCCGCGGCGAGAGTCTTAGCGACCTCCCCGACGGTCTTCCCAAGGGCTTTGTAACTCCATGCTATGGCGCCCGACCTCTCGGTTTTGCCAAAAATATAGGCCGACGTGCCAATAATCTCATACCGGACCACATGCGTCTGCGTATGGGACGTTGATTATAAATAAATTAAAACATTTAATGAACGGTTTCTTAAGCCTTCTCCGACGCTTCGTGCCGCCCTATAAGAAGTATCTGGCACTCAATGTGCTCTTTAATCTTCTCACGGCATTTCTCACGCTTTTCTCCTTCGCGCTCATTATACCGATTCTCGAGATGCTCTTCAAAATCCGCGAGAGTCACTACGTGTATATGCACCTCAGCGACGGGTCGCTCAAGGAGGTGGCGTTCAACAACTTCTACTATTATACTCAGGTACTTATAGAGCAGTGCGGTGCCTCGGCCACGCTCGGCATACTTGCCGCAGCGCTCGTAGTGCTAACGGCTCTTAAGACCGGCACGGCATATCTGAGTTCGTACTTCATCATCCCCATGCGCTCGGGTATCGTGCGCGATATCCGCAACTATGTGTACGATAAAATCACCGTACTGCCCATAGGCTTCTTCACCGCCGAGCGCAAGGGCGACGTCATGGCCCGCATGAGCGGCGACGTGGCCGAAATCGAAAACTCGATTATGGCATCGCTCGATATGATGTTTAAAAATCCGGTGATGATTATCGTGTGTCTCGGTATGATGATTGCTATTTCGTGGCAGCTCACCGTGTTTGTATTCATCCTGCTCCCTCTGGCCGGATACGTCATGGGTAAGGTTGGCAAGCGCCTCAAGCGCACCTCCTACGAGGGCCAGACCCAGTGGGGTGTGCTCATGTCCACTATCGAAGAAACTCTCGGCGGACTCCGCATCATCAAGGCTTTCAATGCAGAAGACAAGATGTGCGCGCGCTTCCACGGAGAGAACCAGGAGTTCTACCACCTCTCCAATAAAGTGGCTCGCCGCCAGTCGCTTGCGCACCCTATGAGCGAATTCCTCGGCACTACCGCCATTGCCATTATCCTGTGGTTCGGCGGCAGCCTGATACTTTCGGGCAAGTCGAGCCTCAATGCCCCCGACTTCATCTACTACATGGTGATTTTCTACAGCATCATCAATCCTGCCAAAGACCTCTCCAAGGCAAGCTACGCCATACAGAAGGGCCTCGCTTCCATGGATCGCGTGGACAAGATTCTCGGTGCGAAAAATCCTATCGCCGACCCCGCGAAACCTAAAGCCATACCCGCGACGGGTGCTCCTGTAGGCGTGCGTTTCGACGACGTTACATTCTCCTACGACGGCACTACCGACGTGCTCTCCGATGTGAGCCTCGACATACGTCCGGGAGCTACGGTAGCCCTTGTAGGTCAGTCGGGTAGCGGTAAATCCACCATGGCCGATCTCATCCCTCGCTTCTACGACGTGCGCAAGGGTTCGGTAAGCGTCGGCGGCACCGATGTGAGAGAACTCGGCGTGCACGACCTCCGCTCGCTCATGGGCAATGTGAATCAGGAGGCGATACTCTTCAACGATACTATTTTCAACAACATAGCATTCGGAGTCGAGGGCGCTACCCTCGAACAGGTGCGTGCCGCCGCCCGCATAGCCAATGCCGACGAGTTCATTATGGCCACGGAAAACGGCTACGATACTTCAGTCGGCGACCGCGGATGCCGACTGTCGGGCGGTCAGCGTCAGCGCATCTCCATAGCCCGCGCCGTGCTCAAAAATCCCGCCATCCTCATTCTCGACGAGGCTACGTCGGCACTCGACAGCGAGAGCGAAGCCCTCGTTCAGCAGGCTCTCGACCGCCTCATGGAGGGGCGTACGACCCTCGTCATAGCCCACCGCCTCGCTACCATACGTCGCGCCGACCTCATCTGTGTGATGCACGAAGGGCGAATAGTGGAGAGCGGCACTCACGACGAACTTCTTGCCCCCGGGGCCAAAGGCTACTATCGCCGTCTGGTAGAGATGCAATCGTTGGGCAAATAAGTTGCCGAACACAACTGCGCTATAAAGCCTGACAAATATTGGTAGATAGGGAAAAAATGCGTATCTTTGCCGACGCTAACACTTTTTAGCTGAATTGAATAATAAAAACTGTAGGTTTACTTCCTATCTGTAAAATGAAAGTTTTACATCGCAATATGCTTTTTACAGCTGTGGCCGTATTTTTGCTGGCAAGCTGTTCTGCACCCAAAAAAGTGCCTTATCTCGTTGAAGCAGAAACCATTCCCGCAGAGGTGCTCTCCGCAGTTCCTACTGTTGGCGACCCTGTAATAACCGTTGGCGACCTTCTGAATATAGAAGTTACCGGCGCGAATATGGCGGCAATGGCTCCCTTCAACAAGGGTAAATATATCGACGCCGACGGCAAGATAATCAACATCTCACGTACACTGAATACCTATGGCAACAGCGGTATGGAAGTGTCTACGGAGTACTATCTCGTAAATGCCGACGGTTGCATCGACTTCCCTATTGTCGGAAAGGTCAAAGTGGCCGGCCTGCACAAGCAGCAGGTTGCCGACGAACTGTGCGAGGCTATCTATCCCAAGTACGTCACCGAGCGTCCGCAGATTGATATCCGCCTGATGAACTTCCGCGTGACAGTGGCAGGTGCCGTGAAGCTACCCGGTGTGTATCAGTCGAAGAACGAGCGCATGACTTTCCTCGAGGCTATTTCTATGGCCGGCGACCTCGACATCAAGGGCGACCGTGAGAACATCCTCCTCTATCGCACCAATGCCGACGGTACCCGCGAGGTGCATCGTCTCAATCTTCATGATAAAGACTTGCTTCTCTCCCCCTACTACGTACTGCAGCAGAACGATTTTATCTACGTCGAGCCCAATAAGTCGCTCCGATCCAACGCATGGTCGCTCAATCCTGCCGTAACATCCACGATTACCGTAGTCGGCGGTATGTCGTCGCTGGCCTCTCTCATCATCGGTATTATAAACCTTTCCAAGTAATCTTATCTGACGCATGAATCCCGATATCAACAATATTGAAGACCGCGACGAAGAAAGTTTCGACACCACCGGGCTGCTTCTTGCCTATCTTGCAAACTGGAAGTGGTTTGTATTAAGTGTTGTGGTGTGCATCATCGGTGCATGGTTCTACTGCGCCTCCAAGATACCCGTCTACCGAATTGATGCCTCGGTGTACCTGAGCGAAGACCAGACGAGCGAGAATGCGTTCTCCATGAATGCTACCGACCCTATGGTGGCTCTCAAAAATTATATCGACGAGACCGAGCTCGAGGTGCTCAAGTCGCGCAACAACCTCATCAAGATTGTAGATTCGCTCAATCTCTCATACTCCTACTATGCAAAGGGCACACTCCGCAACATCCCTCTGTATCAGAACAATCCTATCAATGCGTCGCTCGACTCCATGTCGCTCCGCGCACTCACCGAGCCTATCCACCTTACCGTAAAGCCCAAGGCCGACGGTAAATTCGATGTCGAAGTCAAGACAAAATTCAAGGAAGTAAAAGAGGAAAAGACACTTAAAGACGTGTCGCTTCCCCTCGATATAGAGCTTTCGCACGGTACTGTAACTCTCTCTCCGTCGCCCGTTGTTTCGGAAGTTGAGGGTGTGCAGATCATTACTATCGTAAATCCGCGTGTGGCTGCCGCCCGCCTCTCGGGCGCTCTCAGCATCGAGTTTGCCAAGAACTCCGAGAAAATCATGCGCATAAGTCTTCTCGACCAGATTGTAAAGCGCGGCAGCGATATCATAGATGTGCTCCTCGAGTTCTACAACCGCGAAATCATTGAAGACAAAAACCGTTCGGCCGTTCAGACCGAGGCCTTCATCCTTGACCGCCTCGTGATGATTTCCGACGAACTCAAAGACGTGGAAAACCGACTTCAGGCCTATCGTCAGGCTCACGGAATCACCGATATGCACACTCAGTCGAATATCAACCTCAACCGCCGTAGCGACTACGAGAAGCAGCTCGCCGAGGTAGATGCCGAGATGCTGGTATTCAATGAGATAGAACGCGGGGTGTCGATGTCAGATACATACGAGACCCTTCCGGCCGCCGTCAACAATCCTACAATCACGCAGATTATAGAGGCTTACAACCGCAAGGTGAGCCAGCTCAACCGCACACTCGAAGGTTCGACCCCCAACAATCCGCTCGTACGCTCGATGCAGGAAGAACTGAGCCGCGACAAGGTGCGTATCCTCCAGAATCTTGACGCCGCCAAGCGCAGCCTTGCCGCCAAGCGCAACTCTATCAATCAGCTCGAAAGCGTAAGTATCGGCCGCCTCGCATCCACTCCTACAGTTGACAAAGGCCTGCAGGAAATCTTCCGCGAGCAGCAGGTGAAGGTAAACATCTACACCTTCCTCCTTCAGCGCCGTGAAGAAATAGCTCTGCAGAAGACTCTTGCCACAAATACCGCCCGTCTTATCGACGACCCCACCGGCACCGGTCCCGTGTCGCCGTCGAGAATGTTCATATTAGTTCTTGCTTTACTCCTGGGTGTCGGCATTCCCGCCGTAGTCATCTTCTTCAAGCGAGTGATGTTCCCCAACTTCGCCGATCAGGAAGAGCTCTCGCGCCTCACCAATGTGCCCATCCTCGGTGAAATCTGCAAGGGCGATGTGAAAGGCGACGATACCGTCGTTGTCGGCGAAAACGTATCCACTCCTATAGCCGAGCTTTTCCGCCTGCTCCGCAACAATATCTCCTTTACACGCTCCGGCGTAGACAGCAAGGTGATACTCCTCACCTCTACAGTGTCGGGTGAAGGTAAGACATTCGTTGCCACCAACCTCGCACTCACCTACGCCCTTATGGGCAAGAAAGTGGTGGTAGTGGGTATGGACCTCCGCCGTCCCATGCTCGCGCACCGTTTCGGCCTCGACAACCGCCGCGGCGTCACCACATATCTTTCAGGTCAGGAAAAGGACCTCGGCAAGCTCGTGGTGAAGAGCAAGTATAACGATAATCTCTACGTACTCCCCGCAGGCCCCGTACCGCCGAACCCCAACGAACTCCTCATGTCCGAGAATATGGACCGCCTCATTGCAGCGCTCTGCGCAGAGTTCGACTACGTGATACTCGACTCCGCTCCCGTAGGCGTGATTTCCGATACCTATCTCATTCTCCGTCACTCCGACCTGCAGCTCTACGTTTCGCGTGCCAACTTCTCCTCCAAGAAGAGCCTGCGCGTGCTCCACGATGCCATCAAAGCCGGTAAATTCAGTTCTGTCTACCTCGTGCTCAACGGTGTGGACATGGTGTCGAACTCCTACATGTACCGCCGCTACGGCGAGTACGGACACTATGGTAAGAAGAATCGCACCTACGGTTACGGTTACACTTCTACCGACAAGTAAGTCATGAAAATTATTTTATATCACTCTTTGAGTAGTTATGGCAATCTTCGTGCTTACTTATCAGTCGTTATGGAGCCCCATAAGTCCTTCTTCGCAAGTACGAATCTCGCTCATAACTACTTCAAATTGTAATATAAACTAATTTACAAGACTTACTTAAATCGAAATAACATACCGCACATAAATAAGCACGAGGCACCCCCTGCGGGGCGCCTCGTGTGCGTTAAGACGGATAGATTTTTTCAGGTTAAGGATTGTACAAGTCGCGATGATAGAAGTCCATAATGCCCGAAGCCTGCTCCAGAGCCACTGCGGCCTCCGACTCAGGGTCGAGAGCGAGAGCGGCATTGTAGAGCGAAATGGCGTCGGTCTTGCGGCCCTCTTTCCAGGCAATGCGTCCGAGCAGATATAGAGCCTCGGCGTCCTTGGCCTCGGAGGGAGAGGGCAGGAGTGCGGCGGCCTCGGCGAGGCGGTTTGCCGAAATGAGTTTGCGTATGTCAGTGTAGTTCATATCGCAAAATTAGCAAAAAAGGATTAATAGAGCGACTTCAAGAGCCGTTATGCTGCTAAAAATTCGTATCTTTGCCGAGATAAACCGTCATTTGAGCAGTGAGAAGCCTGGTGATATATATAGCGGCCCTTTTTGCCGCGTTCTTCGCCTTTTCTGTATGGGGGTCGGGAGACTCGGATACAGAAGATGTGACCTCGCGTCTTGCTGTAGCTCCCGACACTGTGGGCGATACCCTGGCAGACTTGCTCCAACAGATTGAAGTACCGTCGGTTATCGGTACGGATACCGTGGACGGCGACTCCCTCCTCGTAGTTCCTTCGGCACCTCTGCCTGCCAACCAAACATCCCCCTCGCGCGTGAGATATGTCAAGACCGACCTCGATGCTCCCGTGGTATTCTCGTCGACCGACTCCATGTGCATAGTCCGCCGCGATACGGCCTACATGTACGGCGACGGCTCTGTGAGCTACGGCGATATCAAGCTCGACGCCGCCGAGATACGCATGGACCTCACCGACAACAGCGTCTTCGCCGTGGGCCGCACCGACTCCACGGGAGAAGTAATCGGCAAACCCGTATTCAACGAGAACGGCACCGACTACGAGGCTGCCACCATGCGCTATAATTTCAAGACTCAGAAAGGATATATCACCAACGTCGTGACCCAGCAAGGCGAGGGCTACCTTACAGGTGGCCGGACCAAAAAGGGTACCGACGACGAATTCTATATCAAGGACGGACGCTATACTACCTGCGACCACCACGACAATCCTCACTTCTACTTCCAGCTCACCAAAGCCAAGGTGCGTCCCGGCAAGAATATCGTGGTAGGCCCTGCCTACATGGTGCTCGCCGGCCTTCCCCTTCCTCTGGCGGTGCCCTTCGGCTACTTCCCCTTTACCGACAAGTACGCTTCCGGCGTGATAGTGCCCACCTTCGGCGACGACTACAACCGCGGTTTCTATCTCCGCGACGGCGGCTACTACTTCGCTATCAACGACAATGTCGACCTCGCCCTCACCGGCGAAGTGTACACCAAAGGTTCGTGGGGACTCAGCGCCCGCTCGAGCTACGCCCGCAGATATAAGTACTCAGGCTCGTTCAACGCATCCTATCTCAAGACTATTACGGGAGAGAAAGGCTCGCCCGACTACTCCACACAGACCAACTTCCAGATAGTCTGGAGCCACTCGCAGGACTCCAAGTTCAACCCCAACATGTCGCTTTCGGCAAGTGTCAACTTCGCCACATCGGGCTACTCGCGAAACGACCTCAACTCCTACTATTCGTCGGCGTTCACCGAGAACACCAAGAGTTCGACCGTGAACATGACCTACCGCATACCCAACTCCAAGTGGAGCCTCTCCACCACCTTCAACATATCGCAGCGCTCTCAGGACTCCACTCTTGCAGTATCGTTCCCCAATATCACTATCTCCATGTCGCAGGTCTATCCCTTCAAGCGCAAGCGAGCCGTGGGTGCCGAGAAGTGGTATGAGAAGATAAAGCTGTCGTACAGCGGTCTTTTCCAGAACTCGCTTACGTCGAAGCAGGACGAATTTTTCAAGAAGAGCCTTATCAAGGACTGGCGCAATGCCATGCAGCACCGTGTGCCTGTGTCGGCTACCTTCAATGTGCTGAAATACTTCAACTTCACACCGTCGCTGAATCTCAACGACCGAATGTATACCCGCAAGGTGCGCCGCTCGTGGGACGATCAGCAGGCTATCGAGCTTATGGACACCACCTACGGCTTCTACAACGTGTGGGATTTCACGGCCTCGGTGGCTCTTGACACCAAGGTGTATGCCTTCTTCCAGCCGCTTGGTGCCATAGGCAAGAAAATCAAGATGATACGATACGTACTCACGCCGTCGCTGTCGTTTAACGGTTCGCCCGACTTCTCCTCGCCTTTCTTCGGCTACTACGGCTCGTACAACTACACCGACAGCCGCGGACAGATTCAGAACCGCCAGTACAGCCTCTTCCCCAACGCTCTCTTCGGAGTGCCGAGCGCGGGCAAGACCGGGTCGGTGTCGTACTCCCTTGCCAATAATCTTGAGATGAAGGTGAAGTCGAGCAACGACTCAATCGGCGAGAAGAAGATTTCGCTGATTGAGAACCTCAATGTGAGCCAGAGCTACAACTTCGCCGCCGACTCGCTCAACTGGAGCGACCTCTCCACGTCGATACTCCTGCGCCTCACCAAGAGCTTCAACCTCAATCTATCGGCAACGTGGGATGTATATACCTACGGACTCAATTCGGCCGGTACGCCCGTGAAAATCAACAAGACACGCCTCGCCGCAGGTAAGGGCATAGGCCGTCTGCAGCGCACGGGTACATCGTTCAGCTATACGTTCAACAACGATACGTTCAAGCGCAAAAACAAGAAAGAAGACCCCGGCACCGACAACAATAACAACTCCTCCTCCGATAACAACCGCGAGTCGGACGACCGCAGTGGCCACAACCACGACCACGGCGCCGGCGATGTGGAGATGAACTCCAACGGCTATGCCAAGTGGACCGTGCCGTGGAGCCTGAGCCTCAACTACTCGGTGAACTATGGCTACGGTGCCTTCAACTACGACAAAATGGAGTTCGACGGCAAAATAACCCAGAACCTCTCGTTGTCGGGAAATATCCGCCCGACCTCGGCGTGGAACTTCTCCTTCTCGGCATCTTACAACTTCGATACTCACCGCATAGCGTACATGAACTGCAATATATCGCGCGACCTCCACTGTTTCACCATGAGTGCGAGCTTCGTGCCCGTAGGCCCCTACAAGAGCTATAACTTCCATATTTCAGTCAACTCGTCGATGCTCTCCGACCTCAAGTACGACAAGCGCTCTTCACTCTCCAACGGTATTACCTGGTATTGATATTATGAACTCAAAACTTTCCTCAATATGGTCGTGGTGCCGACGCTTCCTTTCGCCGGTCACCCTGGTGTGCATCGCCGCCTTCTGCTACATTGCATTCTCGGGTGAGAATACGGTGTTTCAGAGTATCGACTACGACCGCACTATCGACAGCCTCCGCGCCGAGCTCGAAGCAAACCGCGACACCATGCTCTACTACCGCGACCTCAACAGCCGTCTGGCCTCCGACCGCGACCTCATGGAGCAGGTCGTGCGCGAGCAGTATGGCATGAAACGTGCCGGCGAGGACGTATTTATATTTACCGAAACACCCCCCGTACCCAGTGAAAAATAATTCCGCACTCCGATCGGTGCTCACATCGGTCGTAGCCCCTGCAGGGCTTCTGTTGATACTTCTTGCCACCCTCGTGCCCTTCTTCATGATGAATACGGCATGGGCGCAGCAAGCGTATCCGTATGTATATTCGGCCGGTGCGCTTATTCTGCTCATAGCGCGCCTGTTCACCCCCTACCGCGGCAGCGACATGCGCCTCAAGCGCTTCCACCGCATCGAAAGCTGGAGCGCGATATTCTTCTGCGTGGCCGCTTTCTTCCTTTTCTACCCCGGGGCACAGCTCCGCGACTGGCTCGCGTTCACCCTCGCAGGCGCCGCTATCCAGGCTATCACTTCCATAGCTATACCCTCGCGCGAGAGCAAAATCGGCAAGTAAGTCATTAACGAAATTCTCAGATTCCTGTGGCAAAAAAATATGTAGAAACCCCTCTGATGAAGCAGTACTCGGAGATGAAGACAAAGCATCCCGATGCGATACTGCTTTTCCGTGTGGGCGACTTTTATGAGACTTTTTCCGACGATGCCATTGTGGCGTCGGAGATACTCGGCATAACACTTACACGACGGGCAAACGGTGCAGCCCAGCATGTGGAGCTCGCCGGCTTCCCGCACCATGCACTCGACAGCTACCTCCCCAAGCTCGTCCGTGCCGGCAAGCGTGTGGCTATCTGCGAGCAGCTCGAAGACCCCAAGCTCACCAAGAAACTCGTCAAGCGCGGTATCACAGAGCTTGTCACCCCCGGTGTGGCTATGGGCGACAATGTGCTGTCGCGCCGCGAGAACAACTTCCTCGCCGCCGTACATTTCGGCAAGACCACCTGCGGACTCGCCCTCCTCGACATATCCACCGGCGAATTTCTTGCCACCGAGGGCTCGCAGGCGTATATCGACAAGACCCTCGGCAATATGGCGCCGAAGGAGCTTCTGGTGCAGCGCGGACTGCGCGGCCGCCTCTCGGAGTTCTCTCAGCAGTATCTGAGCTTCGAGATGGAAGACTGGCTCTTTACCTCCGATGCGGCCGACGAACGCCTGCGCAAGCAGTTCGGCACTACATCGCTCAAAGGTTTCGGTCTCGACCGCATGCACGCTGCCATAGTTGCCGCCGGCGCTATCCTCCACTACCTCGACCTCACCCAGCACACACGCACCGCTCACATCACCTCTATATCACGCCTCGACGAAGGCAAGAGCGTGCGCCTCGACCGCTTCACCATACGCAATCTCGAGCTTTTCGAGCCCCTCGACAGCGAAGGCAAGAGCCTCCTCGGCGTCATCGACCGCACCCTCACACCTATGGGAGCGCGTATGCTCCGCCGCTGGCTGCAGATGCCTCTGCGCGACCCCAAAGCTATCAACGAGCGACTCGATGTGGTGGAATATTTCTTTCGTAATCCCGACGACCGCGATACCATGGCCGAACTCCTCAAGAGTGTCGGTGACCTTGAGCGACTTGTCACAAAAGTGGCCTGCGACCGCATCTCACCCCGCGAACTCATACAGGTACGCAACGCCCTCGCCGCCATAGAGCCGCTGCGCAAGCTATGCGCCGCCTCGGGTCTGCAGCAGCTCAAGGCCGTGGCCGACCAGCTCAATCCATGCGAAAGCATACGCGAGCGTATATCCCGCGAAATCCCCGACGATGCCGCCGGAACGGCGTCGCGCGGCGACATAATATGCCACGGTGTGAACGAAGAGCTCGACCGCCTCCGCTCGATAGCATACGAGGGCAAGGACTACCTCGCCAAGCTACAGGCCCGCGAGGTGGAGGCTACAGGCATACCTTCGCTCAAAATCGGATACAACAATGTATTCGGCTACTATATAGAGGTGACAAACACCCACAAGTCCAAGGTGCCTGCGGAGTGGATACGCAAGCAGACTCTCGTGAATGCCGAGCGATATATCACCCCCGAACTCAAGGACTACGAAGAGCAGATACTGGGCGCACAGGAGAAAATCGAAGCGCTCCAGAACCGCCTCTACGCCGAACTCGTTGCCGCCGTTGCGCAGTACATCCCCGCTCTGCAGCTCGACGCATCGCTGCTCGCAAGGCTCGATGTGCTCAACGCCTTTACGCGTGTGGCCATAGAGAACCGCTACAACCGCCCTGTGGTCGACGACTCGCTTGACCTACGTCTCACCGAGGCCCGTCACCCGGTGATAGAGAAGCAGTTGCCTCCGGGCGAACCGTACATCACCAACTCGGTGGAACTATCGAATAGCGGTACGCAGATTATGATGATTACCGGCCCCAATATGTCGGGTAAATCGGCCTTGCTGCGTCAGACCGCGCTCAACGTCATAATGGCGCAGATAGGCAGCTTCGTCGCTGCCGAGTCGGCACACATCGGCGTTGTCGACAAAATTTTCACCCGTGTGGGAGCGAGCGACAATATTTCACTGGGCGAATCTACCTTCATGGTGGAGATGAACGAAGCCGCCTCAATCCTTAATAATATGAGCGAGCGCTCGCTTATACTCTTCGATGAGCTCGGTCGCGGAACATCCACCTACGACGGCATCTCCATAGCCTGGGCCATAGTGGAGCACATACACAATCACGGCGGTCTGCATCCCAAGACCCTGTTTGCTACCCACTACCACGAGCTCAACGACATGGAAGCGCTCTACGAGCGTATCGTCAACTACAACGTATCCGTCCGCGAAATCGACGGCAAAGTAGTGTTTCTTCGCAAGCTCGCACGCGGCGGAAGCGAACACAGTTTCGGTATCCATGTAGCCAAGCTCGCCGGCATGCCCCAGTCTATAGTGAAGCGTGCCGACGCCGTGCTCGCACAGCTCGAAGCGAGTCGCGACGAAGCCCCCGAAGCCGCACCTTCCGACAGTACACCTGCCAAAAAAGAGCGCAAGGGCAAAGCGCGCATATCCACACCTGCCTCCGATACTGTAGCAGGCATGCAGCTGTCGTTCTTCCAGCTCGATGACCCCGTACTCTCCCAGGTGCGAGACGAGCTGCTCGGTGTAGATATCAACCGCCTGACTCCGCTCGAGGCTCTCACCAAGCTCCACGATATCCGTGGAATCCTCACCGGGAAGCACGACTAAGCCACACGTTTTACACGATATTATTCAGATTATGCGGTTCACATAATGCGAATCGCATAATTTGTGTATATATAATCTCTAAAAAATATAGTACAGTGTTAAAAGAGTAAATTGCTGATTTATAGATTACTTTTCGTGGTATGGTGTATAGCATCAAGGCAAAATGCAAGCGTTTTGTGTAGAAAATAGCGAAATACCTTGCATATATCCATAATTATAGCTAACTTCGCGCCACAATACTTAACATTTACTTCTTTTCTATGAAGAGATCTTTACTCTCGCTTGCGATAATTGCAAGTATTTCATTTACAGGCATTGCTGATAATGCTGCTCTTCCCGCCCGTGTTCTTGCTCAAAAACCTAAGGTAATCAGCCGCATACTCCCGGCACCTAATCCGTTGATTGAAGACGAGGCAGAATTCTACAATAAGACTCTTATTCTTTCCGAAGACTTCTCGAAGTTTACTGCAGGAAGCTTTGATGCTCCTGAAGCAATCGAAGAAGGTTGGGTCAATCCCGAACTTACCTCTGCACCATATTGGTCTTCTGTCGGTCTCAGCCAGGCCGACGGCTGTGCATATATCGACATGAAGGCAAGTGCTCTCGCCTGTCTCTGTACTCCCGTTCTCGAAATCCCGCAGAATGGCAAACCTCTCGTAGTTACTTTCCGCGCTTACTTGGCTGATAAAGAGTATAACTTCGACTGGGCACAGGTATATGTAGTAGATTGCTCAGATCCTGATAATCCGCGCACCTTCGACAATGAATATGCCTATGACTATCAAGAATGGGGTGAATATAAATTCGTTTTCGATAAGGAACGAAAGTCGACATCTTACTTCTTCCAGTTCAGCGGCTACGATGCCTCGATCTACTTCGATGATATCGAAATCAAATTCCTCGACCCCAAGGTAGAAGCTCCCGTCGCTACCGACTTCGACAACTTCTCTTCTAACGGCTTCACCGCTCATTGGGAGCCCGTTGCAGGTGCCGACTCCTACACTCTCGACCTCTTCACTATAGCCTACGACCGCAACAAAACCCGCACTTACGTAGCCAAAGACCTCAAGGCCAGCGGTACAAGCTATACTTTCAGCGACTTCGATACCTCCGGCGCCACATACTACTACACTGTGAGAGCCGTGAAGGGTGCAGACAAATCTCCCGAATCAAACCCCGTGAAAGTCAACGGTCTTGACACTCCGGGTGAAGTGAAGTTCGAGCTTACCGATCACAACACAATCAAGCTCTCCTGGGACGCCGTTCCCGGTACCCAGTACTACGAAGTGCTTGCCGACCGTACCTACGAGGCTACTTCCGACATGACTTATGTAATCTCTGACGAAAACTTCGATGACCTCGTATCGACCGGTACATACACCGCTCCCGAAGAACTCACCTCTGCGTATGAAGAACTCGACGAAATTCTGTATCAGCCGGGTTGGATTGCCGAAAATCCGGTGCACATCAGCGGCGCATACGGCCTCGTGGGATACTACTACCAGCACTACGGCGAACTTGCTTACCTCGAATCTCCTATCTGCGATTTCTCTGCCAACGGCGGTAAGGTATCTGTATCGGTAGACCTCTACGGCCAGCCCATCGACCTCCTCGACGAGTGCAAGGCTGTGATCCGTCTGCTCCAGTACGTTTCGGAAGAAGAGACAAAGGTACTCAGCTCCAAGACTACCGACGAACTCCCCGCAGAATGGACAAATGTACAGGTCGACCTCTCCAATGGCGCACCCAACACCGTGGTTGAAATTTGCTCGAAAGCCGGTTACCTCTACATCAACAACATCCTCATCACTCAGGACCTCAAGGCCGGTGAGAAAATCAGTGTTCCCTACACTTCTCTCAAGACTGAAAAGAACGAAGTCGAGCTCCCCATTCAGAGCTATCTCTGCGGCGGCAATGTCAGCGTGAAGCTCAGAGCCGTAAAAGAACTCTGGGACTCAGAGCACTTCTCTGTCGACGAATACGTACGCAGCTCGTACTCTAAGGACTACACCTACTCAGTACCCTCTGCCGGGGTCGACGCTGCCGAAGCAGCTGCCGTTCAGCCCAAAGTATTCGTGCGCAACGGCGAGCTCGTAGTAGTCAATCCCAATGCCGACAGCATTGCAGTATACGATTCTCTCGGTCGTCTTGTAGCATCCGACAGCTCTTGCAATAATCTCGTGACTCTGCCTGTCGATGCCAAGGGTGTACTCATAGTAACCGTAGGTGCTACTACCCTCAAGGCTGTAAAATAATCACATATACTTATATAATTTAATCCTATTCCAATCATGAAGAGAATATATTTGGCATTCGTGGCCATGCTTGCATGCTCGCTCATGGCAAGTGCCGAGGATAAAGACCTCATCATCAATGTGACCGGCGCCGATAGAGTGCTGGCATGCATAGGCGAATCCGTAGGCTTCAACGATACATTCGACCCCGAAAAATGCGAGTCAGTGACTCTCGTTGAGGGTGAAAATATTGTGAAAGTTCCCGACAATCTCGTATTCTACGCAAAACCGGCCAATTCTGAAGATATTTTCAGTTTCAAAGACCGTGATGGTGATTCTCCATACACTATGAGCAATTCAGACTGGTTCTATATCTATGGCGAAAGCACTTTCTATAATCCCTACACCATAGTATGTGCTTCTGAAGCGGAATACCGCAATAAGTCGGTGACTATCACAATGGACGACTGCTCGAAGGTGACTATCCAGCGTGCCGACGCCAAGACGTTCAACCCTGAGACCAATACTATCACAATACCCTACAACCCTGAGAAAGAGTCTCTTCTCCAGATCAAACCCCGCAACTACGGAGAGGGTCTTTACAAAGTACTCGTCGACGGTAAGGAAGCTACCAAGAGTTCGTCGGGCTTCTCAGTTAATCTTGTAGACAAGTCAGGCGACGAGCCTGCTTACGCTGAGAATATCGAAGTGCTTGCAAACTACCCCGAAGATTTGAAATACAAGGTTACTATCGCACTCGACGCTCCCAAGGAAATTGTAAAGTACATCCGTGTCAACGGCACCGATGTAGACGACATCGCTGCATGCCTTACCGAAGAAGGATTCGAAGTAGCTCCCATGGCTGTGGTTGCTATCGGTCTTGACGACAACAACTACGAAGTGACAAAGCTCACCGACAATGGTTCTACTAAATACGTGTACTCACAGCTGACTATCGACGGTATAGATTGCGACCACAATATCGTGATTGAAGGCGCGAAACTCAGCGTGTATACCGTTACTGTAAACGTAACCGGTGCGGAAGGTGTCGTTGCCGAATACAACTACGACGACTACACATTCGTTGAAGGTGAAAACACTATCAAAGCTACCAAGAAGAGCAACCACCTCGAAATCACTCAGGCTCCCGGTTGGGAAATAACCAAACTCACCGATAGCGAAGGCTACGACTATCTGGAGGACTACAACTGGTCGTGGTATCACGAAGCAAGTCTTTATCTCAAAGAAGGTGTTACCTACACCATCGAAGCAATCAAGATTGAACGCAACAATCAAATTGTAGTGTACGTGGATGATATGGATCTGGCTTCTCTCGACTATGTAACGTGCGGATTCAAAAATTTCGATGTTACAGAAAGCCTGACCAGCGGCTATAATGTATTCAACTTCCGCGAACAGGACGGCGAGTTCTCTATATACCTGAGCACCTATTCCGGCCTCTATTCAAACCTCGTCTCTTATAAAAACGCTGAAATACTTCCCGCATCCTACGACGGCGCCAAGTATCGTGAGGACGAAAAAGTAGCTCACAATGACGTGTACAAATTCTTCTTCGACAACGACCCCGGCACACACACCGTAACTTTCGATGTTGACGAAGAGCTCCTCGACGCCCTCGAAGTATCGCAGGACATCATTACCGAGGTAGACCTCACCGCTCCCGCAGTCGCTGTCGGTCCCACCCTCTTCACCCTCACACCTTCTGAAGACTGCGAAGCAGAAATCACAGTCAAGGTTGGCGATGCTGAACTCGAAGCCGTAGAAGGAACCTACACATTCGAAACAACTGCCGACACCACTGTAGAAGTTAAGGCTAAAGATAACTCCGGCGTTGACAATGTACTTACCGCAGGTGCCGACACCGCCGACGTTTACAACCTCCAGGGTATCCGCGTAGCACGCAACGCAAGCGCAGCCGATGTGAAGGCTCTCCCCGCAGGCCTCTATATCGTAAACGGTGCCAAGGTCCTTGTTAAATAATTAAAGCATATTTATGTTGAAGAAACATCTGATTTCTCTTATCGCGCTGCTGCCGGCTCTACAGCCGGCAGTGGCTTCCGACATCATCACCGAGCAGCCCGCAGGCAAAGTCCTCGAATACTACGCCGACTTTGAAAACTTCGACAATCTGTTCGGATTTATGGGCGACTATCATTCGGCTCAGAAGATAGTCTTTGCCGATGATAATACTGTATATTTCCCCAACCTGCTCCTCCGTCGCGAGATGCCCGCTTACGTAAAGGGTACCTACGACAAGGAGGCCAAGACCATTACTGTAGAAGCCGGCCAGTGGGTATTCTATTTCCCCAACGTAGATATCCCCGTGGCTCTCTATACTCTCAACAGTCTGGGTCAGGCAGGTCCGTCGGAAACAGAGTTCTACACTCAGCCCCTCGTCTTCGACGTGGCCGACGACGGCGTGATTTCGCTCAGAAGTTCGGAAGCATTCCCCATGTTCGGTATCTGCAATGCCACCAACTCTGTTGAGGTATATCAGAATGCCAAGGACCTCCGCTTCATCCCCGCCGACAATGTCGACAGCCAACTTTCGTACTATAGCTACAGCTATGTGTTCGGCACCGAAACCGCCGAGACTCTCACAACTGCAGCCGGATATAAGGAAGGCGACGACACAATGTGGGTAAAAGGTTTCGTGCCCAAATATCCCGACAGCTGGGTAAAACTCGAAAAGACCGACGGTGAATACTCCGCAAAATCATTCCAGGTGCAGGCCTATTTTGCAAACGACGAGCCTATAGCGTTCTCGGCACTGCTCGGACAGGACCTTCCTCTGACATTACCCGTTGCTGTTGACGAAAGCACCAAGACAATCACCGCAGCCGACGGAGATGTGATAATGAGCACCGTGACAAGCGACGGCTCAAGCTACGACATCCTAACACGCTATCACAACCTTGTGCTGACTCCCACCGAGATTCAGGCTACCAAACCTGCAGCTCCCACTTTCATCAGCTACGACCTGAACTCCTCCGGTGAGACTGAGTTCATCTTTGCATCCGAGAGCGTCGACACCGCCGGCGAATCTCTGCCAAAGGACTGCCTCTCGTTCCGCTTCTATATCGACGGCGAACCTTACGTGTTCACCCCCGCCGACTACCGCTGGATCAACTCCGACATGGCACTAGTGCCCTATACCTTCAGCAACTACAATTTCTTCTCTCAGGGTGGCGACCACAACGAACGCCGCTACGTATATCTGCAGAATCTCTCTGCCGATGTGAAGACTATCGGTGTTGAACTGGTATACACCCTCGCAGGTGAAACCGAGGTCTCCGACCGCCTTGTCTACGACATCGCCACCGGCACCGTGTCAAGCGGCGTGGAAGATGTAGTCATCGACAACGACTCCGAAGTACGATTCTACAACCTTCAGGGCCTCCCCGTAGAGCAGCCCGTAAGCGGCAACATCTACATCCGCCGCCAGGGCAAGACTACCTCCAAAGTAGTGTATTGATTTCCCCCGAATATACTCCGAAACACAAAGGAGCGTGCCACAGCGGCGCGCTCCTTTGTGTTTCGGATACCTTTGCATATGCAATTATGCGAATCGCATTATTCGATTTGCATAATTGGGTGTAATGTGCTATTTTTGCAGAAAATAAAAGATATGGACAAGCCTCGCAACCCCTTTATATTAGGCCATAGAATCAGCCGGCCTTATTTCTGCGACCGTGTTACGGAGCAGGCCAAGCTCACATCGGCAGTGCTCAACGGCCGTAACGTAGTGCTCATATCTCCGCGTCGTATGGGTAAGACCTCACTGGTATATGTTTCGCTCTACGATTCGCAGGAGATAAAGGGTGACGAGTATCTTGTCTTCTTCTTTGATATCCTCCAGACAAATTCTCTCGGCGAATTTACCTACCTGCTCGGCAAGGAGATTTTCAATACTTTGCTATCTAAAAGTCAGGCTAAGGTTCGCGGCTTCCTGGCCGCGCTGAAATCGCTCAAAGGCACCTTCGGCTTCGATGCGATTACCGGCACTCCTACATTCAACCTGCAGCTCGGCGATATAAAGCATCCCGAATATACTCTCGAGGAAATATTCGGCTACATAGAGCAGAGCGAAAAGCCCGTCATCATCGTTATTGATGAATTTCAGCAGATCACGAAGTACCCCGAGAAGAATGCCGAGGCCATTCTTCGCAGCTATATGCAGCGCATGAGCAATGCCTCGTTTGTTTTTGCGGGGAGCGAGCAGACCCTCCTGCAAGAGATGTTTGTATCGTCCAAGCGCCCATTCTACAACTCTGCGGAGATCATGCACCTCGGCCCTATTCAGGAGGATTTATACGTCGACTTCGCACGGCAGATGTTTGCCGAGCACGGTCGCGGCATAGAGGCCGAACCCATTCGTTGGGCAAGCCGACTGTTCGACGGTAATACGTTCTATATGCAGCGCGTGATGAACGGCGCCTTTGTCGACACGCCCGAGGGCGACCTCTGCGGCATGGATACGGTGCATCGGTCTGTCTGCGGCATGCTGGCAGCCAATGAGATTATCTACAGGGAGATTCTCTCCAATGTGAGTGTGAGCCAAAAGATGCTCCTCTTTGCTCTGGCCGCCGAAAAGGTAGTGAAGAGCCCGCTGGGAAGCGAGTTCATAAAGCGTAATTCACTTACGTCGGCAAGTGCAGTGCAGAGTGCCCTCCAAAAACTCACCAAAGCGGGCCTCATAACAAAGGGTGACGACGGCTACCGCGTAGCCGATTCGCTGTTCCGTATCTTCATCAACGGGGTGTACGGCACCCCTGAGCTGTAGCGCTTAATTCCACGTGTACTTCTTGCCGTGGCCGAAGCGTGAATGTATTCTGCCGGTGATTTTGCGGAAGGGGTAGGTTATCGAGAACCAGGGTAGGGTGAAGCGGAGGTTGCGTGAACGGAGAGCCTTCATTGCCGCGCGCCATACCCAGATGTCGAGGATAAGCATTATTATGATGATAACGGCTGCAACTATCGTTGGCTGCATGTTGGGGTAGCCGACATATCCGGCGGCCGCAGCGAGCGCTATAGCCGCTATCTGGAGCCAACCCGTGAGGGAGTGGAGGAAGCGCGGACGACGGCGTATGAAGCCCTCGGTGAAGTAGCGGCGGAGAACTCTTTCGCGGAACATTCGCGGATGATTGCCCTGACGCAGTTGTACGATAGAGTCTTCAGAAAGCTCGAGAGCCGTATTGCCGGGGCGCACGATTTCGCTCACAAAGATATCGTCGTCGCCGTAGTGAAGGTTGAGCGCGCGGGCAAAGCCCTTGTTGGCCATGAAAGTTTCCTTGCGGTAGGCGATGTTGTGCTCCGTGCCGCGGAAGGGCTTGCCGGCGGCGGCAACTGCGAGCCAGCGCACATTGTCGGCCACGAAGTCGAACGCGCGGCGGCGCTTGCCGTAGGCATCGTCTTCCTCGGGGTCGACCGTTGCAAAGCCGAGCACTATGTCTATGCCGTTGTTGCGTCCGAAAGGCTGCATCATGCGTTTGAGCCAGTGGTCCGACGTGATTACTGCCGACGTAGTGGTGAGCACCACCACATCGTAGCGGGCAGCCTTGACCCCGAGAGTGATGCCCAGCTTCTTGCGGCTGAGATTCACCACACCCTCGGGAGTGAAAGTGAGGTAGATATTGGGGTGCGACGCGCGGAGCATCGACACGGTGTCGCGAACGTCGGGCGACTCGCCTTCATTTATTACTATCACCTCGAATGCCGTGGGATAGTCCTGGGCGAGGATAGAGCGGAGGAGTATCTCAAGATTCTCAGCCGAGCCGTCGGAGTAGACTATCACCGACGCAGGCAGATAGTCCTCGTCGGGTTTGTCGGGGCGCTCGGCGTCGGCTTTGCGACGGAATGAAACTACGTTGCGTACTCTTGCAAAGTATATGGTAGCAAGCATGAGCACGCAAAGTGCGCATGCACACAGGAGCCATAGGGCCGTTGAGTCGATAACAGGTGAGAGGTACATCAGTAGCTTACGGATACTTTAACGGGTGCGGGGTGCTGGTCGGTGACAATAAGGTAGATACCGGCAGCGATGTCGATGTCAAGGTTCTGTTCTACGGTGTCGAGAGCCTTTACGAGACGGCCCATGGTATCGTAGATGCGGCAGCCGCTCTGAGGTTCGGAGCAGATAAAGCGGATAGTGCCGGGGAAGGTGTGAACTACAAGAGGCTGCGATACGCTCACGCCCGATACTCCCGAGTGGTTGACGAATACGACGTTAGACATCGGTGAGCGGTGGTTGAGACGAACCGACTGTACGGCGTACGACTCGCTGTCCGACTCATCGAAACCCGTGATTTCGGCATAGTTGCTTTCGGCGAGAACTTCTTCGGTCACTGCATCGCCGCCTGCGTAGCGTGTGCGGGTTACTATGAAGTAGTCGATGACCTCATTTTCAGGTGCTGTCCAGTTGGCCACATAGCGGTCATCCTCGATATCGGTGGGTGCGGTTGCGGTACAAGCGGTGAGAGTGGGCACCGGCAGGCAGTTGCCGTGGAGCGAAACGGCGCGCGAGCCGAAGTCGCCCGAGAGGAGCACGCGCGAAGTGTGATCGCCTGCTGCTGTCGGATTGTAGGTGATGTCGAGCCAGTATCCTGCTGGCGAGCACACCTGCGATGCGGGAATCTGAGAGATAGGCGACGAATACATCGACGCATCGCCCGTATAGAACTGTACGCGTATAGTGCCACCTAGATCTTTACCGCTGACAAACAGGTGCGATACCACCTTGTCGCCGAGAGCCACCTCGCCGAAGTCGAGCGCCATATCCTTTACAGGAGCTGTGAGTTCGGGTTCGCCGGTCGGAGTCACTATCACAGAGCCGGGAGTGAAGTTTTCGCCAACCTTTTCACCCCAGATATATTCGGCGAGTTCGGGGAGGTCGATGAAGGGATTGCGGTTGTTCTGAATCTGGTATACCTGGTCGTTTCGCTGAATTTCTTTCTGGCTCACGGGGTCTTCGCGGTGCCACTTCAGCAGCAGATTTACCGACCACTGGTTTAGAGTGGGGTAGAGGTTCTGGTTGAGCATATAAGTGTAGCTCCACTTCAGGTCCTGATAGCAGGTGACCATATAGAAATATGTACGCGCAAAATCGCCCTTATACTCATCGGCAGGCTCGAACACATACTTGGCGCCGCCGCCCTGACCGTTGACGGGATAGCCGACCTTAGTCACACCGTTGTCGAAACTCGGTTTCGACGAGTCATCCACCATACCGAGGGGATAGTTGCTTTTGGCCTGGTTGGCCTTAGCCTCACCGGGGTAGAGGTGGTTGAGGTCGACATATGCCGTAGTCGAAGTTGAACCGCCCCACCAGCTTTTAGGGAAAGAGTGCTCGCGGTTCATATACTTTCCGAAAGTGATATTGGTAGATACATCCATGTCGGAGTACATATCCCACCAGTAGTTGGTGCCCGGGCGCACATCAGTACGCTTGAAGTAGTCGGGGAGAGCGGTGTACGACGATACAGTCGTGAAATTTTTCACAAGGTTGGAAGCAGCCGTCTTCAGCTCGGCAGCTTTCTTGCCGTTGAGCGTAGAGTAGTATCCGTTCGGGGCCACGGCAGCCGCTGCTATTGACATACATCCGGCTATTGCCGCTGAGATTATGCGGGTAATTTTCATCTGCTTGATTTTAGCGGGTAAAGTAGATGCAAATTTAGGCAAAAAACATGTAACACAGACCACCGCAGAAATAAAAAATAATTTTTTTCGCCCCGCCGTCGAACTTTTTTACTCTCCCCGCTGTTTCATATATACATTGCAAGATATGTGATAATGATTGGTTTATTAGCAACCGAGGCGCCACTGTGAAGTAGGCGCCTCGGTTGCGTTATATCGGTCTGCGGGATTTTAGTGACTTACCCAAGAAATTTTTGTATCTTTGCAATCTAACGAAATAAACGCGTAGGCTTATGGCAACCCCTCCATTCAACGTATCGGCAGAAGCGATCAACCGAATCGCGGAAATATCCGCACTTTTGGAGCGGCACAACATCGCTTTGGAGGGTGAGCATGGCCTGATGCTTCGCAAAGCCAACCGCATCAAGACTATTCACTCGTCACTCGCTATCGAAGGCAACACTCTCAGTGAGGATGAGGTAAGAGATATTATCAACGGCAAACGAGTAGTTGCGCCTATCCGTCAGATTCAGGAGGTGAAAAACGCTATCCGAGTTTATGACCTCTATTCTCAGCTAAATCCATTCTCAGAAAAGGATTTGCTTAAAGCTCATAGTATTATGATGGAGGCACTTACCGATGATGCCGGACGATACCGCTGTGGCGGGGTCGGCGTTTTCGGCGAGGCGTGCCTTGTTCACATGGCGCCCCTGCCACAACGTGTACCCGAACTGATGGGCGACCTTTTTGCGTGGCTCAAAAAATCGAAAGACCATCTGCTGATTCGTTCGTGCGTATTCCACTACGAATTTGAATTTATACATCCTTTCTCCGATGGAAACGGACGTACCGGGCGACTGTGGCAATCACTTATTCTTGGACGTCTGAATCCGCTCTTTGAGCATCTTCCCGTCGAGAACATGGTATACGCAAATCAGCAAGAGTATTACAACGCTATTGCTGCGTCTACATCCGAAGGGCAGTCCGGGCCATTCATCGACTTCATGCTCAACGAAATTCTGAGGACTCTTCAGAAGAATCTTAAAGAAGAAGTACCCAATAAAGTACCCAATAAAGTACCCAATAAATCCGACCTTGCGATATTACGGTTACTTGCAGATAATCCACGCCTCACGCGTCTTGAACTTGCCGAGAAAGTCGGGATGACAGATAATGGCGTAAAGAAGATTCTCAGCAACATGAAAGCCGCCGGGTGGATTGAGCGCGTGGGTAGCAACAAGACCGGATATTGGAGTGTGCTGTATAAGCCGAAGCCTGCGTAAATTTGTGCAAAGCAAAGAATATTTATAAAATCTCAAATTTTTTGCCCCGCCGACGAACTTTTTTACCCTCCCCGCTGTTTCATATATACATTGCAAGAAATGTGATAATGATTGGTTTATTAGCAATCGAGGCGCCACTGTGAAGTAGGTGCCTCGGTTGCGTTATATCCGTGTGCGGGATATATCTTATTTCAGTAAATATACTCCAATATATGCAGGAATTGGGCATATATGCGTTTAAGTATGTTTTATAAGAGTTTTGTATTTAGATGTTTACAAGGATTTTTGTGATTTACGCAGTCCACTGCGTATTTTTACGCAATGCACTGCGTAAAAATACGCAACGCATAGAGAATTTATAAAATCTCAAATTTTTTGCCCTGCTCATGAACTATTTCCACACCCCCGCTGTTTCATATATACATTGCAAGATATGTGATAATGATTGGTTTATTAGCAATCGAGGCGCCACTGTGAAGTAGGCGCCTCGGTTGCGTTATATCCGTTTGCGAAAATTATCTGATGAAATCGGCGGCGGGAGTGTAGGGGAGGTCGAAAGCTTCGGCTACGGCCTTGAAAGTGATATGTCCGTCTACCACGTTGAGACCGTTCTCGAGGCCCTTGTCGGCGCGGCAGGCTTCGCGCCAACCCTTATCGGCGAGACGGAGCGCGTAGGGGAGGGTAACGTTGGTGAGAGCGAGAGTCGATGTATAGGGCACCGCGCCGGGGATATTGGCTACGGCATAGTGCAGAATGCCGTCTACGGTGTACACTGGGTCGGAGTGAGTGGTGGGATGTGAGGTCTCGAAGCATCCGCCCTGGTCTATGGCAACGTCGACGAGTACCGTGCCCGGACGCATGAGTTTGAGCATATCGGCGGTGATGAGGTGCGGTGCCTTGGCGCCGGGGATAAGTACGGAGCCGATAACGGCATCGACCGTCGGAAGTTCTTTTTCGATATTGTGGCGCGATGAGTAGAGCGTAGTCACATTCTTAGGCATCACTTCCGCTATGTGGCGGAGAGTGGGCAGCGATATGTCGGTGATAGTCACTTCCGCACCGAGGCCTGCGGCCATAAGCGCGGCGTTGCGGCCTACCACACCGCCGCCGAGCACGAGTATGCGGGCGGGGCGAACTCCGGGGACTCCTCCGATGAGCACTCCGCGGCCGCCCTGCGGTTTTTCGAGGAAGCGCGCAGCCTGCTGGACCGACATTCGTCCTGCAACCTCACTCATAGGTATAAGCAGCGGAAGACCGCCCAGAGGTCCCGTAACAGTCTCGTATGCAAGGCACACGGCACCCGATTCGAGCATGGCATCGGTGAGTTCGCGGTCGCAGGCGAAGTGGAAGTAAGTGAAGAGGAGCTGCCCCTTGCGCACGAGTTTGTATTCGGGTGCGATAGGTTCTTTTACCTTGATTATCATTTCAGCGGTAGCGTACACGTCTTCTATCGTCGGAAGGATAGTGGCGCCGGCCCGCTCGTACTCCGCGTCGTCGAAGCCGCTGCCTTCGCCGGCAGTGTGCTGAACGTACACGGTGTGGCCGTGGTGAACGAGTTCGTAGACACCTGCGGGAGTCATGCCCACGCGGTTCTCGTTGTTTTTGATTTCTTTGGGAATTCCGATTACCATGGTATTGAGGTGTTTTAAGGTAGTGTTAAGTCAACGCCGTAAAATTAGTGAAAAAATCAAAAGGAAAATTATGTTATACGGCAGGTTTTTCGGATAATTTCGTAAATTTGTATCAGCAATGGATAATGCAATCTCGCGCCGTATAGGCATTACGATAGTCGTTGTCGCTGCACTCGGTGTGGTGGCACTCGGTGTGTGGCGCTTTATGAAGCCGGCTCTCAGACATGTGGATGTCGACCGTAGCCGCTACCCCGTAATGGGTGTCGACCTCTCGGCTCACAACGGCGTCCCCGACTTCGACAGCCTCAAGGCTTTCGGCATCGACTTTGCCTATCTCAAGGCAAGCGAGGGGCACGGCTTCCGCGATGCGGCCTTTGCCCGAAACTATGCGGCATCGCGCCTCGCCGGCATCCCTGTGGGAGCCTATCACTTCTTCCGCTTCGACTGTGAAGGCCGCCGTCAGGCAGCAAATTTCCTCAACGCAATCGAGGGCTGCAACCTCGATCTGCCACTCGCTATCGACGTGGAGGAGTACGGCAATCCTGCCGTATTCGATACCCCGGTGGTAGGAGCGCGCCTCGAGGCCATGGTGGCCGAATTGCGTGCCGCCGGATACAAAGTGTTGATTTACACCAATAAAAACGGCTATTGGCGCTTCGTGCACGATCGTTTCGACGTCGGCCTCCCCGAAGAGCCCGAGGTGTGGATATGCTCCTTCTCCGACCCGCCTCTCTCTCGCCGCTCATGGCGATTCTGGCAGCACAGCCACTGCTCGAAAATTCCGGGCGTCAAAGGCCTCGTCGACCTCAATACTTTCAACGGTTCGCGCTCTGAGTGGGAGGCGTGGACGCGGGCTCTGTCCGATACAATAAAATAGCTCTTAGGACGTTATTTTAGATAGTTATGATGAAATTTTACTCTTTCCGCACATATATTTTCTCACTTGTAGTAATGCTCCTTGCCGGAGCGGAGGGAGCGCGTGCCCTTCCGCTGCAGTCATATACCGATACCTCGGTACTGGCATCGGGCAGTTTTATCAAGGTTGCCGTTGACGACGACGGGCTCTATATGATACCGCTCGCCACACTCCGCTCGTGGGGCTTCTCCGATGCCTCGCAGGTGCGTGTGTTCGGCTACGGAGGCCGCCGCCTCCCCGATGAACTTTCGGCCTCCACATATATCGACGACTTGCCCCAGACTCAGTCGGTGCTCACCGACAAGGGGTTGGTATTCTACGCCTTAGGCTCGAAAGACTACGCCACTACGGCCGGCGGCGTGAAATATCGTGTCCAGAACGATTACTCCGACTACGGCTACTACTACGTAGGCGTTCCCGGCGAAGATACCCCGCTCCGTGAATTTCAGACTACGGCTACTGCCGGTGCCTCGTCGCCTCAGACCACCTATACCGCTATCGCCCACCACGAACTCGAGCAGACCGCCGTTCCCGGCGAGGCAGGCCCGCTGATGCTCGGCGAAGACTTCCGCTATACCCGCTCACGCAACATCACGCTGCCCACACCCGGTGCCGTCGAAGGGCCCGCGAGCATGCGCACATCCTTCTTCGGAGCGCTTTCTGGTGCTACTGGTTCGCTCGCCTTCTCGGTCAACAGCCAGTCGCTCCCCCGCAACAACACCGAGCGCGTGGATATCAAAGGTACGAGCCACTATGTGCACGGAGTCCTTGCCACTCCCGTGCATACATTTACATATATCGGCGGCAACAACGCCATTGTCGGCATCACCTTTACCACCGCCGGAAGTTGCACCGGCGCATGGCTCAACAGCATCAACCTCAACTATACCGCCGACCTCCGCATCCCTGCCGCCGGCTATCTGTCATTCTCAAGCGCTGCGCCACAGCTTGCACTCGCCGGAGCCAACGCACAGACCACCGTATGGGATGTGACCGACGCAAGAGATATCAAGATTGTAAATACCGCCGTAGCCTCAGGCCTGGCATCGTGGGATACAGGCCGCGCCACCGAGCGCCGTTATGCCGCGTGGAACCCCGGTGCATCTATACCCGCGCCCCGCACGGTAGGCCGCGTCAAGACTCAGAATCTGCACGCCGACCGCGACCTCGACATGGTCATTGTCACCCCCGCAGCATTCGCCGACCAGGCCGAACGCCTTGCCGAATTCCACCGCTCGTCGGCCGACACGCTCACAGTAAAAGTGGTGCTCGCCGATGATATCTACGACGAATTTGCCTCCGGCTCGCCCGACCCCGGAGCCTTCCGCCGTTATTTCAAGATGCTCTACGACCGTGGTCTCGCAGGCGACGGCCGCACTCTCCGCTACGCCCTGCTCATGGGCCGAACCACTATCGACAACCGCGGCCGCTCGGCTGTGGCTCCGTCGTATCCTACCATACCGTCGTGGATGCCGCAGGCCGAGTCGGCCTCACTCTCCGACAATACAGGCTATTGCTCCGACGATATCACCGCCATGCTTGCCGATGGCTCGGGCCTCGACACCCGCCGCGACGCACTCTCCATAGCAATAGGCCGAATCCCCGTGGTATCGGTCGACGAAGCACGCACCGTTGTGGACAAAGCCCTCCAGTACGCCCTCAGCTCGCAGAAAACAGCGTGGAAGCACCGCTTCATGTTCCTCGCCGATGACCAGGACAACGGTATCCACCTCCAGCAGACCGAAACCCTCATCAGCGGGCTTACCAAGGCCGAAGGGCAGCAGCACTTCCTCCGCAAAGTATATATGGATGCCTACCCCTTTGTAGGCTCGTCGTTCCCCGAGGCGCGCGCCGCCATGTTCCGCTATCTCGACGAAGGCGTAGTGTGGTGGAACTTCATCGGCCATGCCAATACCACCGGCTGGACCCACGAGAATCAGCTGTCCTACTCCGACCTCAACAATATGTATCTCCGCCACTGGCCATTCATCTATGCCGCCACCTGCGACTTCCTGCGTATCGACGGCAATGACATTTCGGGCGGTGAGATTCTATATAAGGAACGCTACGGCGGTGCCATCGGCATCATCAGCGCCGTGCGTCCCGTGTATATCAGCGACAACGGCCTCCTCTCGGCAGCTATGGGCCGCGCCCTCGCCCAGCGCGACGGTCACGGACGTCTGCTCACCCCCGGTGAGATTTACCGCCGCGCTAAGAACGATATCCGCTCGAGCGACGGCACTCCCGCAGCCGACAGCAACCGCCTGCGCTACGTCTTCATCGGCGACCCGGCGCTCCGCCTGGCCATGCCCTCAAATGTAGTGCGTGTCGACAGCATCGGCGGACTCCCCGTCGACTCCGACGAGCAGCACATCCTCCCCGCCCTCGGCCGCATAGATGTGGCAGGATGCGTCACGGCCCCCGACGGATCTCTCCTCGAGAATTTCAACGGTGTGATAAGCCTCGAAATATACGACTCCGAGCGCTCGCTCTCCACCCTCGGCCACGGCGAAGCAGGCACCATAGAGCACTTCGAAGACTATGGTGAGCGAGTCTACGCCGGTTCGGCACAGGTGCGCGACGGACGCTTCTCTCTCAACGTAGCCATGCCCTCGGAGATAGCTCAGAACTTCCGACCCGCCACAATGTCGCTCTACGCCTATTCTACCGAAGACGATACCGAGGCTACGGGTCTCTGGCGCGACTTCTACGTATATGGCTACGACGAAAGCCGCGAGCCCGATAAGAACGCCCCCGTCATCGAGTCAATGGTGCTCAACCACAGCTCATTCACCAACGGTAGCGTGGTCAATCAGTCACCCATGCTCATCGCCTCCGTGCGCGACGACGTTGGCATAAACGTGTCAAACGCCGGCATCGGACACCAGATAACCGTAACTGTCGACGGCAATAAGTCCTTTACCGACGTTCCCTACTACTACACCCCCTCATCCGACGGCTCACCCTCCGGTGTAATCAATTACCCGATAGATGAACTGCAGGCGGGCAACCACACCCTCTCGCTCAAAGTATGGGATACAGCCGGCAACTCGGCTTCGAAAGAAATAGAATTTTTCGTGCAGGAAAACCTTGCGCCTAAGGTCTATGATGTCTACACCGATGCCAACCCGGCTTCCACACAGGCCAACTTCTACCTCTCGCACGACCAGCCCGACCAGATGGTCACCGTCTACGTCACGGTCTACAACCTCGTAGGCTCGCCCGTATGGAGCGGTTCGGCCTCCGGCCGCAGCGATATGTTCCTCTCGGTGCCCGTCACCTGGGATCTCACCGATACATCAGGCCGTCGCGTAAACCGCGGCATCTACCTATATCGCGCCTGGATAACGTCCGACGGTCAGACATATGAAACAGCATCGCGCCGAATAGCCGTCACGGCAAAGTGAGGCTCTGATTAGGCTTGTTTTTATTCATATTCAATAAAAATTTCAGGAATTTTCTGTAATTTTGCACCTATGAACGAAAAAGTTAACGTCAACCGGGCTCCGGATATCCTTCCGGAGCCCACGTTGCGCCGCCTGCCCTGGTATCTTGCATACCTTTCGACACTGAAGCGTGCCGAGGTGGCCACGATCTCGACGACCAAAATCGCCGAGGCTCTTGACGTGGACCCCTCGCAGATTGCCAAGGACCTTTCGTTTTTAGGTATCCGCGGCAAGACACGTATCGGATATAATGTGGACGACCTCGAGCAGGCCCTCCGCGACTATCTCGGTTTCGACCGCTCGCACAATGCGGTGATGATGGGCGTAGGCAGCCTCGGCGCGGCACTTATTGCCGACTCAGGCCTGCACCGCTACGGCCTCAATATCGTGGCCGGTGTCGACATCAACCCCAACCTCGTAGGCACGGAGATAAGCGGCGTGAAGATTTTCCATCGCGAACGCACGGCCCGACTCGTGCGCGACCTCAATGTGAAGATAGGCATCATAGCCCTGCCCGTCGAAGCTGCTCAGGAGGCCGCCGACGATCTTGCCGCCGCAGGTGTGCGTGCTATCTGGAATTTTACCCCCTCCCGCATACGCGTACCCGAAGGAGTGGTAATCTCCAATACATCAATTTATTCACATCTCGCGGTTATGTACAACCGCCTTTCACTTATAGAGCAGGACGGCGTTAAATGAAGATTTTCTGTATTTCTCGCAGCAACAACGGTCTCAGACTTACCCCGGGTGTCGACTCGGCGGTATTGCGACCCGGTGAACCTGTCTTTGTACCCGAACCTTTTGCAGACTGGCGCTCGACCGTAGCGCCGGCCGTGCGCCTGAGCCGTCTCGGCATGAATATCCGTGAAAAATCGGCGTCGTCGTATTACGACTCCCTCGCTCCCTTCAACATCCTCACGCCCGTACCCAACTCCCCATCCGACCCCGGACTCCCCGCCTTTGTGCTCGACAGGGCATTCTCGCCGGGCCAATGGCTCCCTGTGGCCAATCTCGCCGAGATTACTCTCAGCGCCACACTCACTCCCATAGGCAGCGACGCTCCCGTCATGGAGCAGACACGCACATTCGCCTTCGCCGACCTGCAGGTCGACAGCACAATATCTCAGCTCTCGCGCCATATCACGTTCAAGACCGGAGACATACTCGTCTTCACCGACTTCTCTCTTGAGCCATTTCAACCGGTCGACAACACAACCCTCGAAGTAACAATTAATTCGGTTTCAGCTCTTTCGATACGGATCAAATAGAGCTTAACAAAAGCATATACATCTCTCCAGAACCAGTCATTATGAAAAATTTATTGCTACCCCTCTCATTAGTTCTTGCCGGCCTGTCTTGGCCGACAGAAAGCCAAGCATATCCCGCCTCGCACTATGCGAGTTCATCGGTACTGTCCGAAGGTCATTGGGTGAAAGTTGAAGTTGATACAACTTCGATTTTCGAGATAAGCTACGACGAATTGCGGGCTATGGGCTTCTCTAATCCTGCGGACGTCACCGTTTGGGGCCGTGGTGCCATTGGTGCATCCAACCATAGAGCCGACGACTCGTATCCCGACGACCTCCCTGTTGCTGCATTCATGCACACCAACGATGGGAGAGTTCTCTTCTACGGTGAAGGCACACGACGCGGCATGACAAACAAGGTGACAAGCAATCTCCTGCTTCCCACCTTCTCTCTCAGCTACTACGATACACACTCTTACTATTTTCTTACCGACAGCCGCAAAGCATCGGCACCCGTAGTATCTAAATACAAATATTCAGGAGGTAACGTCCTCGACTGGCATTACTGCATAGACCTTCAGGAAGAAGACGTCCAGAATCCAACTCGTGGCGGTGTGTTCTTCCACGGCCCGGAACTCAATCCCGGCGACACAGAGACACACACTTTCCGAATCCGCGATTTTTATAAAGGCAACGAATACGGTTATATACGCTATGAGTCTGCCGTGAAAATTGAATATTCGGCGGCATTCTCTTCAAAAATTGATGGTCTGACACCTTCTACCCAGAAGAACTACAGCGCATCCACCATCAACAGCAGTTCCGGGAAGAAATACGAGACCGGCTCAGGCATGGTTACATTCACCTCCTCTGCCTCCTATCCGCTCGACGATGCCATTGTAAAATACCACATCACAGTTCCGACCACATTCTCAGGAGAATATGCGGCTATCGACCGTGTATATGCACTATATCCCCGAAAGAACATTCTGCGCGAATCCCCTCTCTACATCGACCTCTATAACATCTCTGCCGGACAGGAATTCCGTATCGAAGGTGCCGACAGCAATACAAAAGTATGGAATGTCACCGAGACTTGGGCCGTGAAGGACTTCGAGCTTATCGCCGACTCAGGGTCCGGGCGCTATCGTCTTTCAATCCCCGGAAGCGGTAATATGAAATTCATTGCCTTCGATACCTCAGCCAAGCACCGCAAGGTGTCGAATCCGCAGGAAGTACGTCATACCAACCTCCACGCGGAGAAAACTCCCGACATGCTTATCGTCACAACTGAAACAAATCTCCCTGCCGCTCAGGAGCTTGCCGCAATTCACACCCAACTCCGCGGATTCGATGTCGTTGTGGCTGTCCAGGACGATATATTCAATGAATTCTCCTACGGCATACGCCACCCGGGCGCATTCCGACGTCTCGCTAAAATGTTCTACGACCGTAATCCTGACAAACTCCGATACATAACTCTCTACGGACGTCCTGTATGGGATAACCGCTTCCTCGTCCATGACAAGGGGGATTACCTCGTCTCATTCCAGGTAGAGTCTGCGGAAGCCGCAAAAGACCCTACCACAAACGCCTGTGCTGACCAGTTCTTCGGTATGCTCTCCGATGACTTCACCATATCCTCAATGGCCACCACCCAGCTCCTCAACGTATCAGTAGGACGTATACCCGTTGACAATCCCTCTGTTGGCCGCGCGGTAAATACAAAGATACGCGAACAGCTTCTCAGCCCCATGTCAGCCCGCGGATATCTACACGCTGTCTTCATCAGTGATAAGGGCGATGAGCAGGCCCACATACTTCAGGCAAATCAGGTCGACTCGGTGCTCACCTACGGTCGCCCCGAAATGAGCGCAACCCGTGCCGACCTCATTCTCTATCCGCTCATCGGCTCGAGTGCCGAGCAGCAGCACACCCTCATCCACCACGCTCTGGGCCGCGGCACAGGCTTCTTCAACTACTCGGGTCACGCCGACTCGCGCTCCCTCACAGGCTCCGACATCTACGACGTCAACACCCTCGAGGCCTATACATATCATCACTATCCCCTGGCCATGCTCTCTACCTGCAGCACTTGGACAATGGACTTCCTCCCCAACGCCCTCTGCGAGAAGATGCTCTACAAGGAGTCTGGGGGTATGATAGGTATTATCGCTGCTTGTCGCTCGGTATATCTCGAGCCTAACCGCACCCTCAACGTTGCAGTTGCCGACCAATACCGCAAGGCTGCCGCAGGTACTACCGGCGGCGACATCTTCCGCCTCGCCCGCAACAAACTTATTGCCGAAGGCGGTGGACGCATGAGTTCCGCGCTTGCCAACAACACCCTATGCTACAACTTCTGCGGCGACCCCTCAATACCCATCGGTGTGCCGGATTACTCTATCGCAATTGATAAATTCGGAGAAAAAATCAGCGATAGCAACATCACCGCAGACCCCCTTGCCAATCTCGCCATTGAGGCTCGCGTCACCAACGCCAAGGGCGAAACCCTCACATCGTTCAACGGCGCCGCAATAATCGATGTGTACGAAAGCCCCGAAATTCGCAAATCCAACCAGGGCTCACCCGCAGTAAGCGTAACGTGCGACGATGATATAATGGTATCAATCCCGGCCACCGTTTCTGCCGGACGCATCTCCCTCTCAGCTCCGGTCCCCGTCCCCGCACGCACCGGCGCATACAACCGCGTGGTGATAACTGCCATTTCCGACTCCGACGCCAAGCAGGCCGCAGGTGCCACCGACAAAGTACTCATTGCCACCGAACCCTCGGCCGACTCCGATGTCGATACCTCCGCCCCGGTTATCGAAGCTTTCTATATCGACACCCCCGAGTTCAACTCAGGCGATATCATCAGCTCCGACATTGAAGTAAACGCCATCATCGTACCCTCGGCAACAGGTCTGGCTTATAGTACATTTAAGATCGCCCCCTCTACAAGCCTCGTCCTCGACGGCCATGTAAGCTATCCTGAGGCTATAAGCTCAATCCGCTTCATCGACGGAAAGGCATACCTCTCGTCGAAGATATTCAAACTCCCCGACGGACGCCACTCGCTCACCCTCAAGGCGGTGAACAACTGCGGTGAATCCACTTCGGCCACTATCGACTTCGACGTAATCGCCGCACCTCTCGACCCCGTACTCTCGCTCGACGCCGCCGGCCCCCTGCGCACATCGGCCGACTTCGACCTCGACACCAAGGGCACCGACCTCACCGACAGTCATCTCATAATCACCGACAGCAAAGGCGCCACTGTCTTCTCCCGCAGCGTCACCTTCCCATTCTCGTGGGACTTCACAGGCATCGACGGCACCAAAGTGCCCGACGGCTCATACAGCGCACACATCAAGGCCTCTACAGCCGGTGCGAAGGGCGGCTCCAATACCGTCGACTTCATTATCATAAAGTGACAGACACAATAAACTTGCGAATACGCAGTTATATATAATAAGGTGCGCCGGCAAAAATCTCTCTCTTACCCGGCGCACCGATTAATATGATGACTATGAATATCCGCACTCGACTGACTATAAGCCTCCTTGCCTGTGGCGCAGCATTCGCAGCTTCCGCTCAGGACGGTAAAAACGAGTTCAACCCTATCGAAACAGGTGTCACCTCGCTGAGCATCGCCCCCGATGCCCGCGGTGCATCTATGGGCGACCTCGGTGCTGCCACCGACCCCGATGCCAACAGCCAGTTCTGGAACCCTTCTAAATACGCTTTCGCTTACAGCCAGGCCGCCGTGTCGCTTAACTACACACCGTGGCTCCGCAAACTCGTCAACGACATCTTCCTTGCCGACCTCTCGGGCTACTATAAAATAGGTTCGTCCGACAATCAGGCAATTAGTGCGTCGCTCCGCTACTTCTCCCTCGGCGAAGTATCCACAAGCACCGAGCCCGACATCGTAGGCCAGACCCTCAACCCCTACGAAATGTCGTTCGATATCGGCTACTCACGCAAACTCTCCGAGAAATTCTCAATGGGCGTTGTATTCCGTTACATATATTCCGCCCTCGGATTCTCCGACTCATATGCCGGCGATCAGAATACCGGAGCTTCGGCATTCTCTGCCGACATCGCAGGCTACTACACCACATATCCTATCATAGGACGAAACGAATGTCAGTGGTCGTGGGGCTGGAACATCTCCAATATCGGTACCAAAGTATCCTACGACGGCGGCGACAACCCCGCATTCCTCCCCACCAACCTCCGTCTGGGTACCACATTCATGTTCCCACTCGCCGACTACCACACACTCGCACTCAGCCTTGACCTCAACAAACTCCTCGTGCCCGCCAAGCCCCGTCGTCTCGACTTCGCCGACGGCATCGAAGGAGAAGAAGAATACATCACCAAGCTCGAAGACTGGAAGAACATGTCGCCCATCACCGGCATATTCAAGTCATTCTCCGACGCTCCCGGCGGCATGAAAGAAGAATTCCGCGAAATCACCTGGTCGCTCGGTGCAGAATACTCCTACAACCAGCAGTTCTTCCTCCGCGCAGGCTACTACTACGAAAACCAGTTCAAAGGCAACCGTCAGTACTTCGGCCTCGGCGCAGGATTCTCGCTCAACGTAGTCCGCCTCGACGCATCCTACATGATGGCTACAGCGCAGACCTCACCTCTCGACCAGACACTCCGCTTCTCACTCACATTCGACATGGACGGTCTCCGCGACCTCATGGGTCGTCGCCGCTGATACATTATATTAATATATAAGAGTAGAATGGTACAGCTGCCCCCCTTCCGCACCGGCAACGGATTCGACGTACATCGCCTCGTCGAAGATCGCCCCTGTATAGTCTGCGGCGTAAACATCCCCTACGAAAAAGGACTCCTCGGCCACAGCGACGCCGACGTCGCTCTCCATGCGCTATCCGACGCCATACTCGGAGCAGCCTGCCTCGGCGACATCGGACTCCACTTCCCCGACACCGACCCCCGCTGGAAAGGCGCCGACTCGCGAATGCTCCTCCGCGAAGTAGTGGCGATAGTAGGGCGCGAAGGATTCATCCCCGCCAACGCCGATATCACCATAATAGCACAGGCTCCGAAAATGCTTCCCCACATAGCAGCAATGCGCGCCAACGTCGCTGCCGACCTCGGTCTCCCGCTCAACCGCGTAAGCGTCAAAGCCACCACCACCGAGCATCTCGGCTTCACCGGACGCAAAGAAGGCATAGCCGCTCTCGCCACAGTCTTGCTCGCCGAAGCATAAAAATACCCTCCGACAACGAAATTTTCCTCCCGTGTAATCGAAAAATTGCACGGGAGTTTCATTATCCCGAAGGCCCGAAAACGGCACCAAGTAAATTTTTTCGCATTTTTTTCGCACATCTCGATTTCCCCGGGCAAAAAAATACCGTGAACAACACCGAAAAATGGCATTTTGCCGCTCAGAAGCCCCTGTAGAGCGGTATCAGCGTGTATTTCAATAACATATAGCTCTCCATATATGTCACAAAACCTCAAAAAGTTCGCGCTCAAATGTTAAATAAGTGTTAAAGTGGCTCGAAAATTTGGAAACTGCCCGATTGAGGTTGTAACTTTGCACTCGCTTTCGGGAACGACGCTCCCGAGACGCCAAAGAGAACATTGAAACGATTACAATAGACTAAGAGTAGTACAAGAG
>JAAVFI010000010.1 GCA_014800815.1 Bacteroidales bacterium | reverse complement strand
AATCGGCGGCCTGCGGGCGCCTTAACGTTGCGTGAATCCGTACCCCCGGCATCCCTCCGCTTCGCTACGGTATGGCGGGGGCTACTAAGTGAATCGGTACCCTGAGCGGGTACCTGCGTGGACTCAGCCATGAATCGGCTCTCCCCCGGCATCCCCCGGCATCCCTCCGCTACGCTACGGTATGGCGGGGGCTACTAAGTGAATCGGTACCCTGAGCGGGTACCTGCGTTGTCTCAGCCATGAATCGGCGTCCGCCGGACGCCAACGTAGAGGGCGAGCTATCCGGGCACATCTCTCCGCCTTCGACTACGCTATGTGCCCGGAAAGTTATGAAGTAATCGATGTCCTAAATCGGACATTGCGTAGATAATCAGGCAGGTAGCGGTGGAATAGGGTTGAGACGAGGAGGTGGACGTAATAAAGTGTATGAAATAAAGCGAACTTAGATTTTGGTCTAAATTTGCTTTGTGGGCGGGTTATTAGGTGGATAATCGGGGGTGTAGTGGCTTGATTTTCTATGTCTTAGAAATAATTAACAGAAAGAGGTTTTGCTATTTCACAATTATTTGTTAATTTTGACGCGAAATGTTAATTGAGTGTTTGACCATAATTTAAACAGAGCTATTCTTTCTAACCGCGTTCAGAACCTTTAAGGCTTGTTAATTGTTAACATAACATAGGTTAAGAGCCGCAGAGAGCGGAACCTTATATATAAACAGAAATGAAAAAACAGACAATCTGGATATTGACCATTCTTATGGCAGTCACTTTTATAGGACTGCTCTGCATACAGATATTCTATATGAAGAATATCGTGCAGCTGCGCTATGAGCAGTTTGCACAGGGTGTGCGCCAGAGCCTTGTGGCTGTGGCGAATCATCTTGAGCAGGATGAGACGCGTCACTTCCTTGATGCTGACGGTCTGGCTGCTCCGGGCGCGCTTGCTGAGGAGGTTACTTCGCTCGAGGGTAAGCGCTATACGATCTCGACTCCTATGGGGCTTGAGGCTGACCTTACTATTAAGCGTGACCCGGCGCCCAAGAGGACGGGGGGTATCAATGCTCACTTTACGAGTGCACGCGAGGCTTACCGCGACCGCTATCTCTATCAGAGGGGTGTGCTGGATGATGTGATACTTAATATCATCTCGAAGTCGTCGAACCGCCCGATAACGGAGCGTGCCGATTCGGCTCGTGTAAGTTCGTATCTTCGCCAGGAGCTTGATACTCTCGGGCTTAAGGTGCCGTTTGAGTTTGCTGTGGCGAATTATGCGGGTACGACTCTCTACCGTTCGTCGGACTTCAAGGCTACGGCTGCAGACCGAGACAATATGTTCATTCAGACGCTGTTCCCGAATGATATTTCGGGTCCGCGCAACTATCTGAAGGTGTATTTCCCGACTAAGAGGGACTATATATTCTCGTCGATTTCTTTCATGGTACCGGCTTTTGCTTTTACCTGTATTCTGCTGATAATCTTCGTGTATACGATTATTGTTGCGTTCAGGCAGAAGAAGCTTACGGAGATGAAGAATGACTTCATCAATAATATGACTCACGAGTTCAAGACGCCGATATCGTCGATATCGCTTGCCGCCCAGATGCTCAATGACCAGACGGTACGCAAGTCGCCGGCTATGCTCCAGCAGATTTCGTCGGTGATAAATGATGAGACCAAGCGTCTGCGCTTCCAGGTGGAGAAGGTGCTTCAGATGTCGATGTTCGACCGTCAGAAGTCGACTCTCAAGCTTGAGGAGGTTGATGCGAATGCTGCGATATACAATATCGTGAATACTTTCAAGCTCAAGGTTGAGAAGTACGGCGGCTCGATAAGCGCCGACCTCGATGCAATGGATGCGATAGTCAATGTGGATGAGATGCACTTTACAAATGTGATATTCAATCTGCTCGACAATGCGGTGAAGTATCGCTCGGACGAGCGTCCGCTGCACCTCACGGTGGCTTCGCGCGACCTCGATGAGGATAATCTTGAAATAACAGTTGAGGACAACGGTATAGGAATACGCCGCGATGACCTCAAGAAGATATTTGATAAATTCTATCGCGTCTCTACGGGTAACCGCCACGATGTGAAGGGCTTCGGCCTCGGCCTCGCGTATGTGAAGAAAATGGTGACGGAGCTTGGCGGCGACATCACTGTGGAGTCGGAATTTAACTCAGGAACGAAATTTATAATTATACTACCACTCTCTAAAAACTGAAAACTATGGAAGACAGAATGAGAATCCTTCTGTGCGAAGACGACGAAAATCTCGGTATGCTTCTTCGCGAATACCTCCAGGCCAAGGGATATAATGCCGACCTCTTCGTCGATGGCGAAAGCGGCTATAAAGCCTTCCTGAAAGGTAAATACGATATATGTGTGCTCGACGTGATGATGCCTAAGAAGGACGGTTTCACTCTTGCACAGGAAATCCGCACCGTGAACTCTGAGGTGCCTATCATCTTCCTCACCGCTAAGTCGCTCAAAGACGATATCCTCGAGGGCTTCAAGCTGGGCGCCGACGACTACATCACCAAACCTTTCTCGATGGAGGAGCTCGTGTTCCGTATCGAGGCTATCCTCCGCCGCGTGAAGGGTAAGAAGGGCAAGGAGGTGACTACCTATAAAATCGGTAACTTCACTTTCGATACTCAGAAGCAGACTCTGATGATCGGCGACAAGACTACGAAACTTACCACTAAGGAATCGGAACTCCTCAGCCTTCTCTGCGCTCATGTGAATGAAATCCTTGAACGTAACTACGCTCTGAAGACTATCTGGATTGATGATAACTACTTCAACGCCCGCTCTATGGACGTGTATATCACCAAGCTCCGCAAGCACCTCAAGGATGATCCCGCTATCGAGATTATCAATATCCACGGCAAGGGCTACAAGCTCATCGCGCCGGAGGCAGAGGCTGCGAAGTGACTTACTTACTGCAGATAAGCTCTACATACAACACGGCCCCGAAGGCGATTGCTTCCGGGGCCGTGTTGTATATGTATCAGTTTGCGAAGTCTACGCAGATGCCGAGCTGAAGTCGTGCGGGGTTGAGAGGGTAGTAGGGTACTGAGAAGTATTCGTTGCCCCCGAACAGGCCTCGGTTGGCGTGGCTGTACATGACGTAGAAACGTGCACGGCTCAACTTCATGTTGATATAGGCGTTGCAGAAGGGGTAGTTGCCGAGCTTCATGTCGCGCTGGTTGACGAAGCTCGCGAGTGCGGGCTGATAGGCGGGGGCGTAGTAGCGAGTGTAGTAGTCGCAGTCTACGCCGAGCTGCACGTGGAGTGTGGCGAGGCGGAAGAGGAGGTAGAGATTGGAGTAGACGGTAAGGGCGGGGAGAGGAATTACCGAGGCGTCGGAGGTGGTCTGGTAGGTGAGAGAGTTGTCCCAGTGGAGGATACCTGCCTGCAGGTTCTGCTTGAGCGAGAGTGCGAGTATCTGCACCGAGCCGCTATCCTGGCGGGGTAGTCCGTCGGGGCCGAAGTAGATGTGATTCTGGAGGTTGGAGAGGCTTGCGCGGAAGAATGTGCCGGTGCGCCCAAGCCGTATTTCTCCGCCGAAGTTCACCGTACGCCGTTTGCCGAAATCATTGTGCCATATAAAGTGATTCGATATGTAGTTCTGCATGAGGTAGGGTGCGGCTTCGTTGTTGAACGAGCCGAAAGCCTTGACTTCGAGGCTGTCGCGGAGGAATGCGAAGCGTGTGGCTACTTCGCCTTTTACGCGGACTTCGCCTGCGGCGTCGCCGAGCAGTCCGAGTTCGGCCGTGGCTTCGTAGCGCAGTAGAGCGCCGCGTTGCTTGGTGAGCTGTGCTCCTACCCATGCCAATTGCTGAGTTTTGGACGGCGAAATGCTGCCTATGCCTTCAGGGAAGGGTGTGAGGCCCAGGTCGGCGGGGTTCGAGCGGTCGAGAGTGTCGACGGTCTGGCCGTAGTGGCGTACCTGGTGGGTGATGTAGGCCGCGAGGCCGAACTTTGCGTATTTGTGGAAGCCTTCGAGCAGCGACACTCCCAGGGTGTTGCTTATGGCCCAATATGTGGTCTTGTCGCGGGTGAGTTCGGGGTTGAGATATGTGTTGTCAAAGAATTCGCGGGTCTCGGAGGCCGAGGGGTCGTTGAAGAGGTGCCTTGCGGCATTGTAGTGCAGGGTGTAGATAAATGATGACACGGGTATGTAGGTGCGTACTACGGTGGTATCGTCGTCGCCCTTTTCTTCGTGCCAGTAGCCGACTTTGTAGCGGTTGTTGACGTAGAGTTCTTCGCCCCAAAGTCGGGTGTGGGCGTCGGTAAGGTTGGTGGGGATTGACTTCGGGTCGATAGTTGCCACACCGCCCTGGAGTTCGGCCGGGTCGGTGATGTAGAGCATGTCTTTGATGCCGCCGTTCTCCTTGTTCACGAGGTTGAAGTGGTTGTAGAAAGCCTGCATCTCGTAACGGTCGCCGAGGTATGAGCCCGAGAGCCCCCATGTGAGGTCTTTGGTAGCCTGATAGTTGTAGGAGCCTTTGGAGTAGAGATAGTCGATGAGAGCACCTACCTGAGCTTTGGGGGTGATGTTGCCGGAGAATATGCCTTTGAGTCTTTCCTGCGAATTTTCGCGGCCTCCCGATGTGTTGAAAGATAGGAGTGTCATGGGTATGCGGGTGTTGTAGAAGCGCATGGTGCTTACATTGGGGTACCAGTGGCTCAACGCATCCTGAAAGAAGAAGTCGCTCATCGACGCACGTTTGTCGAAAATCATGTTGATGCCCTCCGCACCGAGGTTGCCTGTAGTTGCCCACGCGTCGCTCACGAGCGAGGGTATCGACTGGCGGTAGTAGTTGAGGGGCAAGGTGTCCATCGGCACGCGTTCACGCAGGCCTAAAGGTTCGATGAGTTTCCAACTGTACGATAGGCTCGATATCGAGGGTTTGGGTGCGCTTTCGGTGTTCTCCTCGGATTGTGCAAACGCCGGGGAAAACGAAATAAGCGATAATAGCGTGAATATGTATACTGCAAGATGCTTCATTGGCTTTGCAAAGGTACGCATTTTTTCAACTATGACGCCCCGAAAGGTGTTATTATTATAAAATATTATATTATGAAAAACATAAAAGGACGTATTCCTGTAATAATAGCTGTGATAATACTTATACTCGGCGTCGGTGGCATGATGCGCCGGTGCTCCGACACAACACCCTCGGTAGCAGTAGAATATCATAAGCCGGGCGACGATACTCTGGCCGTGGCCATAGAGATGAGTCCGCTGACTTATACCCTCCGCAACGATACCGCCGAGGGCTTCGACTACAGCATACTTCGCGATATTGCCGCTGAGCACGATGTGACGGTGAGTTTCTATCCTTTCTCCCAGCTCGAGGAGGCTTTCCGCGGTCTGAGCGAGCATCGCTATAACCTTGTGGTTGCGTCGATTCCGGCGACGAAGGCTTTGAAAGAGTATTTCCCGCTCACCGACGGCGTGTACCTCGACAAGCAGGTGCTTGTGCAGCGGCGCGACAGTACCGGCGTGGGCCCGATATCGTCGCAGGAACAGCTTCGCGGCGATACCGTGTGGATAGCCGAGGGTTCGCCTTTCGGCACTCGTCTGCGCAATATGTCGAAGGAGTTGGGCGATACTATCTATGTGGAGTCGTCACCTAAATATTCGTCGGAACACCTTGCCATACTCACCGCCCTTGGCGAAGTGAAGCAGGCTGTGGTGCCCGGTGCTGTTGCCCGCCACATCGCCACCGACTATCCCGTGCTCGATATCTCCACTCCGATATCGTTCAATCAATTTCAATGTTGGGCCGTTGCCCCCGGCGACTCAGCGCTTCTCGACTCGCTCAACACCTGGCTGGGACAATTCCGTGAGACTCCGGCTTTCCGCCGACTTGCAGAGAAATATCTTTGAGAATTTCTCAAAAATCGGCAGACAACCATAGACCTCTTCTGAAAAATATTTCGTAACTTCGCGGAAAATCATATTTGAAATGAAGTTACGAAATATATTTGCAGCAGGTGTGGCAGCCGCACTGTGTTTAGGCGCCTGTTCGAAGCCCGATACAGGCAACAGACTGGTAATAGTTCATACCAACGACACTCACTCGCAGATACTTCCGGGCGACGACGGCCTCGGAGGTGTGATGCGCCGTAAAGCTGTGATAGACAGCATACGCGGGGTTGAGAAGAACTTCCTCCTCGTCGACGCCGGCGATATGGTGCAGGGTACGCTTTTCTTCTATCTCTACGGCGGTAAGGTAGAGCAGGAGATTGCCAATATCCTTGGCGTGGATACCCGCATACTCGGCAACCATGAGTTTGACAACGGTATTGATTCGCTCGCTAAAATCCTTGCGTATTCGAATGCCGAGAAACTCACCACCAACTATAATCTTGAAGAGACTCCCCTTGCCGGAATGTTTGCCCCCTATTCAATCAAAGAATTCGGCGGCAAGCGCATCGGTATCATCGGTATAAATCTCGACCCTGTGGGTATGATTGCCAAGGGCAACTACGACGGTCTGGAATTCCTGCCTATAGTCGCCACTGCCAACCTCACCGCCGAGCGACTGCGAAACGAGGAGGGCGTGGATGCCGTGATCGCGCTCTCGCATATAGGCTATGACCCGAAAGGTCTTATCGGCGACTCGATACTCGCTACCAATTCGCGCGGCATCGACATAATCATCGGCGGACACTCGCACGATACTATCGACCCTGCTACCGAGGAGGGCGCGCGCCGTTCGCGTCTGACCAATCTCGACGGTCAGGAAGTGCTTGTGGTGCAGGCCGGAAAGGCCGGGCGCCGCGTTGGCCGTATAGAGATCAATCTCGACAGCCTCGGACTCGGAGGCCGTCCGAAATACGAGCTTATAAAGATTGACAACCGCTACGACAATTACACCGACCCGCAGCTTGAGGCCCTTATCGCCCGCTATTCGGCAGGCGTGGACTCGCTGATGCAGGATTGGATTGCCGAGGCTCCCGAGGGTCTTACTGCTGATTCGCCCGAACTTCTCAACTACTTCACCGATTTCCTCTATGAGGAAGGGGCGAAGCTCAGCAAGGGCGTGGACCTTGCCATTGGCAATAAGGGCAGCCTGCGTACCGACCTCCCTGCCGGTAAGATTTCGAAGGGTCATATCATCAATCTCGAACCGTTCCGCAACTTTGTGACTGTGGTTGATGTCAAGGGCTCTGACCTCGCGGAAGTGTTTGATGTAATGGCGCTTACACGTGGCAATGGCGTGAGCCGCAACGTGTCGGCAAAATATGTGACCGACGGTGCCGGTACTCATGCTACCGATGTGCTCATCGACGGCAAGCCTATCGACCCGTCGCGAACCTACCGCGTGGCGACCCTCGACTATCTCGCCAAGGGAGGCGACTATATGACCGGCCTCTCCCGCGGCAATATCGTGGCACAGAGCTCTATGCCTGTTTTTGACCATCTTATCCAATACATAATTGAAAACAACAGACCTCTCGGCGGCGACAAGACAGCCCGCTGGTCTGAAAAGAACTGATATATAACCATGAAACACAGTTATCTTCTTTCGGCTGCCGTAGCCCTTTCGGCTATCGTAATGCCTTGTGCAGCAGTTGTGACTCCTGCACTTGAGAAAAATGCTCCTGCCGGAGCCGCCCGTTGGGTCGACTCGGTCTACAACACACTCACCGAGCGCCAGCGTGTGGCTCAGCTCGTATTCCCGACCGTCAACCCCAAGGGTGGCGAGTCGTCGAAAGGCGTTATCCGCACATATGTGAAGACAGATGCCTGCGGCGGTCTTCTTTTCTCAGAAGGTAGCTACGAGGACTATTCGACGATGATCAACTATGCGCAGTCGCTCGCTTCGGTGCCTCTGCTCATCACTTACGACGGCGAATGGGGACTCTCTATGCGCATCAAGGAAGCTCCGCGCTTCCCCAAAAATATGGCACTCGGTGCTATTCAGGACTATCGCCTGATATACGACTACGGAAAAGAAGTGGCGCGTGAGTGCCGTCTGGCCGGTGTGCATGTCAATTTCGCACCCGATGCAGATGTCAACTCCAATCCGTCGAATCCCGTGATCGGTATCCGTTCGTTCGGCGAAGACCCTCAGCGCGTTGCCAAGGCAGCGACGGCTTATTCGCTTGGTCTTGAAGACGGCGGCGTGCAGGCTGTGGCAAAACATTTCCCCGGTCATGGCGATACCGATGTGGACTCGCACAAGGCGCTTCCCTCTGTAAATCACAGCAGAGCGACTCTCGATGCCACCGACCTCGTGCCGTTCCGCGACTTCATCGGCGCCGGTTGCTCGGGCGTAATGGTAGGACATATCTCCGTGCCTTCGCTCGACGCGACCTCCACTCCCGCGTCACTCTCTAAGCCCATTACCACCGGTGTTCTGCGCGACGAACTCGGTTTTGGCGGCCTTGTCTACACCGACGCTCTCGCAATGAAGGGTGCCGTCGACCCCAAGGGCCGCAACAACGCTCTTGCCGCTCTCGAGGCCGGTGCCGACGTTCTTCTCAATCCCACACGTCCGGCAGAGGCTATCGACGCTATCCTGACGGCGTTGAAGAACGGCAAGATATCGTCGAATGTTATCGAGGAACGTTGCAAACGCATCCTCCTCTATAAATATATACTCACTAAGGGTGCCACCAAGTGTGCATCGCCTGCTACTCTCCGCGCTCAGGTGAATACTCCCGAGGCTGAGGCACTTATCAAGAAACTTGCCGCAGCTTCGATGACCCTTCTGCGCAACGAGGGTTCGATTCTGCCTCTCGACATCGCTCCCGGCAAGAAGGTGGCAGTGATAAATCTCGGCGCCAAGAGCAACAACGACTTTATGGAGACTTGCCGCCTCTATGCCGAAGTCGAGCCCCACTACACTATGGGCGAGGCCTTCTCCGCTTCCTCACTTGCAAAAATTAATGCTAATGAGGTGATTGTGGTGGCTGTGTACGACGACAAGGCAGCTACACGCGAGAACTTTGCAGCTCTCGTCAAGGCCGCCAAGAAGCCCGTTGTGGCCGTATTCTTCACTAACCCTTACAAACTGCAGAAGTTCTCGTCGCTGGCTACTCCCAAGGCTCTGCTGCTTGCCTACGAAGACATCCCCGCAGCAAGAGTCAGCGCTGCCGAAGCTCTGTTCGGTGGTATCGAGGTAAACGGCAAACTTCCTGTGAACCTCAAGGGAATAGCTCCTCTTGGCACAGGCATAGAACTTGCCAAGACACGCCTCGGCATCACTTCGCCGGTGGCAGAAGGCATGGCCGCATGGCTTACCGACAGTCTCGATGCCGTTGTGCGAAAAGGTCTTGACACCAAGGCGTTCCCCGGTTGCCAGGTTCTCGTTGCCAAAAACGGTAATATCGTCTACAACAAAGCGTTCGGTCGCTTCACCACTGCAGCCGACAGCCGCAAAGTCAACCTCCAGACCGCCTACGACCTCGCTTCCGTATCGAAAGCTACAGGTACACTCTCAGGCATCATGAAGGCGTACGACCAGGGCCTTCTTGACCTCGAGCAGGACCTCGCCACACTCGTGCCCGAGCTACCCGATTCGGCCAAAGGTTCGATTACTGTAAAAGACCTCCTTTTCCACGAGACAGGTATGCCGGCAGGCCTCAACATGTTCACCGTAATGCTGGATACCAATACATACGAGGGTAAGCTCATCACCTCAAAGCCAGATGCGCAGCACTCTATCAAGATTCAGCGCGGTGCCTACGGCAACAATACCGCCAAACTCCGCACCGATATCCTTGCCAAAGAGCGCAGCGAGCGTTTCCCTATCGAGGGTGCCAAAGGTATATTCATGGGCAAGGAAACGTATGATACCGTAATGGGCCGTATCTACAACATCCCTCTCCGCGCAAACCGCAACTATAACTACTCCTGCCTCAACTTCTGCATACTCATGGACCTTGAGCAGCGTGCCACAGGCCGTCCTCACGACGAGTTCGTAGCTACGGAAATCTGGGGGCCGCTCGGAGCCTATCGCAGCGGTTACCGCCCCCACACCTCCATCGGCGTTGACAACGTTCCTCCGACAGAAGACGATACCTTCCTCCGCAAGCAGCTGATGAAGGGATATGTTCACGACGAACTTTCCAACTTCTCGGGCGGCGTGCAGGGAAATGCCGGATTCTTCGGCAACGCCACCGACATAGCCAAGTATTGCCAGATGCTGCTCAACGGCGGCACCTACGGCGGACACCGCATTCTCTCGGAAGAGACCGCAGAGCTCTTTACCACCGCAAAGAGTCCTACCTGCCGCCGCGGCCTCGGCTTCGACAAGCCCGACACCGAAAATCTCAAAAACTCTCCTACATGCGATGAAGCCAACGCCGAAGTCTTCGGACACCTCGGCTTCACGGGAACAGTATTCTGGGTAGCTCCCTCTCAGGACCTTATCTTCGTGTTCCTCACCAACCGTGTGTATCCCACACGCGATAATGCCGCTTTCAATAAGCTCAATATCCGCCCTAAACTTTTCAGTCTTATCAACCGTTCACTCTAATCCACACCCTCATACCTTATATTCATGGAAGAAACAGCCATTAATTTCAGCCTCCTGTCGGTACGCGAAGTGCAGGGAGCTACCGCTATCAACAGGCGGGCACTCCGCCGCCTCGGGCGTACACCTCTGAGTGTCGACCTCAACGTAAGAGTCGTTCCCGATGTCGACCGCTCAATGATAAGCCTCGTGGTATCATGCTCATATATCGCCGTCGTGGGCCTCATCCGCACCCGAGTGCTTGCTTGCACCGCCGTGTCGACATTCGAAGTAGAGAAGCTCGCCGAACACGTAACCGTTCAAGGCGAGGAAGTAGTGCTCGGCGGCAAACTGATGATGACACTCCTCGGCATTGCCGTAGGCGCTCTCCGCGGCATCATCTCCGTCCGCACTGCCGACACCCCTCTCCGTTTCCGTCCTCTCCCCGTAATCGACCTCACGGCGCTGATGTGCCGCATAAGCTACGGTAGCGCCCTTTCGTCGGCATTGCCGCTGTAATATTATTTTCGAAGCATCATGGCACTACCGATAAACATTGAAGATTTATTGAAACACAGGAAGGTGGAATCCGGCCGAATTGAATTTAAAAAAGGTTGGAATCCGGAGAAAGTATATCGTTCAATCTGTGCTTTCGCTAATGATTTTGATAATATCGGTGGTGGCTACATATTGATAGGTGTTGAAGAAGATAATGGGGTTGCAAAGCGCCCGGTATCAGGTTTGCCTATTGAACAGATCGATTCGATACTTAAGGAAATAATTAACTATAATAACAAGCTTAATCCTTATTATTTGCCTCGAACAGAGTTGGCAGAAGTGGATGGACGGCATATTATAGTTATTTGGTGTCCGTCAGGTATAAATAGACCTTATGATGTGCCCGAGAATGTAATATCCCGTAATTCTCAACGTAAATGTTATATACGATCCGGTTCGTCTTCGATAGAGGCGAAGGGCTATATATTGGATGAATTAAGGGATATGGCAAATCGTGTACCCTTTGATGATAGTGGAAATCCTGATATCAAATTGACGGATATCTCAGGATTGCTCGTCTTAGACTATTTGAATAAGATAGGGAGTAAGCTCGCATCAGATTTTAATGGGCATAATTTGGAGGATATCCTTGAGCAAATGGACTTGTTTGTGGGTCCTAAAGAAAGGCGTATGCTAAAGAATATCGCTGCAATGATGTTCTGCCCTAATCCAGAGAAATTTTTCCCATATACACAGACAGAGATCGTAATATTCCCTGAGGGTGTATTGGAGAATCCCAATAATTTTATGGAAGTACCTCCTATTAGAGGTTCTGTTCCACAGATTATTGAGGAAACCATGCGATATCTACGCTCTGTAATCATAAGACAGCATATAGTTAAACCGAAAGATAGAGCACAATCGGAGAAAACTTTTAATTATCCATACCAAGCCTTGGAAGAGGCTGTCTCAAATTCGTTGTATCACAGAGACTATCGTTCCCGCGAACCTATTGTAATCGAGATTCAACCACATGAAATTACCATTTCAAGTGCAACCGGTCCCGATCGCTCCATAAGTCTTAATAGTATTCGAGAGGGGAAACGTATGGTAACACGCTATTATCGGAATAGACGACTTGGAGAGTTTTTAAAGGAATTAGGATTGACCGAAGGACGCTCTACAGGAATTCCTACCATACAATCTGAACTTGCCAAAAATGGCTCTCCTTCGGCATCTTTTGATACGAATGAAGAGCGAAGTTATTTTGTAGTTACTATTCCTTGTCATGAGGGAGAAGAAGGGATTCCAAGTTCATTATTGGTTCCCAAAGAAATTCCCAAAGAAATTCCCAAAGAAATTCCCAAAGAAATTCCCAAAGAAATTCCCAAAGAAATTCCCAAAGAAATTCCCAAAGAAAGCCCCAAAGAAAATACTAAAGTATTAGTAGGTAGTGATGTAAATGTTGAAACTAACCCCAAAGAAAGCCCCAAAGAAATAGTTGAGTTGGCTAAAGAACAAGGTTTGACAACTTTACAAACAGATCTATTAAGTATGATTTATTGTAATCCGAATATTACAATGAAACAATTGTCTTTGAAGGTTGGGATATCTGTTGACCAAATTCGATACCAACGTAGACTACTTGAAGCTAAAGGTATTTCAGTGCTCCGTCAAGGTGCTACCAAGAATGGTACTTGGTCCATAGAAATTATTTCCCAAAGGGGTAAAGAAATATTAGATTAAGGTAAGTAGTAAGAATTATGATAGATAAGAGACTCGAGAAAGTAGTCAATCGTCTGAAAGGCAAAGAGAAAATACGTGTGCTTTTTGTGTGCCTCGGCAATATATGTCGGTCGCCGGCAGCCGAAGGGGTGCTGAAAGCCATTGTTGAGGAGCGCGGCGATGCCGCCCGCTGGCAGATTGATTCTGCGGGCACGGGTGGTTGGCACGTCGGACAGCTGCCCGACAAACGTATGCGCATACATGCCCGTCGTCGCGGCATAGAGCTGGATCATCTTTGCCGCCAGGTGCAGGCGCACGATTTCGATGACTTTGATATCATAGTACCCATGGACGGCGACAATGAAACTAATCTGCGGAGACTGGCCCGTACTCCCGAAGATGCTGAGAAGATTGTCCCCATGGCTGTTTTTGTGGATAAAGCCATGCGCTACGACTACATCCCAGACCCTTACTATGAGGGTGCCGAGGGCTTCGAGCTGGTACTCGACCTACTCGAGAGCGGATGCCGTAAAATGGCCGAGATACTATGACGCTGACCGGACAGTCCGGGAGCTACGAATGTCTGCGACTCACCGTAGAAAGTGTTGACGGCGGGTTCGCATCGGGGTATGCCGTGGAAGCGGCGGCAGAGGTCTCGCTCTCGCTGCAGCGGCCTGAACTGAAAGATATTGCAGGATATATCAGACCCGGCGACAGGCTTAACCTTGTCCGTGCAAAGGTCGACGACGGCGGCACAGCCGATGCCGACCTTGTGGTGTATCATCCCGATTATCTGATAAATATCACTACGATTGCATCGTGCTTCCAGACGTTCGGCACCGATGCTCGCATAGCTATTCTCAATAAATTTGCGGCTTCGGAGAATACCGCCGCTATAAATTTAGGAAATTTCGCCTCCATGATTCTTGATGAAGAAATTCATGGGGGTGCGCGTCCGTATAACGAAAGTCTTCTCGACTTCTTCCGTGCCAACGCCGTCAATCTCGCCACCTGCGACATACCCTCTACATTCCACAAAGATGCGGGGCGGCAGATAGATAATATACACGCGGCGATATCGGACCACCTGCCGCACCACGTTGCCGACTTCGATCGCCGAAAGGTGATGCTCGAGCCCGCTTTCTTCTCTGAAATGCTTGGACTGCAGGGACGTATGGACCTCCTGCAGCTCGACTACCGTGTACTCATAGAGCAAAAGTCGGGCAAAGGGTTGTGGCCGCAGGGCGATTATTCAGTACCTCGCTACACCGGTCAGCACTATGTGCAGCTGCTTCTGTACCGCGCGATAATGGAATACAACTACGCCGACCGCTTCGAAGACGGCGACGTGAGGTTGAACTCATACCTACTTTATTCGCGCTATACGCGCCCGCTCGTCGCCCTCGGTCAGTCGCCGGGCTTGCTCCAGCAGGCAATAGGCGTGCGCAATACACTGGCTGCCTTCGAATTGCGTCTTGCCCGTGGAGAGAGTGAATTTCTGCAGGCGCTCCGAGCCGACGACCTCTGCGCATCGCCCGAGACCGGCGGCAAACTATGGCGCGACTATCAGCGGCCTCGCTTCCAAAGTCTTCTCGCACCTCTTGTCGATGCCGACAGTCTCGAAAGGGCTTACTTCTACCGCATGCTGCACTTTGTGGCGCTCGAGCATACACTATCGAAGTGCGGCGGAGGCATCAAACCCGCATCAGGATTTGCCTCTACATGGATTTGTTCGCTCGAAGAGAAACTTGATGCCGGCAACATATTCTGCAACCTTAGCCTCATACAGCCCCTGCGCAGCCATATAGGCAAGGTAGAGACTGTGACGCTCGCTTTTGCAGACGATGAAACAGAGCACCTTATCGCCAACTTCCGCGAGGGCGACCTCGTGATTCTCTACTCCTATCCTGTAGGCGGACTGCCCGATGCAAGACGTGCCATGGTGCACCGTGCGTCGGTAAAAGAGCTGTCGGACTCGACGGTGACACTCACCCTGCGCTTCGCCCAGTCGAGTCCGCGCCCTTTCATAAGCGACGAGCAATTGCTTTGGGCAATCGAGCACGACTATATGGAGGCCTCGCATACATCGCTCTACAGAGGGCTGCACTCATTCCTGACTGCGCCCCGCGACCGTCGTGACCTGATACTTATGCGCCGTCGCCCGACCATCGACGCCACGCGCACGCTCGTGCTCGACCACGGAGGCTTCAACAATCTCGCTTTAAGAGTTGCCCAAGCCCGCGATTTGTTCCTCATAATCGGCCCTCCCGGAACCGGCAAAACCTCCTACGGTCTTATGACTACGCTCAAGGAGCAACTTGCCGCCGACCCGGCTTCGTCGGTACTTCTCCTCGCGTTTACCAACAGGGCAGTAGATGAAATCTGCTCGAAACTCGTGGAAGAAGGTTTCGACTTTCTTCGCATAGGCCCGGAGCTGTCGTGTGGCGAGGAGTATCTCAACAACATGCTCAGCCGACGTGCCTCAAAATGTGGCAAACTGCACGAAGTGCGTCACCTCATCACCGACTCACGCATAGTTGTGGGCACCACGGCCTCGATGTGCGCCGCCTCCAATCTTTTCCAACTGCGCACCTTCGACCTTGCCATTATCGACGAAGCCTCGCAGCTCACCGAGCCCAACCTTCTGCCGCTCCTGAGCGCAACGACCGGGGGAGGCAAGCCCGTGATAAGCAAGATAGTGATGATCGGCGACCATAAGCAGTTGCCCGCTGTCGTGCAGCAGTCGGCGGCAAAATCGGCAGTGACCGACCCCGAACTGCAGGCGGCCGGACTTACCGACTGCCGCGTTTCGCTTTTCGAGCGTTTCCTCCGGCGCTACGGCTCCGACCCCGACATCACCTATATGCTGCAATATCAAGGCCGTATGCACGCCGAGATTGCCGACTATGCCGCCACGGAGTACTACGGCTCCAAGCTTCACCCCGTGCCGCTGGCGCATCAGACAGCACCGCTTGAAGACCGTGGAGGCGACTCGCTCGCTGCCCGCATATTCAATACCTCCCGCATAGCTTTCGCGGATATCAAATCAGAGGCGGGGCCGGGGAGCGATAAGGTGAATGTGGACGAAGCGAGATTCATAGCCGAAACTGCCGCCGAGATAGCCCGCAGAGAGGGCGGTATCGAAGCTGCAACCCTCGGAGTGATAGTGCCTTACCGCAACCAGATAGCGGCGGTAAAAGCCGCTCTGCAGGAAGTCTCCGTTGAAAATTTCGACCGCATAACCGTAGATACCGTGGAGCGCTTTCAGGGCAGCCAGAGGAAATATATCATCTACGGTCTGACTATCAAGCGTCCTTATCAACTTGAATTTCTGTGCGATAACACCTTTACGGATGTCGACGGCACTGAGGTGGACCGCAAACTCAATGTGGCACTTACCCGTGCACGCGAGTACATGCTCATAGTGGGCAACGGCGAGCTGCTGCGCGAGAGTCCGCACTACCGTCGATTGATAGAATATTTAGAGTCAAGGCATGCAACATTTACATGTTAAGTTTCGTTATCCTTATATATCCAAAGATTATCCAAAAATTATCCAAAACATGAAAAAATTTCTTTCAGTACTTGTGCTCATCTGCGCCGCTATTCTTCCGTCCCCGGCACAGGATATGTTTGATAACGCCGACAACCATCCTTATTTAGGCATCCGTGCCGGTCTTGATCTTACCTGCCCCGGAAAGTGGAATTATTCAGACACATTTAAAAATGGTGCCGGTTTCGATTTAGGAGCAATCTACAATATTCCTTTGTGGAAAAATCTTTACTTCGAGCCCGGGCTTATGCTGTACTACAGCAACATGGGATCTGACATTACTATAACTTCCGATTCCGGTCCAGGTCAAGAAGCAAATATAGGCATCCGCCGCTTCGGTTTCCGTGTGCCGTTCAGATTCGGCTATCGCTTCGACTTCGATGCAGAATATCTCTCGTCGATAAGTTTCTTTACGGGACCTCAGCTCGAATTCGGTTTGTGGGGTAAAGAACATGCAAAATTAGACCCCGGCATCTCGTATAGCGAAAGCTGCTTTAAAGACACTTTCCACCGTACGAATATCGGTTGGGAATTCGGCGTAGACTTCACTGCCGGACGCTTCGTATTTGAAATTGCGGGCACCGCAGGCATGCTCAATCTCACCAAGCATGGAAAATATCATCAGGGTAATGTACAGTTCAATATAGGATATAATTTCTGATGCCCGTGGTCAAGCAATCTCAATATACAGGAGATGCAACACGCAGTCTTATTAACGAAAATTACGACCTCACACGTTCGAGAATGGTGTTAAATTCCATAGATTTCAATTTTTATCATTAAATTTGCATGATAATTGACCTAAGAATCACACACCGGAATTCAATATGACAACGATAAAAGATACAGAATTCGAGGGCGAACGTCCGCTCTTTGCCTCTCACGACCTTCGCCTCGAGAATGTAACTGTCCATGCAGGCGAATCCGCCCTCAAATGTTGTACCGATATCGAGGCTTCACACTGCCGCTTCGAAGGCAAATATCCCTTTTGGCACACCGACGGCTTCCGTATCGACAACTGCCTCTTCACACCCGGCGCCCGCGCGGCACTGTGGTACTCAAAGAATCTCGTGATGACCGATACCCTCGTGGAAGCTCCCAAGATGTTCCGCGAAATGGACGGCATCGAGCTTCGCAATGTCACCATTCCCGATGCGCAGGAGACCATGTGGCACTGCCGCAATGTGAAGTTCGACAATGTGACCGTGGATAAGGCCGACTACCTCTTCATGCACAGCGAGAATATCGAGATTGAAAACTATCGCCAGAACGGTAACTACTCTTTCCAGTACTGCCGCAATGTGGTGATACGCAACGCCGTGCTCAATACCAAAGACGCTTTCTGGAATACTGAAAACGTGACTGTGTACGACTCCGAAATAAACGGCGAATACCTCGGCTGGCACTCAAAGAATCTCACTCTCGTGCGCTGCCGTATAAGCGGTACCCAGCCTCTGTGCTACGCCCACGGGCTTACACTTACCGACTGCACTTTCGCTCCTGATGCCGATCTCGCATTCGAGGATTCGGAACTCAATGCCACTATTCTCAGCCCGATGACAAGCATCAAGAACCCGCGCACCGGCAGCATAACGCTTCCGTCGGTCGGAGCTCTCATCATCGACGAGAATGTTCTCGCCCCCAACGACTGCAAGATAACGCTCACCGAAAAGTAACAGCGATGGAGCACTTCGACTTCGACACCGTACCCGACCGTCGCGGCACCGGCTCCTATAAATGGGACTCCGCCGATGCCCCCGACGTGCTTCCCATGTGGGTTGCCGATATGGATTTCCGCACCGCGCCGTGCGTCATCAAGGCTCTTGAACGCAGGGTAGAGCAGGGCATATTCGGCTATACATACGTCCCCGAGGACTATTACAGCGCGGTAATCGACTGGTTCGACCGCCGTCATTCATGGAAAATCGAGCGCTCGTCCATATTATATACGAGCGGTGTGGTTCCCGCCGTGTCGGCCATTATCAAGGCGCTCGCCTCGCCGGGCGATAAGGTGATAGTGCAGACGCCCGTCTACAACTGTTTCTTCTCGTCAATCAGAAACAACGGCTGCGAAGTGCTTGAAAATCCGCTGATTTACGACGGCGCAGGGCGCTACTCGATGGATTTTGAAGACCTCGAGCGCAAGGCCTCCGACCCTCGTGCAACCCTTCTCGTGCTGTGTAACCCTCACAATCCCGCAGGGCGTGTGTGGACGCGCGACGAGCTGCTTCGCCTCGGCGACATCTGCCTCCGCCACGGTGTGGTGGTTATCAGCGATGAGATACACTGCGAACTCGTCTACGAGCCGCTGCAATATACGCCTTTCGCTACGGTATCGCCTGAGTGTGAGGCCAATTCGGTGTCGTGCATCTCGCCGAGCAAAGCGTTCAATACCGCCGGCCTCCAGATAGCCAATATCGTGAGCACGTCGGCAGAGCGCCGCGCCGCTATCGACCGCGCTATCAACATCAACGAAGTGTGCGATGTGAACCCCTTCGGAGTGGCCGGCACAATAGCCGCCTATCGCGAGGGAGAACCTTGGCTCAAGGCGCTGCTTGCCTATCTCTCAGACAACTACCGCGTGGTCAGAGACTTCTTTGCCACCGAACTTCCCGCACTTACCGTGTGCCCGCTTGAAGCCACCTACCTCGTGTGGGTCGACTGCCGCCCGCTTGGCGTAAGTTCGGAGGTGCTCGAAGAGCATCTGCGACGCGAAGCAGGCGTGTGGCTCAATGCCGGAACGCACTACGGCGCCGCCGGCGAGGGCTTCATGCGCATCAATATAGCCTGCCCGCGCAAAACTCTGCTCGAAGGTCTGCACCGCATAAGTCGCGGAATAAAAACACTTTAATACCATAAAGGTTGCTCCGCAAGGGAGCAACCTGCATATTTATTGCGTTTTCCCTATTGCCCGTAATAGGAATATTCACTACATTTGCCACCGTGAAAAACACTCTGTCTTTTATAGTGCTATTTTGCCTCTGTACCGTGATGCTCCATGCCGAGGTGCGCCACTTCAATGTCCGTGATGGTCTGGCCAGTCGCCAGGTGTACGAAATTGAAGAAGATCGCGACGGCTTCGTGTGGATATACACCAACTACGGTATGGACCGCTTCGACGGTTCGTCGATGAAGCATTATCCGCTCACCGACAGTGAAGAATCCAACGACCATATACTCTCCGCCACCTCCATGAACCGCTCCCCCGAGGGCGACATCTGGGTTGCGCTGAAGTCGGGCGTGCTCTATCGCTACGACCGTAAAGCCGACGCTTTTGTTAAAGGTGTGGTATTCGACGGCGACCCTGATATTCGGCTCTACAACTTTACGTTCGCCCCCGACAGCAGCCTTATAGTGTGCTCCAACGACGGCCTCTGGCGATGCACCGAGGGGGCGGCGCCCCAACCCGTGGCGATGCAGGGAGTGTTTACCGACGCTATCTGTACCGACGGGGCGGGAGGATTCTATATAGGTGGAAATTCGGGTGTGTATCATCTCCCGGCGGGTGCTTCGGATGCCCGACTGATTTCGGGTTCGGAAGGGATGTATGTGAAGTCGCTCGCTTTCTCGTCGGGCCGTCTTTTCATAGGCTCATTCAACCGCGGAGTTTTCACGCTCGACTCTCCCGACGGCCGACTTGGCCGACTGCCTTTCGCCATACCTCCCATTCCTGTAAATGCAATGTACGATACCGGCAACGGTCTGATACTTATAGGGGTAGACGGTGCAGGTGTGTATGTAGTCGACTCTCTTACCGGGCGCCTCATACATCATATTATGGACGACGGCGCGGAAGAAAACAGCCTCTCAAGCAATACCGTTACCGACATTCTGCTCGGCTCCGACGGCGGTCTGTGGATTGCAACGGCTCACAACGGCCTCAACTATATTCCGCCCTTCGGTCGCTCGGTAAATGTATTCAAGGATACGCCCGGCAACAAAGCTTCGCTCTCGTCGGACTATGTCAACGTAATTTTTCAGGATCGCGACGGCGACTTATGGTTCGGCACCGACAAGGGTATAAGTCATTATAACAGAGCCACCCGCGCCTGCCGCCACTACCTCCGTCGCGACGACTATGTGGCGTCGGTAGTGCTCGCTGTCAATCAGGATAAGGACGGTCGTATATGGGTCGGTACCTACGGCGAGGGTGTAAGCATCATCGACAAGCACTCAGGCATGGTGCAGACTTTCGCTCCCGGCGACACCACCCTCACCGAATACGTATTTGCCATTGCACCCGACAGCCGGGGCAATATGTGGATAGGCGGCATCAATGGAAGTATGGGGCGCTACAATACCTCCGACGGCAGCATGAGCTACTACGACGAAGACTGTGTCGCCTCGATGACTACGGGTCCTGACGGAACTCTTCTCTTCGGCGGCAATAAAGGTGTGGGACGGTATGATGCTGCAAATGACAGATTTACGTGGACTACCGAATTCGATACCGTGGCTATCCGTCACCGCTATCCCGTGCGCACCGTTACGGCGGAGCCCGACGGTACGCTATGGATTGCCACGACGGGCGACGGCCTGATATGCAGCCGCCCCGACGGTAGCAGCCGCCGATATACCATTGCCGACGGCCTCGGCTCCAATACTATATATTATGCCGTAGTCGACCGCGAAGGACTCGTGTGGATTGGAACGGAGACCGACCTCTACCGTCTCGACCCTGACACCGACCGCATAACACGCTTTACTTACTATCTCGGCCCGGACAGCGGCGCCTTCAATCCCGGAGCGGCTATCGTTGCCGACGACGGCACGCTGATGCTCGGCACCGCTTACGGCTGCTATTATTTCGACCCTCAGGAAGAATTCTCCGAAGCTGCGTCAGGAAATCTGCTCCTCACCGACTTCAAACTTCACAACCGCCCTGTACTCCCCGGGGCGCAGGGTTCGCCCCTGCGGCAGAACATAAATCTCACCGACAAGCTCGTGCTCGACAGCAATCAGAACTCTATCGAGGTGGGATTCGCTCTCATCGACTACGCATTCCCCACACGCGTGGGCTATGAGTATATGCTTGAAAATCACGACAAAGAATATATTGCCGCCGGTTCGGCTCACTCTGCCCGCTATTCCGACCTGGCTCCCGGCGACTATCGCCTCCATATCCGTGCCGTGGACCGCTTTACGGGCAATATAATGGCCGAGCGTACTCTCGATATGACCGTCCGCAGCCATATCCTTCTGTCGTGGTGGGCGAAAGTATTTTACATCCTTATTTTCCTCTTCCTTGTGGCTATTGTGGTGCGCAACCTCCGTCTCAAAGCCCGTGAACAGCGGTTTGAGGCCCAGCTACACTCCTTTGCAGCAATTGCGCACGATATCCGCACTCCTATGTCGCTCATCCGCGAGCCGCTCCGCAATATCGAAAATACCGGGAATCTGCCCGAAGCGGCACGCACCGACCTTGCCCGCGTGAGAGACGGCGTAGACCGTACCATGGGTATGCTCTCGGAGATGCTCGAGCTCCGACGCGACTCCGCCCACAGCGCGTCGCTCTCGGTAGAGCCGTGTGATATCCGTGAGTATCTCAAGGTCAAGGCCGAGAGCTACAGGATGCTCGCAATGTACAAAGGCATCACTATCAACTGTCAGGTGCCCGACGATATGCCTGAGGTGATGATCGACCCCGCAAAATTCGACCACATAGCCGACAATCTTATTTCCAACGCCATAAAGTACACCAACGAAGGCTCTGTGACGCTCATCGCCGAGCCGCTGCGCTGGCATCGCTGGCGTTTCTCCGTAGCCGATACCGGCATAGGTATCGACGGAAACGATGCCCGCTATCTATTCCGCTACCGCCACCGCTCCGACGAGGCTACCGCCTGCGACAATTCGGGTATGGGACTTGGACTCCTCATCACACGCCGACTTGTGGCCATGCACCACGGCTCGATATCGTTCAAGAGTACGCCCGGAGAGGGTAGTGTGTTCAGCGTGACACTGCCGGTAAGTTTTGGGAAACACTTTCGGAAGGTTGAAGCCGGAGCTGCTTCCGATTCAGCCGAAGTCAAGACTCCGGGCGGTACCGACGCAGCTGCCGAGTCGGGCAAGAGCCGTATTTTCATAGTAGAAGACGACGCCGAAATGCTCGCCTATCTCCGCGACAGCCTCTCGGCGGACTACGATGTCAGAGCATTCTCCGACCCCATGCAGGTGCTCGAGGACATTCGCCACGAGAGTCCCGACCTTATCATCAGCGATGTGATGATGCCGCGCCTGCGCGGCGACGAACTCTGCCGCCTCATCAAGACAGATATGGCTACGAGCCACATCCCCGTGCTTCTCCTTACGGGTCTCGGCGGACGTCAGGATATTCTCAACGGTCTCGAGGCGCGTGCCGACGACTATATCATCAAGCCCTTTGATATCATCGTGCTCAAGGCCCGCATCAAGAATATCATCAACTCACGGCGCGAACTCAGCCGCCGCGTGCTTGCCGCCGAAGGTCAGCCCGAGGGCGAGGACTTTACCAACGAACTCGACCGCGAGTTTATGGAGAAAGTGCTTCAGTCGGTCAACGACCATATAGCCGACTCCGAGTTCTCGGTAAGTGAGCTGTGCGCCGACCTCGGCATGAGCCGCACGTCGGTCTACAATAAGATTAAATCGCTCACCGGGCAGTCGCTCAACGAGTATATCCGCATTGTGCGCCTCAACAAGAGCCGCGAGCTCCTTGCCACCCGGCGGTATAATATCTCCGAAGTAGCCTATATGGTGGGTTTCTCCGACCCTAAGTACTTCAGTACCTGCTTCAAGAAACAATTCGGTATCTCGCCGAGCAAGGTATGATATACTGATTATTCTACTATTTTTGACATTAATTCAACCCTATATTAAGGTATGCGGGCTAAATTTGCGGTAAATTTTTTACCACGAAAAAACTGACACCGCATGCACACATTTCTTGGTCTTGATTTCGGAGGTACCAAACTTCTGATAGGAGAAGTGGATTCCGAAGGACAAATTCTCGCTCACAAGCGCTACACCACAGGCTACGTCAATCAACAGGCTGCGGTAGATATCATCAAATCTTCACTTGGCGACTATCTCCGTACAGTAGGAACAGCCGACCGTATGCCCTCGGCTGTAGGCATAGGTATGATAGGTCGTGTCGACACTCGCTCCGGACGCTGGCTGCAGATCGACCTCGACCGCAACCGTCCCATTGAGCTCGCTCGCGAAATATACGATTCTTTCGGCCTTCCCTGCTATCTGGCCAATGACGTGAAGAGCGCCACCATGGCAGAGCAATGCTGGGGCTATGGCAGACGCTCCGACAACTTTGTATATATAAATGTAGGCACAGGCATCGCCGCAGGTACTGTGGTCGATGGCCGACTTGTCACCGGTTCGCATTTCAATGCCGGTGAGGTAGGGCATACACAGGTAGGTGTAAGCACCGGCGTGAAGTGCGGTTGCGGACGTACCGACTGTGTAGAAGCTATCGCATCGGGCATCGGTTTCGACTATTGCGCACGCCTCCTCGCACCCCGCTATCCTGATACACGTCTCGAACTCGATTCTCTCGTAGGCCGCGTGGATGTCCGCGACATCTACCGTCTGGCACGTGAGGGCGACTCGCTCTGCACCGTTCTCGTCGACAATGCCGCTCAGGGTATCGCCAACCTTATTATGAATATGGTGCGCATGAGCGACCCCGACACCGTAGTGCTCGGCGGAGGTATAGTCTCCGACCCCTGGATGTTCTCGAAAATCACAGCGCTGCTGCATCCGGGCACTATGCGATTTGTTACCAACGGCGTGGTTATCACCGAACTCAATCCCGCATATATCGGTCTTCTCGGTGCCGCAGCTGTTGCCAAAACCTTTAATACCGTTATCCCCGCAGAAGTATGAAAATAACAGTAGCCGCCACAGAGGCTGACTTCGACCACGCTGCAGCATCGCGCATCGTCGATAGAATATGTGCAAATCCCCGTGCCGTAATCGGTCTTTCCACAGGCCGTACCACGGGTAATATCCACCGCGAAGTTGCTGCCATGCACGCGCGTACCGACTTCGATATCTCGGCTCTCACCCTTTTCGGTCTCGATGAAGTGACCGGGGTAGACCGCGAATATGCCGGAGCCTGCTACAAGATGCTTCTTACCGAGATTGTAGCTCCTCTCGGAATTAAAGAGAATCAGTTCATTATGCTGCCCACCCGCTCCGCCGACTTCGAAGCGGCCTGCACCACCTTTACCGACGAGCTCGACCGCCGCGGCGGCATCGATCTGCTCATGCTCGGCCTTGGTGAGAACGGTCACCTCGGCTTCAACCAGCCCGGCACTCCTTTCGGAACCGGTGCCTGGAAGACCGTTATGGACCCCGTGCTCGAAGCACGTATCCGCCGCGAGACCAATACTCCCGAGGGCGAAGAACTCGGCGGCGTGACACTCGGCATCCGCGATATCATGCGTGCACGCCGCATAGTGCTTGTTGCCAAGGGCGCCAATAAGCGCGATATCGTAAAGCAGATGCTCGAAGCCCCTGTGTCTGAGGATATTCCCGCGACAATTCTCCGTCTGCACCCCGACTGCGAGTTCCTGCTCGACAGTGAATCGGCAGCCGCAATCGACATCGAAAAACTCAGAGCACTATGACCCGAAACAACTCTTGCACAGCAACGACTGCGGCACAGGCCAATTTCGCCGCCGCTTTCGTCACCATGGTGTTCCTCTTCTTCATCGTAGGATTTCTCACCACGGTAAATACACAGTTTCAGGCTCCTCTGCAGGAGACTTTCCTCAGCGAAATGGGTTCGCTCAAGAATACTTTCGCAACCCTCATCACCTTCTCGTGGTTCCTTGCATACCCCGTTTGCGGTACGCTCGGCTCGCGTTGGGTCAATGCCTGCGGCTATCGTGGCACCCTTGTCCGCGGCCTCTTCATGATGGGCGCCGGTCTTCTGCTTTTCTTCCTCTCATCGTGGGGTGCCACCCTCGAGAGTGTTCCTTCGCTTCACATCGGGTCGCTTTCACTTCCCGTAGCCTTCCTTGTGTTCCTTCTCGGTTCGTTCGTGGTAGGCGGCAGCGCAACTGTACTTCAGGTAGTTATCAATCCCTACCTCACCGCTTGTGAGGTCAAGGGTACACAGTCGGTTCAGCGTCTCGCTATCGGTGGTTCGGCAAATGCAATCGGCACAACAGCAGCACCTTACTTCGTGAGCGGCATCGTGTTCGGCGGTCTCGCCATGGACAGTATCGACGCTTCGATGCTCATGGTACCCTTCCTGACGCTCTCTGCCGTAATCGTGCTCATAGCTCTCATGCTTCGCCGCATCTCCCTTCCCGACATCAGCGATACCCGCGATGCTTCGGGTGAGAAACTTGAGCGCAGCGTGTGGTCGTTCCGTCACCTTACACTCGGCGTCGTAGCTATTTTCTTCTACGTCGGAGCAGAGGTGTGCATAGGTGCCAATATCACCATGTATGCCATTGAGCAGGCGCTTCCCTCGCCCGCGTTGCTCGCCACACTCTACTGGGGCGGCATCCTCGTGGGCCGTCTTGTGGGCAGTACACTCAGCAAAGTAGCACCGCGTACTCAGCTCTGTTTCACCACAGTATGTGCGGCGCTCTTTACAATAGCCGCTATTGTGGCCGACAGCGCATGGCTCCTTACTACCGTAGGCCTCTTCCACTCTATCATGTGGGGTGCAATCTTCACCCTCGCCGTCAAAGACCTCGGTAAATATACTACCATTGCCTCGGGTGTATTCATGATCGGCGTTGTAGGTGGTGCCATTCTCCCTCTGCTTCAGGGTGTTGCGGCTGATATCGCCGGCGGTTGGCGTTCTACATGGTGGATAGTGGTAGCCTGCGAGTGCATCATGCTCTACTACGCACTTTTCGGCTCGCGTATCAAAGAAGAAATTAAAGCCTGATTTAAAATATGAAACTGACTGACAATTTAATGGCGCTCGGCCTCCTCGCTGCCTCACTGACAGGTTGCAAGGCTGCTCAGGCCCCGGAAACCGACGGTTCCGACTCCAAGGTCGTCGTGGCTTACGTCACATCGTGGACCGATGTGATGCCCGACCCCGAAGTTGTAACACATATCAACTATGCCTTCGGCCATGTGAATGAAACATTCGACGGCGTAGGCATTGCCAACGAAGAGCGTTTTCGCCAGATCGCGGATATGCACAAGACAAATCCCGAGCTCAAGATCGCTCTCTCGATAGGAGGTTGGGGTAGTGGACGATTCAGCGAAATGGCTGATAACGACAGCCTTCGCCACGCTTTCGCCGCCGACTGCGCCCGCGTTGTAGAAGAATACGGTCTGGACGGTATCGACATCGACTGGGAATATCCCGGCAGCAATGCGGCAGGTATCTCAAGCTCTGAGCGCGACCGTGCCAATTTCACCCTCCTCATGAAGGATATCCGCGCTGCAATCGGCGAAGACAAACTCCTCACACTGGCGTCTTCGGCAGGTGCGGAATATATCGAATTCCGAGATATAATGCCCGAACTCGACTTCGCGAACATCATGGCCTACGATATGGCGAATGCTCCCAAGCACCACGCCGGTCTCTATCCTTCGGAGAATACTCCCGAACTCACCTCCGACGGTGCCGTGAAGGCTCACCTCGCTGCAGGTGTCCCCGCCGACAAACTCGTACTCGGTATGCCCTTCTACGGTCGTGGCGGCGAGAAAATGCGCGGCTCCGACTTCGGCAAACTCGTAGTTCCCGACAGCTGCACCGTGGTATTCGACTCTATAGCAGTCGTTCCCCTCATCGTCGACGCCAACGGCGAAGTGCTCATGGGCTTCGACAACGTGGCTTCGATTGCTGCAAAATGTGACTATATCCTTGATAATGACCTCCGTGGTGCAATGTACTGGGACTATGCCGGCGACGATGCCGAACTTTCGCTCGCCCGCACGGTAGCCGGCAAGATTATCGGTGTGCCCCGCAAACCCAAACTCCTCGTGCTCAACGAGGGTGGCGGTCAGCACGGCCCGTTCACCCGCGAGGCTATGAAGTGGCTCCACAAGTATGCCGACGAAAAAGGCTATGCTGTCACCGAGCTCCGCAATGCCGATCCTATCACCGAAGACTTCCTCAAGGGCTACGAGGCTGTAGTTCAGCTTGATTTCCCTCCCTACACCTGGCCCGACGCCGCAGTCGATGCTTTCCAGAAGTATATAGATGAGGGCAAAGGCGGCTGGGTAGGCTTCCACCACGCAACTCTTCTCGGCGAATTCGACGGCTACGGACTCTGGGACTGGTTCTCCGACTTCATGGGCGATATCACCTTCCGTAACTACATAGCTCCTCTCGCCGACGGTACCGTGGCAGTAGAAGATTCAATCCACCCCGTGATGAAAGGTGTTCCCGCATCTTTCGTTCTCCCCGACGACGAATGGTATATCTACAATACCACACCCCGCCCCAACGTACAGGTACTCGCTTCTGTCGACGAAGAATCTTACACTCCGGCATCGGACGTGAAAATGGGCGACCACCCTGTAGTATGGGTCAACCCCTCCAAAAAAGCACGCAACGTTTACTTCCAGTTCGGCCACAGCCCCCGACTTTTCGAAGTCGAAGCTTTCACAACAATGTTTGAGAATGCGCTCGACTGGACAATGAATAAATGATAATATTTGATTGAGGTTTTTCTAATAAGAGTATCCGAAATTTCGGAGTATATACCATTGTAAATGTTATATGCTCTTATATCGGAAAGGTAAGGTTTGTGAATGCGGGGAGCTGTCGTGAGGCAGCTCCCCGATAGTTTTGATACGGAGGGATACTTTTATGTTAATATTTGGAGGTTGAATAGTTAATGCACTGAGGGCTAGTAGGGTTTAAAAATTGTCTGTTCTAATTTTTGAACCTATTTTGACAAATTTTAAACCCCGACACGGACGCTGTTCTCTAATTTTGCGTCAGGTAAACCAACATAAATTATTAACCTGAAAACTAATCTCATGAAATTGAAAATCACATTGCTGATTTGCGCGTTTCTCTGCATGGTATCGCTGAGGGCGCAGCAGATTTCATTTAGTGGTATCGTAGTCGATCCTTCGGACGAACCACTGGTTGGCGCAAGTGTGGCTACCGGTAGCGGTGAAGCTCGCGCGGGCGCCGTAACAGACCTTGACGGTAAATTTACTATTAAGGTAAATCCGGGTGCCAAACTCACCATTTCTTATGTGGGATATGAAACCCGCACCTACACAGTAAAAGCAGGTGAAAACAATGTCCGCATCGTTTTGGAGGAAAACTCCACTATGCTCGACGAAGTGGTTGCTATCGGCTACGGTGTGCAGAAGAAGAAACTCGTCACCGGTGCTACCACTCAGGTGAAGGGCGACGACGTTGCTGCCCGTAACACCGTGAGCCCTATCGGCGCTCTCCAGGGTCAGACCCCCGGTGTAAACATTATGGCCAAGGGTGGTAAGCCCGACTCAGGCTTTAAGGTGAATATCCGCGGTGTCGGTACCAACGGCGATACCAACCCTATCGTGGTTATCGACGGTCTCGTAGGCACAATGGACAACCTCAATGCACTTAACCCCAACGATATCGAGTCGCTCGACGTTCTCAAGGATGCTGCTTCTACCGCTATCTACGGTGCACGTGCAGCAAACGGTGTTATCCTCGTTACCACCAAGCACGGGGACGCAGGTCGTACAAACATCACCTTCGACGCTTATGTAGGTTGGCAGAATATTGCAAGCCGTCCTCAGATGCTCAACGCTCAGGAGTACATGTACATCTACGATATCGCACGTATGTACGAAGGCAACGCTCCTCTCGACTGGTCTGCTACCGTGCCCGCCAACGTATGGCAGCGCGTACAGGAAGGTTGGCAGGGCACCGACTGGCTCGGCGAAATGATGGGTAAGGACGCTCCCCAGCAGAGCTACAACTTCGGTGTTTCCGGCGGTTCGCAGATGGGTACATACTCTATCAGCCTCGGCTATACCGAGCAGGAAGGTGTGATGCTCCGCGACTACCTCAACTCAAAGTTCAGCCGCCTCACAGCACGCATCAACTCTGACTGGAACCTCGTTCGCTACAAAGAACGCAACGTGCTCAAGTTCGGCCAGAACCTCCTTCTCAACTACACCAACAAGGACGGTCTCGACGCTATCAGCACCGGTGGTGCATGGAGCAATACCGTGCGTACAGCTCTCAAGGCTTCTCCCCTCATGCCCCTCATGGACGAGGACGGCAATCTCACTCCCGGCGCAAGCTGGCTCAACGACTCTCAGGCCAACCCCGTTCGCCAGGCTACTCGCGGCGGTGCCGACCAGAACAACTACAAGAGCTATACCGCCCGCGGTAACTTCTACCTCCAGCTCGAACCCATCGACCGCCTTATCCTCCGCACAAACTTCGGTTTCGGCTACTACGGCGGCACATCACGCAGCTACTCTATCCCCTACAACGACGGCGTATTCGGCTCTGCTTCTACCGACAATATTAACCAGAGCTCAAGCAACGACTTCGCCTGGTCGTGGGAGAACACTATCCAGTACAGCTTCTCAGTTGAGAAAAACAACGTAACAGCCCTCCTCGGTATGTCTGCCGAAAAATGGGGTTACGGCGAAGGCGTCTCTGCTTCTCGCAAAGACAATACTTTCGGCGACTGGCTCCACGCATACATAGGCAACGGTACTTCGCTCGCAACTGACTACGAAGGTGCTGCCTGGGGTGTAGGCGGCTGGCCCAGCGGCAAAGGTGCTATCAACTCTTACTTCGGCCGTATCAACTACGACTACGACGGCAAGTACATGGCTACCGCTTCTCTCCGTGGCGACGGTTCTTCAAACTTCGCTCGCGGTCATCGCTGGGGTTACTTCCCCGCATTCTCTGCCGGTTGGAACATCGACCAGGAAAGCTTCATGGAAAGCTCTCGCGACTGGCTCAATCAGCTCAAGCTCCGCGCAAGCTGGGGTCAGAACGGTAACTGCAACATCGCAAACTTCCAGTACCTCGCTACTATCGCTATCGGCGGTGCCGACTACTTCTTCGGCGACGATAAGGTAGGTAAAGTAATCGGTTCTTATCCCAACAAGATTGCCAACCCCGACCTCTCTTGGGAACGTTCGGACCAGTGGGACGTAGGTGTTGACGCAAACTTCCTCCACAACCGTCTCGGTTTCAACTTCGACTGGTATCGCAAGACCACTAAAGACTGGCTCGTAAATGCTCCTATCCTCGCTTCTTACGGTACAGGCGCTCCCACAATCAACGGTGGCGACGTGCTCAACCAGGGTGTCGAACTCGGCCTCACATGGCACGACAAGGTAGGCGACTTCAGCTACAACGTAGGCGCAAACATGGCTTACAACAAGAATAAGGTAACCCGCCTCGCCAACGACTCGGGCAGCATCAACGGCCCCGGCGACGCTGTACTACAGAACTCAGGCTACATCTCTCGTATCCAGGTGGGCGAACCTATCGGCTACTTCTACGGCTACAAGACTCTCGGCGTATTCCAGAACCAGGAGCAGATCGACTCTTACGTAAACGCTGACGGCAACAAGATTATGCCTATGGCTACCCCCGGCGACGTGATCTTCTTCGACCGCGACGGCGACGGCCAGATTTCTGACAACGATAAGATGAACATCGGTGATCCTCATCCCGACGTAACTCTCGGTATCAACCTCCAGTTCTTCTTCAAAGGCTTCGACCTCAGCGTCAACGGCTACGGCGCTTTCGGCCAGCAGATAGCAAACTGCTACCGCGACCACAACAGCTCAGGCTTCGACAACTGGACCTACAACCTCGCTTCTCAGCTCTGGCACGGCGAAGGTACATCTAACCGCTATCCCAAGCCCGCTACAACTTCAAGCACCAACTGGAGCTACATCAGCGACATCTTCGTAGACAACGCCGACTACTTCCGTCTTCAGACCATTACTCTCGGCTACGACTTCAAGAGCCTCTTCCCCAAGATGCCTCTCTCTCAGGTTCGTCTCTACGTGAGCGCAAACAACATCTGCACTATCACCAAATACAAGGGCTTCGACCCCGAAATCGGTACCGACGGTAACTGGGGCGGCACATCCTGGGTACAGGGTGTTGACCAGGGCTTCTATCCTGCAAGCCGTACATTCCTCGTTGGTGTCAACCTTAAATTCTAAACATCAGTCACGACGATTATGAAAATCAAACAGATACTTTGCGGAGCCACTGCAGCTATCATGCTCACCGGCTGCGCCGAGAGCTTCCTCGACACCGACAACCTCACGTCGAAGGACTCCTCGAACTTCCCCTCTACCATAAAGGACGCCGAAGAAATCGTCACCGGTATCTACCGTCCCGTTATGGGCGACTGCGACGCTCCTCAGAACAACCCCCTCTTCGTCGCAGAGCTCCTCAGCGACGAGCGCTTCGGTGCTGCAGGTAAAGACGACGCACTCGCACAGTCTATCGCAAACTTCAAGAAGACCAACGATAATATGTACTCCGGCTTCTGGGGTCGTATGTATCAGGGTATCTACCGTGCCAACTATCTTCTCTCTGTAGAAAACCTCATCAACTGGGAGGGCAACGAAGAAACCCGCAACCGCGTAATGGGCGAAGCTCACTTCATGCGTGCATACTACTACTACGATCTCGTACGCTTCTTCGAGAACGTGCCCATGCCCCTCTCGCCCGAGCCCGCAAATCTTCCCCAGGCTCCCGTAGACGAAGCTTTCGGTCAGATCGCATACGACTTCATCCAGGCTGCAACCCTCCTCCCCGCCAATCCTCACGCCGCCCTCAATGGCGTAGGTAACGACGGCCACGCTACCCGTTGGGCTGCCGAAGCTATGCTCGCCCGTCTCTTCCTCTACTACACCGGTACCTACGGCAAATCGGAAGTAACTCTCCCCGACGGTTCAACTCTCACTAAAGCTGACGTAATTAAATACACCGAGGATTGTATCAACAACTCCGGTCACGACCTCGCTCCCACCTTCGCAGAACTCTGGGCCTTCACCGCTGCCGGTGACTACTGGCTCAACAAGCAGGAAGGCTACAGCTGGCTCGGAGACTGCGCAGGCTGGCAGGGCTGGCGCCTCAACGACGGCGAAGAGCGCACCGCAGGCTACCGCGACAACCCCGAAGTAATCTTCGCTCACAAGCACGCTTGGGGTCAGCAGTACTACGCCCGTAACCTCACTGTCCTCTTCTTCAGCCTCCGCTATCAGGATGCAGATAATCCCAACAGCGACGGCGACGGCTGGGGTGGTGTATATCCCTTCGGCCAGGGCTGGGGCGGTGGTACAGTTACCCCCAACATCTACCAGACATGGCCCTCTGCCGACCCCCGCAAGAAAGCTTCGATTCTCAACGTCGACGATCCTGCCGAGGGCATGAACTACCACGACAACGGTGGTCACCAGGTAGAAGACACCCACATGTTCAACAAGAAGTATATCGCCGTAAACGTGCGCACCAACGAAGTGGCATTCACCGGCAAGGAAGATATGCAGGGCGCTCTCGCTCTCTACTGGTACTGCTACCCCGGTATCTACGCTTCCGACAACGACTACATGTCTTGCAACTTCATGGATGAATTCGCTATCCGCTTTGCCGACGTTCTCCTCATGCACTCAGAGCTCACCGGTACTGCAACAGGTATCAACAAGGTACGTGCACGTGTAGGTCTCGACCCCGTAGGCTACAGCGACGAAAACCTCCGTAACGAACGCCGTTGGGAGCTCGCCTTCGAAGGTCACCGCTTCTTCGACCTCAAGCGTTGGGGCCTCCTCAACCTCATCGACGAGCACCGCACTAACGTAGAATGCTACTGCGACGGCAGCCTCCGCACAATCTCCGTTCCCTACCGTCCCGAGACCAAGGGCCTCCTCCCCATTCCCGACGAGGAAATCCAGAAGTCGGAAGGCGTGCTCAAGCAGAACCCCGGTTGGAGCACATCCGAAGGCAACTACTCAGGTCCGTATTAATCAAACGCCTCTAAATCGTTCAATGCAATGAAAACAAGATATATCTTAAGCCTCGGCGTTGCCGCAGCGCTTGGTCTCAGCTCCTGTATCCACACACAGGTAGGCGACGATCACGATGCCTTCTCAGGTATCGGAGTAGATAAAGAGCAGGTCGCTCAGAAGTTTGCCGCAGCATTCTCCTACGACAACGGCTCCAATCACTCCAACAAAATCAAAGTGTACAACAATTCGGGTTATGCCTGCCGCCTCGACTACATGGTAGGTACCCTCATGCTCAACTGCGGCGAAGACAACTGCGCCGAAGTGGTGGTACCCTTCGCAGGCGACCTCACCTTTACAGCCACTATGCTCTACGACGGCGCTTTCGTTCCCGTTGAGATTCCCGTCCGTGTCGACGACATCGACACTCCTATCGATCCACTCATGGAAGCTCTCACAGCCGGTACTGCCGAAGGTCGTACCTGGGGCTGGTGGGCCGACGGTGAAGGCGGCGGCTATATCGACGGCTCTTGGGGTTGCGTCGGTGGCGGTGGCTACGGTTGGTCTGCGACAGGTCCCAACTGGGTATGCTACGGCATCGGTCAGGAAGACGAATGGACAGGTCAGCTCGTTACTATGGACGAATTCGTGAAGTTCGACCTCGATGGCGGTCCCAACGTAACCGTTCACTACAGCGACGGCACCGAAAAGACCGGTACTTTCTCGCTCCAGTCTTATACCACTCCCGAAAAGGCAGCTCTCGGCTGGGTAGGTCAGCTCAAACTCGATGTGCCCCTGCCTCACCAGATTACCGATGGCATGTACAGCTGGTACCTTGATATCCCCGTGGCATACTTCGACGTTGCCATGCTCGACTCCGAGCACCTCATCCTCATCGCTCCCGGTGGCGGTGGTGCACACATCATCTGCGACGACAGCTGGGGTATATCTTCTACTCACTGGACATTCACAGCTAAGAACTAATTTTTTCATAAGTTAGATACATAAGGTTTGTGCAATTTTGCCTCCGGACTTCGGTCTCGGAGCCCGGAGGCAAAATTTTTTACTAATAATCGAATCGCATTAAGCATATTTTGGACCGCCTCAGATACATAGCTATAGCAGCCGGCATCGCAGTAACAGCCTGCGCGGCAGCAGCAAATCTCGACAGCATGCTCGTCGAGACCGGATACCTCCATGCACCTCTCGCACCCGCTACAGAGCGTTCGCTCGAAGCTGAGGCTCTTGCCAAAGAAGTTGTTGCGGTTCGCTCGCTCCACAGCAGCAATCAGCCCGGCGACTGGCATCATACAGGCGAGGGCTCGATAGTATGGTACGGCACCACACCCGTTCTCACCGTTCCTGTCAATACCGACGGCCGCAGGGCAAAAGGTTCGCCCGACGACCCCGACTATGCACTCTACGGCCACGCCGTAGCCACTCTCGCTCTTCCTCAACTCTCACTCGACGAATACAACCGATTCGAAATCGACATCGAACCCCGCTGTCCGGGCAATAGGGCAGTCACTCTCAATCTGTCTTTCAGCAATGCCAAAGGCAGCCGCGCTCCGGGCTACAACGAACCCACGGGTGCTCATCTCATTATTCTTGACAATAACCGCGTGAACCGCTGTTTCCTCGAAATCGGCGATTTCCGACGCGACGCTATAGAGACAATCTCACTCTCATTTTCAATAAACGGACGCGATATGACTACCTCCGATACTGCAGCATTCCGCGTGCTCAGTGTCGAGGCACAGCGTGTGCCCGCTACCGAAAAAGTTTCGGGTTGGCAGCCTGCCGACGGCCATATCATCCACTCCATGAGCGGTTATGCCGCCGACGGTGCCAAATCAGCAATCGTCTCACTCTCCACACTCCCCGAGGGCACTCCCTTCACGGTAGTGGATACTGCCTCGGGGCACAAGGCTTTCAAAGGCAAGGTTGGAGCGCAGACCACAAGTATAGGCCGTTTCGGCATAATTGATTTCACAAAACTCCGCAAGGCGGGCGACTATCGTATAGAAGCCGCAGGTATAGCATCCGCTCCATTCCACATCGGAGGAGAGGAGCTCTGGGACGGCTCGTGCTGGAAGGTGCTCAACTTCATCTTCTGCCAGCGTTGCGGCTATCCCGTTCCGGGCGTTCACTCTCTCTGTCACGACGACCTTATGAGTGAGCACAACGGACTGAAACGAGCATACAACGGTGGCTGGCACGATGCCGGCGACCTCTCGCAACAGACTCTGCAGACCGCCGACGTGGCTCATGCTCTGCTCGAACTCAGTTGCGCAAAAAAGAAAAGCAACCCGCTGCTGGCAGCGAGACTCCGCGAAGAGGCACTATGGGGAATTGAATTCGTGCTTCGCAACCGCTTCGGCGACGGTTTCCATGCCAGCAGCGTCGGTTTGCTTATATGGCAGGACGGCATCCATGGCTCACACGACGATATTTCTACCGTACGTGTGCAGGATGTCGCCTACGACAACTTCCTCTACGCCGCCTACGAGGCCTACGCTTCAAAGGCGCTCGACAACGACCCCATGCTGGCGTCTTACCTCGCCACCGTTGCCGAAGAAGACTACGCCTTCGCCTGCCGACGCTTCGAAGCCGACGGGTTCGGTGGTTGGATCAACCCCTACGAGCACACCTACTGCACGGGCGAGAGTCAGCACATGGCCACCGCCTCATGGGCAGCCTCGATGCTCTTCGACCTCACAGGCCGCGAAGCCTACGCCGCCGACGCGGCACGATATGCCGAATACGTTCTCGCAAGCCGCTGCGACGAAGCTCCCGGCGACTGCGGCATCAAAGGTTTCTTCTACCGCAATCCCTCGAAGAAAACACCCGTGCACTACATCCACCAGTCGCGCGAACAGCTCTTCATGGAGGCTCTCATCGCTCTCTGCCGCACTCAGCCCGAACATCCCTCAAAGGCTGCATGGCATCAGGCGGTAGAGGACTATGCAGGATATCTCAAGGCCCTCATGGCCTACACAGCCCCTTACGGAATGCTCCCTGCGGGTATATTCAGCGACGCTGAGCCCGACGACACCGAGGCTTTCTACGCGCTGCACCTGTTCCCGCCGTCCAATGCACCCGAGCAATTCAAGTCGCAGGCCTCCAAGGGCGTGCAGGTAGCTCCGGGTTATTTCGTGAAGCGTTTCCCCGTGTGGTTCAATATCTTCAACGGCAATCTCGCCGTGCACACTTCAATGGGCAAATCAGCCGCTCTCTGTGCACGCTATCTCCACGATGCCGAGCTCCTCGACATAGCTCGAGAGCAGCTCTACTGGACCGCCGGTAAAAATCCTTTCGCTCAGTCGCTTATCTACGGCGAAGGACACCGCTATCCCGAACTTAACAATTTCTCGTCGGGCCGTATCACAGGCGCTATGCCGGTGGGCATCCGCTCCATTGCCGACACCGACGAGCCCTACTGGCCTCAGATAAATAATGCCTGCTACAAGGAAGTGTGGCTCACTTCTGCCGGAAAGTGGCTATCTTTGGTCGCTGAAACAGAACTTTATAATACTTTATCATGAAAATAGTACGCACACTCATCGCCCTCCTTTGCTTTACAGCGGCTCTCTGCTGCGCCGCACAGGACGCGGCCTACCCCGCAAACTATGCAAGGGCTCCTCGTTTCAAAGCCCTTCTGTTCTACTCGGATACGGCAGAACCCGCACACGTCGACTTTGCAAGCCAGGCTATCGACTTCTTCTCCCGCCTCACCTACGGCGACGGTTGGATTCTTGAAACTACCACCGACCTCGACAGCTATTCATACGAAAGCCTCACCAACTATTCGGTAATCATCGCTATCAACGCTGCGCCTATGACCGCTCAGGGCCGCGCCAACTTCGAGAAATATATGGAGAACGGCGGTGGCTGGCTCGGATTCCACGCTGCTGCGTACAACGACCGTAACACCAAATGGCCGTGGCTTAACAAGTTCCTCGGCTGTGGTTCTTTCTACTGCAACAACTGGCCTCCTCAGTGCGTGCTCGTAGATATCGAGAAGACCGATACTCCCGTTACCCACAATATTCCCGCTTCTTTCGTAGCTCCCGAGAGCGAATGGTATCAGTGGAATCCCTCGCCCCGCGACAATGCCGACGTCGAAATACTCGCTTCGATTTCTCCCAAGAACTATCCCCTCGGTATCAAGGATGTGATCAGCTTCGGCGACTTCCCTATCGTATGGCGCAACAAGAACTACCGCATGGTGTATGTCAACTATGGTCACGGCGACCGCGAGTTCACCGATGCGACTCAGAATCTCCTTACGCTCAATGCTTTCCGCTACGTGGTAAGCATGGACCCGAAAGGCGATCCCTTCAAGAAATAAAGATATAATGTCCCTGATGTTTGTCGGTTCTCTTGCCCTTGTGGGGTAGGAGGACCGATTCTTTTTTTAGTGAATCAGGCGCGCTCTGAGCGCACCGGCACTCGCAAGCGATAGCGTGAGCATGGTGTCGGCGATTTCCTCCGAGGTGCCGCTCAGGCGATAATCGCCTTCGGCTGTGCGCATCGTAGCTCCTTCTCCGTCAATCTCAACAGTCATATCGGGCTCACCCTTTGTCATTACGAAGTGCTCGAGCGCGGCCTTGGTGTCGGTAGGGTAGTGGCGTGTGGAAGTGTTCTGTGCGAGTCGTCGGCCAGCATTTAAATCAGTGTACACAAATGCAACGTCGCAGCCGGCGTTGCCGAAAGCCTTTACGACGGCCGCTCCGGCTTCGGGATTGGCATCGACGCCCGTTATAAATATCCTGCGGAAACTCAGCGCGAGACACACCGAACCTTTAGGAGTGCCGAGCGGGCTGATTGTGCGCGGATGAATAGAGGAGCCCCCGCGACGGTGCTCCTCCATTTTCTTCTCAAGATAGTTATCTGCCATTGCTTATGCGGAATACAGTTCCTTCTATAAGTGATACATATATGTCGCCGTTGGTCGGATCGAGGTCTATACCGTTTACTTCGCTCACTCCGAGGGGAAGAGCGGCGATAAGATGACCGTCGGCGGCATCTACTATTGCTACTTTTCCACGGCGCGAACCTACATAGATCTTGCCCTCGTGCTCGAGTATGGCGCAGGGAGCATGGTCGTAGTCAAACGTAAGGTCGGTTATCCACAGCTCTTCAAATTCGGGAGCAGTTGCGTCTACCGCCACAAGTTCGCCGTCCATAGTTTTGGCGTAGATGCGGTTGCGGTCGGCGCTTGCACCGAGGCTCTCGCGGTATCGGTGAGCGTTGTTTCTCCACAACTGTGTGCCTGAGCGACGGTCGATAGCTGTCATGAAGCGGTCGGGAGCCACGGTAAACACCTTATCTTCCGTTATCACGGGTACCACGTTGCCGGGGCCGAGCATGTTGGCCTTCTTGCTGTTGTTCCATATCCATTTAAGAGAGCCGTCGGCAAGCGAGAGGCAGCGGAGATTGGTATCCCACGCACCGAATACGAGGTCGTCGCCGTCAATCGCCGGAGAGGCCTGGCAGTAGTTGAATATCGAATCGTAGACCCATTCAATAGCACCGTCGGTAGCATTGCGGCGCTCGATACGTTTGTAGCCGCCCTGGATGTAGGCTTTGCCGTCGGGCGTGAGAGTGCCATCGGCCACATACGGGCCCTCGGAGGAGGGTAGATGATTCTTTACGGTGCCGTCGGCCACTTCGGCAAGTATTATGCCGTCGTGCATCGGGAAGACTACGGTGCTGCTGTTGATTACCACGGGACGGCTGAAGAGCGATGCTCCGGTAGGAACGCTCCACACCACATTGCCGCTGTCCTTGGATACGGCTTTGGCAAGTCCTGTCGATGTACCGAAGTAGATATTTGAGGCATCAGCCGCCGTTCGAGTAAATATCGAGGCGCTGTCGGCCCATACTTTGCTCACCTCATATCCTGTGGGAGCCACAATCTCTGGCCGCGGGGCAAACGAAGCTTTGCTGTGCGTGGTCTTTGCCGCAAACGCATATTTGGGAGTGGCGGCCTCGCCTATCTTCTTATTATATATATGTACAGAGTCGGCGCTTACATCTATTATAGAGTAACCATAGTCGCCGTCGCCGTAGTCGAGAGCCCGCACCATTACGCACGGCAGGTCGGAACCCGACCCTTCGCCGCCGGCGTTGTAGTCTCTCCAGCGGTGATAGTGACCGTTGATATGGCCGATTACAGGATATTTTTCAAGAATCGCCACATAGTCGGGCATATTGTCGAGGTCGTCCAGGAGAGGGTAGTGGTTGAACGAGAGCACCCTCCTGCCCGGAGTCACATACTCGGCAAGCGTGGCGTCGAGCCAGTGCAGGTCTTCCTGCTTGATGTGTCCGTCGCCCATTTTCATGAAAGGGCCGCTGCTTATACCGATCACCACCAGCGAGTCGGCCACCGTAACGAATCGGTCGGTACCCCACAGGTCGACGAAAGTCTTTGTCGCACTTTGGCTCCATGTGCTTTCATGATTGCCGGGAAGAACGAAGAGCGGGTGACGAATAGTATCGAGAATCTTCTTAACGTTGATGAGTTCGGCATCCGAACCCTCGTTGCCAAGGTCGCCGTTCATCACCACCAGATCATAGTCTGCACCGTTGATTTCTTCGACAGCGAGGCGAAGCTGCGCCTCGTTGGCATTGCCCGGAGTGACATGGATATCACTCAAAACAGCCATTTTTTGAGCTCCGGCACTTGCCGAGAGCATCATTACGGCTATGGCTGATAAAAAAAAGTGTTTTTTCATGAAATAAAAAATCGGCCTCAGAAGGCCCTGTAAAGCGGTTTCACCACAAAAGTACAATTTTTTTTCGTTTTTTGAAAACCTTTTTTCTCCCTCCCGTGTTAATAATACAAATCACTCGAAAACACAACAACTTTTATTTATGATTGATATGAAAAAGATCGCATTACTCCTCGCTGTAGCTCTCAGTAGCGCAGCAGCTTTCGCCCAGGTAAACAAGGGTGAACTCAAACAGCTCCAGAATTTCCTTCAGGAACCCGCAGCAAATGGCGGCACTAACGCTGAAGCTCTCAAAATTACCAACATCAAAGATCCTTCCACTTGGCAAGGTGTCACCGTTGAAGGTAAGAATGTAACTAAGATTGACTGGAAAGACAAGAAACTCGGCGGCACACTCGACCTCTCAGGTTTCACCGCTCTTAAATCAGTCGATGTATCCCGCAACAGCATCACTGCTCTCACTGTAAAAGGCGACGCAGCCCTCGCTGAAGTAAACGCTTCTCGCAACAAACTTGCAGAAGTTGACCTCGACGGTTGTACTCAGCTCTCCAAGCTAACTCTCAACAACAACCGACTCACTGAATTCTCGCTTTCAGGTACTCCTTTCATCAAGAGCATCAACATTGCCTCCAACCTCCTCGCAGGTCTTGACCTCCAGGCTTCGTCAACTCTTGAAACTCTCAACTGCCAGAGCAACCACCTCGAGACCCTCTCGGTAGCCGATTGCACCGCTCTTAAGAATCTCTACTGCGGCTACAACAAGCTTACCACTGTAAATCTCGTTGGTACCACCGCTCTTCAGAACCTCAATGTCGACAGCAACAACATCTCCAACATGATTATCTCCGGACTGCCTTCGCTCTCGACTTTCCTCTGCACCGACAACAATATGAAGACCCTCGGCGTGCGTGAATGCAAGAACCTTCTTGACCTCGTTTGCTCTTACAACGACCTCACCACTCTTGACGTAACCAACTGCCCGAACCTCCTCTTCGTAGACTGCTCTTACAACGACCTTACCCAGCTCAACCTCTCTAACCAGACGTTCCTCCAGAGAGTTCTCTGCAACAACAACGAACTCACCATGCTGGATGTAAGCTTCGACCAGGCACTTACCTACATCAACTGCCGTTACAACATGATCACCGACCTGCGCACTACCGCTACCCCCAACCTGCGGATGATCGCTTGCCAGTGGAACTACTAAAAGACTCCAAGCCTCAGGCTTGACTAAAAAGACCCCCATTCAGTACGACAATGCGATAATACGATCTGAATAAATTCCCCGAGCGCGGGCCCCAAGTGTGAACTTGAGGCCCGCGCATTTTTTTGTATAATTGTCAATTCTCTTTGGCAATTCGCTAATTATTTAGTAACTTTGCATCGCATCTTGTACGGTAAGAACAGATTTGCCGGATAGATGCGGCTAACCTTTTAATTGTCAAGGATTTTTGGACTGCAAATATTCTTGTTTAGGAATTAGATATAAAACAAATATGCGAAATTGTCTCATTGCATCATGCTTATTGGTGATTATGTTGATGTTAGATTCGTGCCGCACGCCTCACGACATCACATATTTCCAGGATGCGACGGCGGGTACTGTTGTCGATCCTTCTTATCCGCTGGAGATTAGAGTTAAACCGGATGATAAACTCGCTATCCTCGTAACGACTCAGGACGAACAGATCACAAGTTTATTCAACCTTACAAAAAGTACCAATCAGACAAGTACTAATTCCTGGGGATACACTGTAGATAATCAAGGTAATATCAATTTCCCCGTGTTGGGAGAACTGCATGTGGCAGGCCTTACAAGAACCGAGGTCAGCGACTATATCTGCAAGCGACTTGAAGAAAGCGATTTGGTGAAAGACCCTATTGTGACCGTTGAATATGCCAACAGCGGCATATCTATCATAGGCGAAGTAAAGTCGCCGGGCAACTACGAGTTCAATAAGGACCGTCTCAATATCATTGATGCGATTGCCATGGCCGGCGACCTTACTTTGAACGGCCAGAGAGAAAATATCACAGTAATACGTCGTATTGAAGGCGGCCGTCAGGAAGTTTACCGTATCAACCTCCTCGACCTCAGATCTGCTGTGGCTTCTCCCGTTTACTATCTGCAGCAGAATGATATTGTGTATGTAGAGCCTGATGACAAGAAGAAGAGAGAGTCCACCGTGGTGGGAAATACTATGTATACACCCTCGTTCTGGCTTTCAATCGCTTCATTTGGTATGACTGTTGTAACTTTCGTCCTTGCTTTGACAAGATAAAATTATGGCTGATAATAAAGAAATTACGGAAAAAGTCAAGAAAGCTTCGGTTCAGAATGCCTCTGTACCTCTGACCGATATATTCTTTATGACCCTGCGCCACTGGCCGTGGATTATATTGTCAGTGTTTATTTGTGTGGGAGTAGCGTATATCCACCTTCTAAAGACCCCCTATGTCTACACCCGTGCTGCTGAGATACAGATTAAGGAAGAGGGCAATGGGCAGAATGCCATTGCCACCGAACAGTTCTCGAGTCTTGGTATATTCCAGTCAAATAGCAATATCCCTGACGAAATTATCAATCTCAAGTCGAAAGACCTTATGGAAGAGGTGGTTCGTCGCCTTGACCTTGACATTAACTACTATAAGGACGGTAGCTTCCACGATATTGTGCTATACGGTTTCGACCAACCCGTAAAAGTATCTCTTCCTGAGTTTGAAGAAAACGGTGCGCTTTCTTTCAATCTTGATATATCGAACAACGGTGAAGTGAATATCAACGATCTTAACGTTATCCATAATGGTAAGAAGACTTCGTTACCCGATGTTAAAGGTCGTCTGAATGATTCTATTCCTTCAGCTGTCGGTCCGATAGTAGTAGCACCCACTTCTGTATACACTCCTGAGAAAAAAGTCTCTCTGATTATAAAGAAAATTCCGATAAAGGCTGCTCGTAACTCTTATAACGCTCGTCTTGGGGTGGCATTGACAAACACTGATGCATCAATCATCAAACTGTCAATGTCAGATCAGTCCACCCAGCGTGCTGACGACGTTCTTAATACACTTATCGCTGTGTACAATGAAAATTGGATTAACGATAAGAACCGCATTGCAGTCTCTACTTCTAACTTTATCAATGAGCGACTTGCCGTAATTGAGAACGAACTCGGAAATGTAGACTCCGACATTTCGTCTTATAAAAGCGCAAATCTCATCCCCGACGTAGGAGCTGCAGCATCTATGTACATGGGACAGAATCAGGAGACTCAGGCTCGTATCCTCGACCTGAACACTCAGATTATGCTTGCTCGCTTCATGCGCTCATATCTGACTGCCGATGATAAAAACGACCAGCTCCTCCCTGCCAACTCAGGAATTGGTTCCGGTAGTGTTCAGTCGCTTATTAGTGAATACAATACCAAGGTACTTGAGCGCAATTCACTCGTATCGAAGTCTTCCGAGAAGAACCCCCTTGTCGCACAGCTCGACGAACAGCTCCATGCTCAGCGTCAGTTGATAGTCCAGACCGTTGATACTGAAATTGCCAGCCTTAACGCTCAGTTGAAATCGCTCCAGGGCACTGAGGCAGAGATTAAATCTCGCATAGCTTCAAATCCTAATCAGGCTAAAACCCTTCTTTCTGTTGAGCGTCAGCAGAAAGTCAAGGAATCTCTTTACCTCTTCCTCCTCCAGAAACGTGAGGAGAACGAACTTTCGCAGGCTTTTACTGCCTATAATACTCGAATCGTTAACAAGCCGGGGGCGTCAAGTGTTCCAACTACACCTAACAGAAGAAAAATTCTTGGATTTGCCTTCCTGATTGGTCTTGCCATTCCTTTCGGATTTACCTTCGTACGCGAGACTCTAAATACCAAGGTGCGCGGACGTAAAGACGTTGAGCACCTTTCTCTCCCCTTCCTTGGTGAAATTCCTCAATACAAGGCTCCCCAAAAATCTGAACCCACAGATACTAAGAAGCTTCTTGTAAAGAGCGGTAAGCGCGATATCATCAACGAAGCTTTCAGAGTTCTTCGTACCAATGTAGAGTTTATGTGTAACTCTTCGGAAGAAGCGAGTGTGATTACCCTTACTTCTTTCAATCCGGGTTCCGGTAAATCATTTATTTCTGTGAATCTGGGTATGTCTATCGCTCTCAAAGGTAAGAAAGTCCTCATCATCGACGGTGACATGCGTCACGGCTCGACCTCAAGCTACTTCGGTTCTCCAAAGCTCGGTCTCTCGGACTACCTTAGCGGTGCCGACGTGAAACTCAAAGATATAATCGTTGAAGATTCTGCCTGCAAGGACCTCTACGTCCTGCCTATCGGTTCTGTGCCCCCCAACCCCACCGAGCTTCTTGAATCCAAGAAATTCGCCGAGATGATAGCAGAACTCAAGCCCGAGTTCGACTTCATAATCATCGACTGCCCGCCTATCGAAGTGGTTGCCGATGCCCAGATTATCGACAAGTACGCCGACCGCACATTCTTCATTGTAAGAGCAGGTCTCCTCGAGCGCTCGATGCTCTCAGAGCTCGACCGCCTCTACGACAGCAAGAAGTTCAACAATATGGCATTCATCCTCAACGGCACACGAAACGATCAGGGCCGCTATGGATACAGCCACTCATATCGCTACGGTTATGGCTACGGCTATGGTTATGGCTACAACTACGGCAGCGACGGCAAGAAACGCAAAAAATAATGTCATTCATATCCTCCCTCTTCTCTAAGAATGTTCCTGTAGATCTTGCAGGACTCACCGATTGGCACTCCCACATCCTCCCCGGCGTTGACGACGGAGTGCAATCGTTGGACGAATCTCTTGAAATTCTCAACGAATATGAAGCCACAGGTCTCTCCGACCTGTGGCTTACTCCGCATATCATGGAGGATATTCCCAACGAAACGGCTTACCTCAAAGAGCGTTTCGAGGAACTCTCATCTGCATATACCGGCAATATTAAGCTGCATCTCGCCTCCGAGAACATGATAGACAATATCTTCGCCGAGCGCCTGCAGAACAACGACTTGCTGCCTATTGGCGAAGACGGCAAAACGCTATTGGTCGAAACGTCGTACTACAACTCCCCCATGAGGTTTCGCGAAACCCTCAATGAAATCAAATCTAAAGGATATTACCCGCTGCTTGCCCACCCTGAGCGCTACTTCTATATCGACTCATTCTCTACCTATCGTGAGTTGAAGCAGCAGGGCGTCCTTTTTCAGCTCAACCTCATGTCGCTGTGCGGCCATTACGGCCCGGTGGTCAAGGAAAAAGCCATGAAAATGCTCTCCGAAGGCATGTACGACCGACTCGGCTCAGACCTCCACCGCATAGAGCATCTCCACATAATCCGCGGCATGAAGCTGCCCAAATCAGTCATTCAGAAGCTCGAAGCCCTATCCTCTAAGCCCCTTTAACGCAGCATAAGTCGTCGGAGGCAGCAGTATTGCGAGCGTCCACCAGCCCCCTATTGTATAAGTGCCGGCAACGGCAAGCAACGCCACGCCAAACGCTGTCGCAATAAGCGTGGATATACCTTTGCGCAAACGCATGCCGAACCGTTTGCGGTAAATATAGTACACCACCGCGTAGTAGAACGCATACCACAGCACGTATCCTATACCCAGCCCCATATATCCGAATCGGTTGAAGAGCGGAATGTAAAGGACGAGATACGACACGGCGCTCGCGGTCTCAGTGATGATATACAGGCGACCCGAGCCTTTGGCAAGTATCGTATAAGCAATGCAGTTGGATGCTGCGCGGAAAAGCACTCCCGCACCTCCTATAATGATGAAAGGAAGCGCGCCGTAGAACTTGTCGGAGTACAGAATATCGAGCGCCAACTTGCCGCAGCAGATAAATCCTACCACCACCGGCATAAGCACCCACATCGCTATCTTGATTTCGTGCGATACTATCACCTCCATTCGCGAGCGCTCGCGGGCTGCCGACAGGCGAGGGTAGAACTCCATAGACAGAGCCATAAATATCATGCCCACGTATGTGTTTATCAGTGTATATCCGGCCTGATAAATACCCACGGCAGTATCGGTATAGCAGCGGTTAAGATATATCACAAATATATTGGAGGCGAGCAGCGATACGAATGTGCTCACCGTCATATACATTCCGAGCGAGAGCATCGACTTGTTCTCCCTCCAGGCTTGCTCAAGTCCCGTCTTCGCAGCCTTGATATCTTTGGGGCGGAATATCAGCGCAAAAAGAGAATTGTATCCGTAGCTGAACAGCAGCACCGGCACAACTGCCTTGATTCTGAAGAAATAGAATAGCGGAACAGCCGTCAGTACCGTGGCTACCGACGTGCATATAGCCATTCTCGCCAATTCCTTAAGGCGGTCATAGCCGCGCATTATAGTCGCCTCTGAATTGGTAAATCCGTTGAATATCATCACCAGCGACAATACACAGAATGCTACTATGTGAGTAGTGTCGCCGAAGGCCCAGCGGCTCATCAAAGGCGAGAAGACGAGCATCAGCGCAAACGCTATCAGGCCCAGCGAACGTATAAGTTTTCGTACCGCACCCACCGTAGCAGGCCCCGCAACGCTGTCGTGGCGCGTCTTTGCCAGATCGGGCACTGTGCTCTGGTTAAGACTCAGCTGAGAGGTCTGAGTCATCAGCTCGATAGTGGAATTGTACACGGCCATAAGACCCACACCCGCAGGACCAATCCACAGAGCTGCGAGTTTCGTGCGGATTACCGAGCAGATTATCGACGCAACCTGCACCCCACCGAAAATTCCGAGAGCCTTGAGCACCCTCGATGTAGTCGAATGTACCTTGTTGTCGTCCTCTTTCATCGGAGCCATTCGCCGGGATTTAGTTTCTCCTTCTCGTGTCTTACCTCGAAGTGCAGACGCGTGCGCCCGTTGTCGAGCGGGTCGGAGTAAATGGTTCCCAACGCATCTCCCGCCTTCACCTCCTGGCCCTTTCGCACGGCAAGAGTCTCGATACCGGCATACACGGTCAGGTATTCACCGTGGCGCACAAGCACCACATTATGGTAGCCGTCCATAACGATAACCATCGACACCACTCCCGGGTAGACGGCGACTGCCGACGCTCCCGTGTTGGTTTCGATATCAATACCGTTGTTCATCAGCTCCACTTTCTCGAAATCCTTATGGCGATGACGGCCGAAATCGCCCACAATCAGCGCGGGTCCGTTCACAGGCATAGGCAGTTTACCCTTGGCCTGAGCGAAGTTCGAGGCCACGGGCGTATTCACCACCTTGCGCGCCGATGCCTTTTGCGGCTTCGGAGTCTCCGTCACCTTCTTGGCGGTATCTGGCGAGGCCTTTCCTTTCGACTTATCCTTTTCCTCGGCAGCCTTACGTTTCGCAGCCTCCTCGGCAGCTTTTCGCTTGCGTTCAGCCTCAGCTGCCGCTCTGGCTTCCTCCTCGATTATGCGGTCGAGTTCGCGGTCGAGATTGCGAACCTTTTGCTGCTGTTCGTTAAGAACTTGCTCGAGGCGACTGCCGTTCTTGCGCAGACGCGACACAAGATTCTTCGACGTAACTCTATCCTTTTCGAGCTTGGTCTTTTTTGAGCGTAACTCGCCCAAATCGTGTGCGAGGACAGCCCTCACAGAGTCGAGGGTAGTGTACTGAGCCTGCAGAAGTTTGACGGCGTCGGCCAGTTTTGCCGACTTCTCTTTCTGTCTGCCGGAAAGTTCGCGAAGATAGCGCACCCTTTTCGACGCTTCCTTGAACGATTTCGACGCCACTATATAAGCCGTAGGCGAAGCCTGCTTGCGCTGGCGTCGGATGCCTCTGAGAGCCGATATATAGTTCTTTTTCAGAGTTTCAACGCGGGTCTCGGTAGTCTTGACACTGTCGGCCAGAATATTCACACGCTTTGTCACCGAGTCGGTGCGGTGTTGCAGCGCCTTTATCTGAGAGTCTGTGATAGATATTTCAGCCTCAAGACTCTCATATTCAGCCAACTCCTTGCGTATCTGGTTAGTGTTGGACTTAATTTCGCCCCTGGTGCGCTCAACCTTTTTCGATGCATCGCGCCTCTCCTTCTTCACCGTTTCCGACGTACGTTTCTTTCCGTCGGCGATAAACGCCGGCAGAACAGCTATCAGAATGGCAAGAAGTATTACGCGAATTTTCATGTCGGATTATCAGAGTTTTTTGAGCAGTTGCTCGGTTGTTACCCTCTTGGCACCGTTTGGAATAGCAGGTCTCGAAAGATTCAAGCTGCCGTTCCACACCGCCTTCGACGGTGTAGTCTCGAACGTTGCCCCTATGGTGCGGTTCTTGGCCTTGGCTTCGATTTCCATGCTTGCAGCCGACGTCCCGGCCTGGTTTACAACCGATTCGGCATATGTGCACCGCGCGCTTGCCGAAGCCGTAGCGATGTCAATGGCAAAGAGTTGAGGCACAGCGCCCTCGCTGTTTGCGGCAATGGCGGTAAAATACCACTCGGTGCCTGCGGGAGTGCTGCGAGGCGTGATAAAAAGTGCACGGATGCCCTCGGCGATAGTCCCTGCGTCGGTAATATCAAAAAGTCGGGAGTCGCCGGCGGTAAGAGTGCCTTCGCCGGGAGCGAATGCCTGACCCAAGAGCATGCTCTGTATGTCTTTGAGTCCCAGGCCTGTAGCCTTTGTAAACTTGCTCATGCTCTCGGCATAATACATGTTGAGCAACGACGACGAGAATACCACCGAGTCATTGTCAACATACAGTCTGCCCGCATCGAAGAAAAGCTTGCGCATAGATATGTTCACAGCCTTGCCGTACTCCATAGTGAGAGTACCGCTGAGAGAGAGCTTCATCGAACCGCTGAGCGACACCTTGACGGGTACCGACACCGTGCTCCACGGCTTGTACGAGTCGGCAAGCAGACGGAAATCAGCTGCGGCATCCTGCTTGACTTCAACAGGTTGCGTTGCCGGGTAATCCGAAGTCTTAGTCGTCTTTGAGGTCGAGCGACACGAGTTCAGCGAAGTCATGGCGATTGCCGATACAGCCACGGCGTATATTATGCGGGAAAGTTTCATAAGTAAGTTATTCAAAGAAAATAGTCTTGTGTTCAACCTTTTTACGGATGAGAGCATTGGTCGGTTCGAGCTTCAGAGCTTCTTTCCAGAACTCTACAGCCTGCTTGTGCTCGCCGGTCATAAAGTAAATATCTCCGGCATGGTCGTAGACCTCGGCCGACGGCTCGCGCATGGCCTTGGCATCTTCGTCCTCGTTACCGTCCTCATCTTCAGGCTTTTTGAATAGAGCGAGAGCCTTGTCTATCACCTCGCGGGCTTGAGTGTACTCCTTCTTCATATATAGCACCCAGGCGTATGTATCGAGATACGACACATTTTCAGGTTCGCCCGTCGAGGCTATCGACGCATAGAGTTCAGCTTTCGTAAGGTCGAGAGTGTCAGTGGCAAGGAAATATGCGCAGTTGTTCATCGCCAGATAGTTCTTGGCATCCAGTGCAATAGCCTTGTCGTATTCGGTGTACGCACTGTCGCGCGCCCCCAACGCGTAGAAGATATCTCCGCGGCTCGTATGGTATCCCGACAGAGCCTCTTGAGTCGGAGCCGTCGCAGGGTCCGCCGTATCTAAAAGCGCCAGAGCCTCATTGTAGAGGCTGTCGCGAATCAGCACCCCTACTCCCATGAATGTGAAATACATATCACCGGGGAAAGCATCGAGCGCACGCTTGGAGGTTTCAAACAATTTCTTATCGTCGACGGGCGGCTGGCACCTCAACTGTATCAGATTCATCCACACGTCGTGCTGACCCGGCTCGAGGTCGAGGCTGTACGAAAATTGCTCTGCTGCAGCTTCCATATCGCCCGTTTCGGCCTTGTACGCTCCGTAGAGACTGTGAAGCGAGGCCTCGCCGGGGTTCTGGTCCTGCATGGTCTGGAACATCTGCTCGATGCGTCCGTGCTGCGTCGAATCGCTGTAGAGCTTCACCACGTAGTCGGTGAGAAGTCCGAACTTCTGCGGGAACTCAAGCGACGGCGAGTTCAGCGCGCGGAACACCTCGCGGTCATATCCCACACTGTCGGCCTGATTGTGGAAGAAATTGGCGCGTGCTATATACACGTCGCCGTCAGTCGAATCCGCCTCGACGGCACGGTTGTAGTAGTGCAGAGCCGAATCCGGGTTGTTGATAAACTCGTAGGCGTTACCTATGAAGATATTCGATTTCGTATCGGCCGGAGCAGCTTTCGCAAGCCGTCCGAGAGCCTTCACTATCGAAGCCGTGTCATTAGTTGCCGAGTAAGCCCGCACCCTCATGCTGATAATAGGCAGGGTAGGGCCCAAACTCTCTTCCAGTCGGTCGTATATCCCGCAAGCCCTGACGTAGTCAGCCGTATCGCGCTTCGTCATATAGCGTATCATCAGGTCGGAGGCAAGATACAGCGCCGGATCGTTCTTGTCGGGTAGGAGAGTGTCAAGTTTGGACCAAAGGTATATCAGGTCGTCTATCCTATCGAGGTTAGTAGCCACATTGGCATACGCATTATAGTAGGCCGGTTCGGTAGGCGTAGCCTCAAATCGCGCCTTGATGCGTTCGTAGGCATCCTCAGCCGTAGCCGAATCCACACCTAAGCTAAGCTGAATTTCGGCGAGCGCGCCTCCGATATAAGGGTCGGTCGGATTCAGTGAATACGCACGCCGCAGGAGCATCATGTAGTCGTCGGCACGCTCCTCCGAGCGGGCGTTGGCAGCCTCCAGGAAGATGTATTCAGCCTTTTTCTCCGCCGCCACATCTACCTTAGGCCCCGAGGCCGTAAGCATCGCGCAGCCGAAGAGTGCGCCGGCAGCGAGCAGAGACAGACGATGAAGCGATATTTTCATTTCTGAGAGAGTGTTAGTGGGTAGTGGTGGGATTATTTCACGCCCGAGTGACCGAAGCCGCCTTCGCCGCGTTCGGTGCTTTCGAGTGTATCTACGGCTTCCCACTCAACCTTCTCATATCGGGCAAGAACAGCCTGACAGATACGGTCTCCGGGATTGATAGTAAATGACTCCGCCGAGTGATTTATCAGGATTATTCCTATCTCGCCGCGATAGTCGGCGTCGATAGTGCCGGGAGAGTTCAGTACCGTCACGCCCGACTTCAGCGCAAGCCCGCTGCGCGGACGTATCTGCAGCTCGTAGCCCTCGGGCAGAGCTATCCTGAGTCCGGTCGGCAAAAGGCGACGTTCGCCCGCGGCAAGTGTCACAGGCGAAGCAATCGCGGCTCGTAGGTCGAAACCCGCAGAGAGAGCTGTTGCGTAGTCGGGGAGGGCAAAGCCCGAATTATTCTGTATTTTTACTTTAGGCATAAATATTCGATATGTAAGTCTTGTAAATTGTAATAGAAAATAATTTTCATGACTTACTTATGGGTTACAGACTCACTCGCCGGGCAAATCCCGCTCCTTTCACTATATAGATACCACGCTGGCCGAGCGACAGACGCACCGTACCGGGGTTCACGGTCTTGCTCGTCACCAGTTGACCGAGGATAGTGAACACCTCTACCTTGACAGGCTGAGTCGTGGATATATATATGTGGCCTTCCCGAACAGCAACGTCGAGCGGTGCGTCCTGCGGCATAGGCAGTGCGCCCTCTGTCTGTTCTACTGTATCCCACACTGGCCCCTTGGCAGGAGCTGCGGTGGCGGGAACGGCTACCGACAGTATCAAAGTCAATATGAGCGGGTAGAGGAATTTCTTCATAGAGCGTGTCGACTTTTTCAGAGAGATTATCAAGTAAGTCCTTGCTTAGTGTCAGTTAGCAGTCATCTCACCGGCAATGGGAGTCCCGAGCAGGCGCGTCACCTCCTTATGGTCAAGGCCAAGGCCGAACAGATACATCATCTTGGTGAGAGCCGCTTCGAAAGTGATATCCTGACCCGACACCACACCGGCAGCCGCCAGATAGTCGGCGCCCATGTAGCGGTGAGGCTGCACCGAACCGTTGACGCACTGAGTCACATTGATTATCACCACACCTCTGTCTACAGCCTCGCGCACAGCGTCGATAAACCACTTCTGCGTCGGACCGTTGCCGGCACCGTAGGTGCGGAGAACCACACCCTTGATGCCCGGCGTAGCCAGTTGATGTCTGAGAATATCAGCCTTCAGGCCGGGGAAAAGGTCGATAGATATCACACTCGAGTCAAAGTCGAAGTGTGGTTCCAGCGGAAGCCCTATGGCAGGTTTGCTCAGAGCGTCGCGGTCGTAAGTGATACCCAGACCGATTTTGGCAAGCTCGGGGTAGTTGTTACTCTTGAAGGCGTTGAAGTTGTCCGCACTGCGCTTGGTCGAGCGGTTTCCGCGCCACAGATAGTTCTCGAAGAGAATCGCCACCTCGCGCACCACCGGCGAACCGTCCTCATCCCGTGCCGCCGCAATCTGCAGAGCCGTGATAAGATTTTCCTCACCGTCGGTACGCACCTCGCCGATAGGGAGCTGCGAACCCGTGATGATTACCGGCTTCGACAGATTACCGAGCATAAACGAGAGTGCCGATGCCGTATATGCCATCGTATCAGTGCCATGAAGCACCACAAAGCCGTCATAGCGATCATAGTTGTCCGCTATGCTGCGTGCCATCATTTGCCAATGTCGCACGTCCATATCCGAAGAGTCAATGGGCGGGTGAAACTGGATATTGTCTATCTCATAGTCGAGCATCTTCACCTTAGGTACATTGTCCATAAGGTGAGAGAAGTCGAAGGGCTTGAGAGCCTTGGTTGCCGGGTCCTCTATCATTCCGATAGTTCCACCCGTATAGACAATGAGGATACGCGGTCTGGTCATCTACATCATTGTATATAATTCAGCCCCGGGGGACTGAAGTGTGGTTGAACATTCAAATCAGCATACTTTGGCGCCCGGAGTAGCCTTCGCTGTCGGACCTGCCACGGTGAGCGAACCGTCGGCGTTGAGTGCCGACAGAATCATGCCCTGCGACTCCACACCGCGTATTTTGGCTGGAGCGAGATTGGCTATGAATATCACCTGCTTGCCCACGAGGTCTTCGGGGTTGTAGTGCTGGGCTATACCCGACACTATGGTGCGCAGCTTGGGAGTGCCGTCGTTGATTTCAAATTTCAGAAGCTTCTTGGCCTTGGGTACTGCCTCGCAGCTCACCACGGTACCTACGCGGAGGTCGACCTTGGCAAACTCGTCGAGCTTGATTTCGGGAAGAGTATCTTCGGGCTTGAAAGCAGCTATAGCATTTTCCTTCTTGATAGTCTCGAGGCGGTTGATCTGAGCCTCGATAGCAGCGTCGTCGATTTTCTCAAAGAGAAGTTCTGCTTGACCGAGAGTAGTGCCGGCAGGTACTAAATCCTTGCCCGCAAGCATATCCCACGAAATCTTCTCGAGGCCGAGCATCTTCACCAGACGCTCGCTCATGAAGGGCATAAACGGCTCCATAGCCACGGCTATCGAAGCACATATCTGAGCGCAGGTGTAGAGTATAGTATGTACGCGTTCGGGGTCGGTCTTGATAGTCTTCCACGGCTCGCACTCCTGCAGATACTTGTTGCCGAGACGGGCAAAACCCATAGCATCTTTCAGAGCCTCGCGGAAGTGGAAAGTCTCGAGATTTTCAGTCAGCGACTTCTTGAGGTCTTCCATTTCGGCAAATGCCGCATTGTCAATCTCCTCGAAAGCGCCGGGAGCGGGCACCTTGCCCTCATAGTACTTGTGAGTGAGCACTATCACGCGGTTCACGAAGTTGCCCAGAATAGCCACAAGCTCATTATTGTTGCGGGCCTGGAAGTCGCGCCACGTAAAGTCGTTGTCCTTCGTTTCGGGAGCATTGGCGGTCAGCACATAGCGGAGCACATCCTGCTTGCCGGGGAAGTCGGCGAGATATTCGTGGAGCCAGACAGCCCAGTTGCGCGAAGTCGAAATCTTGTCACCCTCGAGGTTGAGGAATTCATTTGCAGGCACATTGTCGGGCAGCTGGAAGCCGTCGCCGTATGCCATGAGCATTGCAGGGAACACTATGCAGTGAAATACGATATTGTCCTTGCCTATGAAGTTTATCACACGTGTCTCGGGGTCCTTCCACCATGTCTCCCAAGATTCGGGCAGAAGTTCCTTAGTGTTCGATATATAGCCGATAGGAGCGTCAAACCATACATAGAGCACCTTGCCGTCGGCACCTTCTACAGGCACGGGTACACCCCACGAGAGGTCGCGCGACACCGCACGGGGCTGAAGACCCATATCGAGCCACGACTTGCACTGGCCGTACACATTGGTCTTCCACTCCTTGTGCCCCTCGAGAATCCACTCTCGCAGAGTCGGTTCCCACTTGTCGAGAGGCAGATACCAGTGCTTCGTTTCCTTAAGCACGGGAGTAGCGCCGGTGATAGTTGATTTCGGATTTATGAGGTCGGTAGCGTTGAGCGAAGTACCGCAAGCCTCGCACTGGTCGCCGTAGGCACCCTGATTGTGGCAGTGAGGGCACTCGCCCGTCACATAGCGGTCCGCAAGAAATTGACCCGCTTCGGGGTCGTAGAGCTGCTCCGAAGTCTTTTCGATGAACTCACCCTTGTCGTAGAGATGACGGAAAAACTCCGACGCAGTTTCATGATGCGTCTTCGAAGTAGTGCGCGAATATATATCGAAAGAAATACCAAGACCCTCGAACGACTCCTTGATAAGAGCGTGATAGCGGTCGACGATATCCTGAGGCGTAACACCCTCTTTACGTGCCTTAAGAGTGATAGGCACACCATGTTCGTCGCTGCCGCCGATCATAGTCACAGGGCGCCCTGCAAGGCGAAGGTAGCGGGCATAGATATCGGCGGGTACATACACACCCGCAAGGTGACCGATATGCACCGGTCCGTTGGTATACGGAAGCGCGGTCGTGATAAGTGTTCTCTTATATTCTTTTGTCATAATGCTCGGTTTTGAAATTTGGCCTCTCAGGCCGTGCATGTTTCAAATCGCAAAGTTACAAAAATTTGTTTACTTTACCGAAGATATGCCTTAATAAAATATTTACATATACCGCAGCCCGTTCCATGTTTAGACTATCTGCCAAAACTAAATTCAAATCTGAACACATATTCCGTCAATCACTATCCGCTCGGAGAACATTGGTTAATCGGTAACTTCCCCGTACATACCATAACCGCCGGGCGGAGGAATGTACGGGGTATAGACTACGATTTCTTTACTCTCTCCCATTCTTCTAACCTACTGATTATCTACATGGTGTCCGTTCAGGACACCGATTAACCACTAACCGGGTACATACCGCAGCGAAGCGGAGGGATGTGCCCGGATGGATCGCCCCCCTACGTTGGCGTCCGGCCAAGGACGCCGATTCATGGCTGAGTCTACGCACCACACCTCCCACCACTTCCCCCCACTCCCAAGCCCATTTCCCGCCCCTCGACATCTACCCGCATACTTTTTTCGCGGCGATATGTCAGGCCGCTCCCTTGATTATCTTCAAATCTTAAAATAATGTTAAAATAGAAGAATCGTTTGCACACCTCAAAAATTAAATGTAATTTTGCATATAATTAATCAAACGGACCTATACTTGAGCTTATGATTGAGTTT
>JAAVFI010000009.1 GCA_014800815.1 Bacteroidales bacterium | reverse complement strand
GGTATGCGCATCCTGTCTTTCTCGACCTGCCGTGCTACATCATCATCTACCACAGCTGCGCGGGCACTCGCAATCCCGATTTCCCGCCCTGTGTAGAGCGCGACATCTCTATCAGCGCATACCGCGCATATCGCCGAAAGGCCATGGAAGACCTGCCTGCGAAGGCCGCTCCCATGACCACTGTTTTCCTCATCCCCGTCTCTTCGCCGCCCAAGCCGCCCCCAAAAGAAAGAAGACCGGGTCTCAACATGGAGACTCCGATCTTCTATACTTTTGCGGCAGCTGCCCCGCACACGACTGACTTTACCGTCGGCACCTCGCAGCGAAGAGGAAATTGACATATTGATTTACACCAACCGTTCAAACAGCTGCTCGAAGCACGTGTCGAGGGCGCGGGTGGCATCGGCGCTATCGGAAGGAATGAGTATTCCGGGATGTGCGGGCGATGTCTGTATCACCGCACTTTTTACGGCGGCGAGCCAGCGGAAACGCTCCTCGACGGGCAGGTCGCGCGCGGGCACATCGTTGCGAATGAAGAGTTGGAGTTGGGTCGCCAAGGTGTCGACGTCGGCACGCGGCGCAAGTGCGAGTATTCTTTCGCGGTCGATACGCAGGGCTGCACGCATCCAGCGGCGTCGCTTGCACATCATGAGCAGGCCTACGTTGACAAACTCTCCGCGCTCCAGATCGGGGACGAAGCGCAGCATGCAGTATTCGTACACTATTTTATCTGCCGCCGCGCTCATTTCTTTACAAGGAGTTCTCGCTGCCTGATAGCCTCGTCGGTAAATATACGGCTGTTGGCAAGACGGGTGGTTAGGAATGTTCGGTAAGCCTCGCGACGTTCGGCAGGCGATATGTCTGAACCTTCCTCGCGAAGCCAGTCTTCGGGGATAAGGTCCACGATTTTCGATAAGGTACGGGGCGTGATTGCCTGACGCATCATAGCATCGGCGCGGAGCAGTTCGGTCGCCTCGGGGAGCAGAGCATGCCTGCTGATGAAGGGGAAGGGGTCGAGGGCTGCCTGCGCTGGGTCGCGCCACGAGTGGTGGAAGTACAGCGAGGCGCCGTGATCGATAAGCCACAGTTCCTTGCGCCATATCATCATGTTGGGGTTGAGACGCGTGCGGTCTACATTGGTCAGAAACGCGTCGAGCCATACTATGCGCGAGGCCGTGAGCGGGTCTACGCTGTTTACGGCAGGGTCGAACGTCGCCGCCCCCTCGAGGAAATGGAGGCCGACATTCAGCCCTTCGGAGTTGCGCAGGAGTTCCTGTACTTCTTCGTCGGGTTCGGTAATGCCGAAAAGGCTGTCGATATCGAGCAGTACGAGTTCGGGGGTGTTGAAGCGCAACGCCTTTGCTACGAGCCCTCCCACAAGCTCCGATATAAGAGCTTTGGTGCCGTGGCCGGCACCGCGCAGCTTCACCACATAGCGGAATGAATCGGAGGCTTCGCCGAGAGCAGGAAGAGAGCCTCCCTCGCGGAGAGGGAGTATATAGCGTGTGAGTTCTTCTTTACGTAGTTCCATACTCTACTAACGTCTGAGCCTCCAAGGGGTTCAATAGTGGAATGAGCTGCCTCCGAGGAATTCGCGCAGAATCGAGGTAGAGGGCAGACAGTCGGGCGATACGGGCACGAAATAGCTCAGGAATTTGCGCAGACGGTAGGCCTCGGCGTACTCGGGTACGTCGGCGGGGACACTGCGCAGAGCTGCCTCGGCAGAATCTTTCATCACGGCAAGTTCGAAGATAAACGACGAGTTGAACATCGCGTCGGCATTCTCCTGATAGGGGAATATCCACTTCTCCTCGCCACGGCGCACACTGGGCCAGCGGCGAATGGTCTCTTCAGCGCCTGTACCGCGGTACTTCCGGTCGCGGATTATACGGCGGATAAGGCGGGTGTCGGACGAGGGCACCCAATTGTGGTCGTCGATAGAGAGTGTGGTGAGAGCCGACACATATATTCTGAACTTCATCTCCTCGGGGATGAGCGACGTGAGTTCGGGATTCAGACCGTGAATACCTTCGATAAGGAGTATCGAGCCTTCTTCGAGTTTGATAGTATTTCCGCGGTACTCGCGCTCGCCACGCTCGAAGTTGTAAGTGGGGAGCGCCACCTCCTTGCCCTCGAGGATAGCCGTAAGGTCGGCGTTGAACTGCTCAAGGTCGAGAGCGTAGAGCGATTCGTAGTCGTAGTCGCCGGTGAGGTCGCGGGGAGTACGGTCGCGGTTCACGAAGTAATCGTCGAGCGAAATAAGTTTCGGCTTGAGAAGATTCGTCATCAGCTGAATGGCAAGGCGCTTCGTAGAAGTGGTCTTGCCGGACGACGACGGGCCCGAGATAAGCACAATCCTTGCCCCGCCTCTATTGTAGCGTGCTGTGATTTCGTCGCTTATGCGTGCGAGCGCCTTCTCGTGGAGAGCCTCGGCCACATTGATAAGGTCGTGCGAGTGTCCGGCGGCCACATACTCGTTGAGTTCGGCCACGTCGCGCACACCGATAATGTCGTTGAATCGCACGTAGTCGGTATAGGCCTTGTACATCTTATTCTGCTCTACGGGCTGCATGGGGCGCTCGGGGTCGGCCGGATTGAACGACATGAGCAGGAAGCCCTTGTGGTATTTCACAAGGTCGAATACGCCGATATGGTCGGTGGAGGGAGCCAGCGCACCGTAGTAGCTGTCGCACACATCGCCGAGCGTGTAGTAAGTGGCGTAGAGGTCGCGCGTGGTGCGCAGGAGATCGGCCTTTGAGGTGAGGCCGCGCGACTCAAAGAGCTGTTCGACCACAGAAGCGCGGTCTTCGTGGGGGACAAAGGGCAAAGCCGCAGCCGACAGTTCGCGGAGATTGGCGAGCAGAGTGTCAATCAAAGTCTGAGGCACATCGTCGAGCCCCTCGATGCGGCAGTAGTAGCCGTTGGACACCGAGTGCTCTATCATCAGACGGGCGCCGGGCATGGCGGCCTCGACGGCGGCATAGAGCATCATACAGAGCGAGCGAACGTAGACGCGCGGACCCGAGCCCTGCAGACGACTCTGGAAGTCGAGCTCCTTAGGCTGATAGAGCGCATAGGCGAGGCCTTCGGTCTTGTTGTTTACGCGGCAGCATATGAGGCGGAATCCGAGTTCACCCTCTATCTCGCACGCTATATCGTAGAGACTCGAACCGCCTTCCACGCTGAGTGTGCGGCCGAGATTGCGGCAATAAACATCAATTTTTGTCATCTTTGAGTCTTTCAATATCTTGTTCGATTTCCTTTACAGGCTTGGCAGCCTGACGCTTCTCCTCAATCTTTGCAAGAGCATAGAAGCGGTAGATGCCGTCGTGCACGGCGTGGATAAATCCGGGCATGCCGTCTCTGAAGCCCCCCTTGAGCACATAACTCTTGAAGAAGCGGTAACCCGGCTCATAGAGCAATCTCCACCTCTTATACGATTTCGACCGACGCGATACCTCCAAATCGGTATAGCGGTTCATCTTTGTGATAGTCTCCGACACGCTTTCGTTGGCGAGGTGGATAAATGCAAGGTCGGTTCGAGAAGCGGGAATCTTCACTACAGGCCCTTGATGTGTAGGGCGTGAATGTACTGCATAGGGCCAGTCGGCACCATTGCGATTGAGAAAGCGAAGAATATAGTCAGGATAATATGCATGCATCCACTTACCCATAAAATAATTCTTTATAGGGAACAGGAACGCACGGGGCGAGGGGTCGCGATTGATTTCATCGTAAAGATACCGGGCGAGCGCTGCAGGAACTATTTCGTCGGAGTCTACTACCAGCACCCAGTCGTACGTGGCAGCCTGAAGGGCATAGTTGCGGTAGGCCTCACTCAACCGGTGTTCGCCTCTCTCTTTTATCACAACTCTCGCACCATGGCGTCGGGCTATCTCTACTGTTGAATCTGTACTCTCCATGTCGACCACAAAAATCTCATCGAAAACTTTGAGAGCTTCGAGAACGCGGTCGAGATGACGCTCGGAGTTGTAGGTATGAACAAGGGCGGTAATCTTGGGCATGGCGAGTATTTTTTTATTTTTTCCTTCTTATAAAATCTTTGAAACGTCGACGACGCCAGATAGCAGCCTGATGCTTCACAAATATTTCAACAATCTCCTCTGCAAGTGGTTCAGGATCCGTCGGTGATGCAAGTGCCGCATACTCACGGGCAAGCGTACGCGTACCCTCGACAGTATCGAGCGCGGCACCGAAATTACGCAAAAGTTTACTGCGGTCGTGCACGTCGAACTCCATACGGTTGATATCTATCATGCAGAATTCGTAAGCACCGCCGCGGGAGCGGTACAGCACATTTCCCATACTGAAATCTTTCATCCACACACCCTTCGAGTGCAGCTCGAACATGAATGAGGCGAGGCTCTTGGCTATCTCGGGAAATTCGGGGAGTGTCTCTATCTTTCTCAAATCATCCCAGTCGGCGAAGTAGCGGCACACGAAGTAGCTCTGCTTGAGCAGACCTTTGCTTGTGCATAGTGCCGCGCCGTAAGGCTCGGGAGTGGTAAAACCGAGTGAGAGCAGACGCGTGGCATTGTTGAAGGCACGTTCGGCCTTAGGGGTGCGGAAAAAGCCGTAGATAATGCCCTTGATGAATCCGGGTACCTTGTAGCTCTTTATGCAGGCACGGCCGTCGGCGCTGATTGCCACGGTATTCCTTGCACGGAATATCACCTTGGCATCCGCAGGGATTCCGCCATCGGCAAGAGCGCGGAGGCGGTCGTTATCTTCGAGAGTGTCGGATATGAGTTTAACGTCCATTGGCAGTGTAGATGTCGGTTATGGCATCGTAAAAACGGTCATAGGAGAAAAGTTCGGCGCGCTTGCGGGCTGCAGCAGCCATTTCGGCGCGGAGAGCTTTGTCGGCGGCGAGGCGCGAGATTGCTTCGGCGAGGGCGGGAGCGTTGCCCTGGGGTACGAGGATTGCCGAGCTGCCGTCTTCAAGCACTTCACACAGCCCGCCTGTAGCGGATGCTACCACCGGCAGACCAGCCTGCAGCATCTCAAGGGCGGCGAGTGAGAAGGATTCGGCCACGACGGAGGGCACGGCGCCTATATCGGCCGACTCAAAGAGCGGACGCACGTCGGGGAGCTGTCCGAGCCACTCCACACGGTCGGCGATACCGAGGCGCGCAGCGAGGCGCAGTAGTGTGCCTACGTAGCGAGCCTGGCCGGAGCCTGCTATATAGAGATTTACGCCGGGAACGTCGGATATGGCCTGAAAGAGTGTGTCGAGGCCTTTCTCGGGGTTGATGCGTCCGGCAAACACCACTCGTATTTCAGCGTCCTTGCGCGGCATAGGAGCGGGTGCGGAGCCCGGGGTGAGAGCGTTGTGCACTACGTGGAGCTTTGAAGCGTCGACTGCGGGCTTGGATGAGAGGAAGCCTTGGCGGGCGGCGTCGGACACGAAGATTATATCGTCGATAGCGCCGTAGAGCTCGCGGGCGTAAGCTCCGGTCGAAGCGGGCTTGATGAGGTGACGGGTGACGACGATGCGTACTTTCGAAGGGTCGGACATGAGCCGGCGCGCACGCACGGCGGTGTCGGCGTCCTTGAAGTTGTGGGCATGCACCACCACGGGAGCCTCGATACGGTTGAGGACTCGGGCCAGAACGACAGGGGAAATAAAGTCGAAACGACCGCGCAGAGGCAGCCGTCCGGGGTTGAAACCGGCCTCGACAAAGCGAGAGTCTACTTCCTTTTTACCGCGTGTAATCACGGCTACGCTGTGGCCGTGGTCGCGCAGGGCTTTGCAGAGGTCGAGCACATATCGTTCACCACCACCCCACACGCGGTTGGATACTAACTGGACTACGTTCATGGTCATTTGCTGTCTTTGCCGTCGGCGATGTCGGAGGCCACTCTGTAAGCTTCTATCGTGGAGAGAAATCGTGTGCGGGCTATGCGTCGGCCGGCTTCGCCGTCGAGGATAGCGCCGTCGCGCAACTGGCACTTTACGTAGGCCGATACGCCTCTGAGCCAACGCATGGGGGCTGAGGCGCGTATGCCTGCTTCGGCAAGGAGTCGGCCGCGGATGCGGGCGTTGCGCAGCTCTTTGAACTCGAGTTCGCCGAACTCGCGGCAGCGGTAGTGAAGAAGGTCGCCGGCGATGAGCGAGGGTATTACACCGCCGGGACACTCGAGACGCTCGCCCACGGCGAGGAGGTCCCAGTTAGCGTACCGGCGGTCGAAGAGTCGGGTTTCAAGAGCGGGTTTCATTCCGCTGCGTGTCATCTGAGTTCCGCACACGTAGCTCACCACTCTGAAGCAGTACATGCGGTGTGTGAATCCACGACGCTTGAGTGCGATGATATTGTCGCGCAACTGCTCGGAGAGGGCTTCGTCGGCGTCGATAGACAGCACGTAGCGACCGTTGGCGAGGCCTGCGGCATACTGGCGCTGAGAGCCGTAGCCGTTGAAGGCGCGGGTGGTGACTGTACAGCCGTAGCGGCGGCAGATGTCGACGGTAGCGTCGGTCGAACCGGAGTCGACGACGATGATTTCATCGACAACTCCGATAAGAGAATTGAGGCATCGCTCGATGTTGCGCGCTTCGTTGTGCGTGATAATCGCTGCGGAAATAAAGGCAGACACGGCGGAATGGGAGATTTAGATTAGAATTCGAGGTCCTCGTTTACTATCTCGTGCCAGGGGAGACCGTTCTCGGCTACAGCGGCGAGGAATGGATCGGGATCGAATTCTTCGACGTTGTGCACGCCGGGCTTATTCCACTTGCCGGTGAGGAACATCATGGCACCGCACATTGCCGGAACACCTGTTGTGTAGCTCACGGCCTGCATGCCGGTCTCTTTGTAAGCGGCTTCGTGCGAGCAGTTGTTGTAGATGTAGTAAGTGAGGGGCTTGCCGTCTTTGCCCTTACCCGATATGCGGCAACCGATAGATGTCTCGCCGTGGTAGTTTTCGCCGAGGTCCTGAGGATTGGGGAGCACAGCCTTGAGGAACTGGAGAGGCACGATTTTGGTACCGTTGTAGTCAATTTCGTCGATACGTGCCATGCCGATATCCTGGATTACGCGGAGGTGTGTGAGGTATTCCTGACCGAATGTCATCCAGAAGCGTGCGCGCTTGATAGTGGGGAAGTTCTGCACGAGCGATTCGAGCTCTTCGTGGTAGAGGAGGTAAGATTCGCGGGCGCCGATGTTGGGGTATGTGAGAGGCTGGTGGAACTCGAGGGGCTTTGTCACTACCCACTTGCCGTCCTGCCAGTAGCGGCCGTTCTGGGTGATTTCGCGGATGTTGATTTCGGGGTTGAAGTTGGTGGCGAAAGCCTTGCCGTGGTCGCCGGCGTTGCAGTCAACGATATCGAGATACTCCATTTCGCTGAACCAGTGCTTGGCGGCATAGGCTGTGAATACGCCCGATACTCCGGGGTCGAAACCGCAGCCGAGGATAGCTGTGAGGCCGGCTTTCTCGAATTTCTCGCGATATGCCCACTGCCATGAGTACTCGAAGTGAGCTTCGTCTTTGGGCTCGTAGTTGGCGGTATCGAGGTAGTTTACGCCACACTTGAGGCACGCCTCCATGATAGTGAGGTCCTGATAGGGAAGCGCCACGTTGATGACCATTTCGGGTTTGTGACGGTTGAAGAGCTCAACGAGCTGATCTACGCTGTCGGCATCGACAGAGTCGGTAGAGATATTGTCGGCACCGATAGCCTTGGCCACGGCGTCGCACTTGCTGCGCGTACGTGAAGCGATGACGATTTCCGAGAATACTTCAGGGTGCTGAGCGCACTTGTGGGCTACTACGGTGCCCACACCGCCTGCTCCGATAATGATAACTTTTGCCATTTTTACGGATTATGATTTGTATTGATTTTCTTTATATGCTTTCTATCGAGGGCTATGCCCGCGAAAGTGATAAGTCCGAGAAGGATGATGAGGAGAGTGTTGCTGCCGAGGACGAGGTTGGCAAATGCCGCCGCGGGCTCGCGCGCCACGCCGTAGAAGCCGAGGGCTATCATCACGGCCCACTGCCAGGGTCCTATGCCTCCGTTGGAGGGTACGCCCATGGAGATACTCGAGAGCACGAAGGTGACGAGGGCAGCGGTGATGCCGTTTTCGGCGAGGACTTCGCGCGTGAAGGGGAACGCGTAGAAGGTGACGTAGAGCTGCAGGAAGTAGCAAGCCCACACGGCGAAGACGAGCAATATCCACCGTCCGCGGCCGGGCATGTGGAGCACCACGGCAAATCCGCGCCAAAGTTCTTTGAGCGCCTCGCGTATCTTTGCGCCGAAGCGGCTGCGCACTATGAGATACCATCCCACAATGAGCGCGGCAGCAAATGCTCCCCAGAGCCAAGGCGACAGCAGCAGGTGCGTCAGGGAGGCGTACGACTCCGAATTTCCGGCGAGGAAACGGGAGAGTTGCGGTGCGGCGAGGATGAATGTGAGCACTACGATGAGTCCTACTGTACAGGTGTCGGCGAGTCGGTCGGCCACCATTGAACCGAAGACGGGCGCGAAGCGCGCCTGCTGCCGCCCTGCTATATAGCCGCAACGCCACACTTCGCCCAGTCGTGGAAATACGAGGTTGACGGCGTAAGTGCCGAAGATGCTGTAGACCAGCACATAGAGCGGGGCGTCGATACCGAGTGCCCTGAGCTGTATACCCCAGCGCATGGCTCTGAACACGTGCGAGAGCACTGCTATGCACATGCATAGCACTATCCAACCATAGCTACATTCGTGGCGCACGATGTCGATCATAGCGCCGAAGTCGATGTCGTGAAACAACAACCAGCAAAGCCCCACGCTGACTATAAGCGGGACTACATATTTGAGGATGTCGCGAATGCCGACTTTATGACTAATCGTTAGTGCCATGTTTAATGCGCAAAAGTACAAAAAATAACGAAGCCGACCAAGTGTGTTGGCCGACTCGTGAGGGATTTAATATTTTGGAGGGGGATAATTTTATCCGATGACCCTGAAATTAATTGTCTTTGCAAATTCTTCCATGTCGATATCAGGGAATTCTACATTACTCTTTGTCGTGTCTACAAGCTTGGCTGACATCGCTCCTCGAGCGAAATCCATTATGGCTCTGCACGCACTATTGACCTGACCGGGAGCTCTGGAAAACAATATGTCACTGACAGATTTATCTTCGGTTTCAGGTGAAGTTGTATCAATGCTGTCGGAAGATGTAACAGGAATCCAACCCGCCACGGTCATCACAACGATAAAACCGTATTCCATAAGGATTTTCTCCTCGACTTTGTAAGTAAATGTCAATTGGAATCCAAAGTTATCCGAGTCTCTCTGAAGTCTAACAATAGATGCAACATTAATATCTATTTCTTCCTCCTTGTCAAGAGTAAGAACCTCGGGATTATATTTAAAAATCCCTTCTCTGTAATGCAATATTTTAGGTTCCATAGTCTATAGGTATTAATTTGCGACTCTCCCCGAAGTGGAATAAGCACCTGCGTTAAATCGCTTAAGAAACACTTTTAATTTCAATTTATCGAAGCAGAACTGCGGGTCAAACACATCTTCATCTTTAATTACTGAGGGTACGTCAAGATTGCGCGGTTGCCCTAAAAGGAATTGCTTGCCATTGAGAGTGGCCTCAGACGATTGTTTGCCCTGTAAAATGGCTTTTAAACTTTTCCTACCGTTCATATAATCGGTGATTTCATCCGACGAAACCGCAGTTACAAGATAAGAATCAGCCAACCTGATAAGGATATAAAGCGAGCCGTCCTCTTTATCCAAGAATAAAGAGGAAAAGGGGCCGCCATAATCCTGAAGATTACCGACCAGATACATTTCATTCTTTGCTGTTGTCATGTTCGGCATCGTAATCAAATTCGAGAATGTCAAAACTCCGATCCCAGATATCATTCATTTTAACACCTTCGCGGAGAAGAAAGTTCCTGTGACCGTTTTTTGCTTTTGATATAAGGCCATGCTGAGGCTTTAACGAAAGTCGAGCCACGAAAGGTCCTCTCTGTTTCTTAAATTTCTCAGCTCTTTCAGGATGATTTGTAGTTACCGTCCTATAGGTGCGAATAGCGGAAGAAATACATTTCTCAGCAGTATTATTCACAGAGATTGCATTGCTGCTTACTTCACTGCGCTTCTCTTCATCTGTCATTTCAGCAACTTCCTCTTCGGAATATTCAATCAATAACTCATTGAATTCTTCCAGGTCTTCATTGAGATAACGTTGAGGAATCAGATCGGCATCAGTCGGAGGGTTGGTCCTTACAGTACGGTAAACATCAATGGTCTTTTCGGAATAGTAAGTAGCAATGGTATCGCGAAATGCATCTAACGTTTCGTGATATCGAAGCAGATCTCGTTCTTCTGAGTTATTTTCCATTGTGTCGTTAGCCATACGACACAAAATTAGTCTAATATTTTCTATTTTGCAAATATTTGTCGCGTAACTGACAGAAAAATACAGTCCAAACTGCAGTTTTTATCAGTACGTCATCTCTGCTATAACAGTTATGAAGTATTTCTTTGATAGCATACATCCCTCCGCCTAACTATCAGAGCTGTCTTTTATTCATTTAGGCGGAAGACGCGGAGGCCGAGCCACTGGCGGTTTTTCTTCATGTATTCGGCGAGGGGTACTGATGTGACTTCGACTTTGCCGTGTGAGTAGGAGGCGTGGAGGAGGTAGGGCTCGGATTCGGGGGTGTCTTTGAGGACTACTCCTACGTGGACTACGTCGAGGTTGCGGATCGCAGGTACGAATCCTACTACGTCGCCGTTGTGGAATGCGTTTTTGACGGCTTTAGAGTTCATGTCCGCTGTCTTGATGTAGCGGAATTTGTGCTGGCGGTATCCGTTTTCGATGTCGCGTATGCGTGCGAAGTTGGCTGAGTCGGCCAGGGCGGGGTATTTGTCGCGGTTGGCGGTCATGAAGTCGATAGTGCGGGCGAGCTCTACGTAGCGGGGGAAGTCGGTGGTGACGTCGGCGAAGTTGCCGCGGTGCTTGTTGTCAACGGCCCAGTCGGATATGTAGTGGAGGCGTGAGGGGTAGCCGTTTACTTCTCCTCCGCGGTAGCGTATGCGGCGGAGGTTGTACACGTAGTCGCGCCATGAGTTGCGGTGCTCGCCGGCTGTAAATGCGAGGGCGAGAGCCGTTTCGACGAATGTTGTGCAGTCGAGTTCGTCGAGGTTTACGGTGAGTATTTCGGGTTCTCCTTCGAGGGTGTGTGCTACGTAGGGGGTGCCGATGAACTGTTTGGCGAAGTACGCTACACGCTCTTCGGGGTTCTCGAACTGTATGTTGCGGCTTCCGTCGAGGAGTTGGGTGAGGCGGAGTGTGTCGGCGCTTTCGTTGTGGAATCTTACGTCGGATTGTGCACGCAGTGTGAGGGTGGAGAGAATGAGCAGGAGGGCTATGAAGTGTTTCACGAGTGTATTTCTTAATTTTCCTGCGAATGTACGAAAAAATTTTTTATTGAGCGGGGTAGTTGCTGTGAAAAAGTCATTTGTCGGGGTGTGAACAATTTGAGGTACAGGAGCGTCTTCAATTTATATAACTTAAATTTCTAATTCGTCACGATATGCCAAGTCCTGCATTTTTATTGCTATCTGTAGCGGCCGGGAGTAATCCTACCCGCGATCTGACTCATTTTATCGGTTCACAGGCCGGTTCGTCGTCGTACGCTGTAGCGCGTATGGTTATGAATATTGTGGACTGGATTTTAGGGGTGTTCAATCTTGAGGATAATACCACTCTGGTCACTTTCCTCTACGCCTCTGTTGTATTAGGTATTTCTGTCGGTGTGGGCTGGGTGGCTCAGTGGCTCATTCTTAAGGGTGTGCAGTTTGTGGCCAAGAAGTGGAGCTCTGATACTTACCGCTCGCTCACCAATGCTCATTTCTTTCACCGCATCTGCCGCATCATACCTCCGCTGGTGTTTCTGATTCTTATTCAGTTCACTCTGTCGAACCATAATACTCTTGCGGGTACGCTTACCAAAATCACGCTGATATATGTGGTGTATGTGGTGTGCTATGCGCTGTGTGCTCTCATCAATGCGTTGTGGGACCACATCAATGCACGTGCCAATAAACGTCATCTTCCGCTCAACGGCATCGCTCAGCTTATCAAGGGTTTGCTGTGGATTATAGCGGTGATAATATGGGTAGCTATCATATTGGATAAGTCGCCGGGCTCGCTGTTGGCCGGTCTGGGTGCTTTCTCGGCAGTGCTGATGTTGATTTTCAAGGATAATATTCTTGGCGTCGTGGCCGGTGTGCAGTTGTCGGAGAACGACAGTCTGCATGTGGGCGACTGGATAGCAGTAGACGGCACTAATGCCAACGGTACGGTAGAGGAGGTGTCGCTGATTGCCGTGAAGGTGCAGAACTGGGATAAGACTACTACCACGCTGCCGCCTTACAGCCTGATTTCGGGCGGTTTTACCAACTACCGCACCATGCAGCAGAGTAACACCCGCCGTATATGCCGCAGTGTGATGATTGATGCCGACAGTATTCTCCCGGCTACCGACGAGATGCTCTCGCAGTTACGTCAGGTGCCTTATATGGATGAGTTTATCACCAAGAAGCTCGCGCAGAAAGCTGCAGGCAAGGTGGCCGATGTGGATAATCCCGAGGGTCTTGTCAACGGTACTATAGATACCAATCTCGGTCTTTTCCGCGCTTATATGAAAATGTGGCTGGATGCCAATCCACATATCGCACACGACAGCGACTGCTTCGTGTCGACACTTCCGCAGACTGCGGGCGGCATTCCCTTCCAGGTGTATTGCTTTACGGCTACTTCGGCATGGTTTGCCTACGAGGCTATCCAAGATAGTGTCTTCGAGCATGTTGCCGCGATGCTGCGCTTCTTCCGCCTCTATACCTTCGAGAATCCCTCGGGCCGCGATACCATTATGGAGGGTTATCTCAGTCCGGGCAAGAATATCGGAGATCTGTACGGCGTGCCGTATCCGTTCCTCAACAGTCAGGCTCCGGGACAACAAACCCCGCAGAGTCAGGCTCCGATGCCCAAAACTCCGCAGGGTTAAGACCCCGTTCCCCGATATTCGAAAACGCTGGGGCGGCCAATCGTCATTCATCTGCGTCCGCTTGTTTCGGTCACAATGCAACCGCATTGCTCCCTCACTGCGCGAACACATCTGAACGACGCTTGACCGCCCCAGGCGTTATCGAATATCGGGGAATGGGGTCTACAGGATTGCGTGACTCAGCTGTTCTGCAGCGGAGTCATGTGGTATCCGAGCGCGTTGAGCTCCATGGCCATGCCGGCGAGATATAGCTGGTGGAGTGCTGCGATGTAGCAGCCGAGGGCGGCTTCGGTGCCGGGTTCCACGTGCTCGTGATTGATCATACTGAAGGTGCGCGAAGCACATTCGGCCACGAGGTCGCTGATTTTGTCGGCGGCCTCGCCTTCGTAGTGGAGGAGGTCGCGGATTATAGCGTCGTCCATTTCATCGAATCCTCGCATGTCGCGGAGCTTGGCGTAGGGATTTTCGACAGCAGAGTTTGCTTCCCAGTCGGTATCCCAGTAGAATGCCATAGCCATGCCGATGAGCATCATCCAGCCGAGCGAAACCACGGGGTATTCGTTGAACTCGCGCGCCCCGTCGGGGAGATATGCGCGAGCTATTACCGACCATTTTTCTTCTACGTCGGGGCACTCGGGTACATGAGCGTCGAGGGCTCCTTTTTCCTGAAGGAAAGTTGTGAGGTCCTTTCTGACCTTTTCTTCAAACTTCTCTACAATTTCTTTCTTTTCCATAGTCGTAGTATTATTGATGTGTTTTACCGAATCATTGTAGATAAACAAACGACACACCATTGAGTAAAGGCAAAATTAACAAAAATTAGAGAGATAATCAAAATGGGAGTACTTATAAACGGATGTATTGGTATTTTTTTTGTAATTTTGCGCATCATTGCGCTCTATGACGACACTGCAGACTATAAATACTCGCCACAGCGAAGAGCTTGAGCTCCTCAATGAGCGGATACACAGCCGCTTGGCAACGGGTTCGAGCCTTATGAGCCGAATCGTTCTATCGATGCTTCAGAGCAAGGGTAAGCAACTGCGCCCTCTGCTGCTGATGATGTGTGCCCGTATGTTCGGCGACATCAGCGATAATGTGCTTGACGCTGCCGTAGCGGTCGAGCTGCTACACAATGCGTCGCTCGTGCACGACGATGTGGTAGACGACTCCATGACCCGCCGCGGCCGTCCCACCGTCAATGCCGTGTGGAACAATCATATAGCGGTGCTCGTAGGCGACTACTTCACTTCGTCGGCCATGCAGGCTGCCATTGCTACGGGCGATATCCGCATAGTGGATGCCCTCTGCAAGCTTGGCCGCCGCCTCTCGCTGGGCGAAATCGACCAGATTTCGAATGCCCGTGAGCATACTCTCGATATCGAGGGCTACTTCCGTGTGATAGACTATAAGACGGCGTCGCTCTTTGTGGCAAGTGCCGAGATGGGTTGCTATGCCGCCGGTGCTCCCGAGAGTGCCCGCGTCATTCTTGCCGACTTCGCTGCCAACTTCGGCCGTTGCTTCCAGTTGCGCGATGATGTATTCGACTACTTCGACTCCGAGGCTGTAGGCAAGCCTACGGGCAATGACTTGCGTGAAGGCAAGGTGACGCTGCCCCTGCTGTACGCTCTCGAATCGGCTCCCGCAGAGGAGCGAGAGGCAGCTCTAAAGTTGCTCGCTCACGACAGCCTTGATACTGAGGAGATTGCCCGACTGCAGGAATTTGCGCGTGCGAACGGCGGCATCGAGCGTGCCTACGAGGAGATGCGCCGCCTGCGCGATGCGGGCTGTGAGGCGCTCCGCCGACTCCCTGCGAATCCTATAGTTGACGAGCTTACGGCTCTCTTCGATTTTATCATCGAACGAAAATACTAAACGATGTACAAAGGCAGGCACAACACCGGCACGGGTCTGCGGGCTCTCCTCTGGGTGCTCGTGGCTCTGCTTGCAGGTGCATGTGCAAATATGGGACGCCCCGAAGGCGGTCCGCGCGACGAGACTCCCCCTGTTTTTCTGCGTTCGGACCCTGCTTCCGGTGCTACAAATGTGAGCAAGACGCAGCTCTCGGCCTATTTCGACGAAAATATTCAGCTTGAAGACGCTTTTTCGAAGGTGATAGTGTCGCCGGCACAGAAGCAGCCGCCCGCCGTGTCGGCCAACGGTCGCCGACTTACGGTGCAGTTCCGCGACACGCTCCGCCCCAATACCACCTATACAATTGACTTCGCCGATGCCATAAAGGACCTCAACGAGGGTAATATACTCGATGGCTTCGCGCTCGACTTTTCGACGGGCGACAGCATCGACTCGCTGCGCATATCGGGCATGGTGCTCCAGGCCGAAAATCTTGAGCCTGCTCAGGGTATGCTCGTGGGAGTCTACTCGGCTTATACAGATACGACGCTCACCACTCTGCCTTTCGACCGCATCGCCCGCACGAGCCAGACGGGGCAATTCACCATACGCAATCTCAAGCCCGGCGCCTACAGAATTTTCGCTGTAAACGACCTTAACCGCGACTATCACTGGGACCGCTCGGAGGATATCGCCTTCTACGACTCGCTGATAGTTCCGTGGGTGGAGCATATCGAGGTGACCGACACACTTTTTGCTTCGGACGGCGAGGACTCGCTCTCGGTGCGTCAGGGTCTGCGCTTCATGCCTAACGACATATTGCTCACGTGGTTCAACGTAGGGTATAAGCCGTCGTATCTTAGCGACTATAAGCGCGTGGACCGCAGACGCTTCACCCTTACCTTCGGCGCACCGCAGGATACTCTCCCCGTGGTGACTATCGTCGACGGCGCTCCCGGTATCGGTCGTGCTGCCGCTGAGTGGTCGCTACTGCGCTCAAATGCTACGCAGGATACTCTCGAATATTGGATTTCGGACCCGGAGGTGCTTGCCGCCGACTCGCTGCGCCTGTCGGTGAATTATCTCAAGTCCGATTCGGCCGACCGACTTGTGTGGAGTGCCGATACTTTGCGTTTCTTCTTCCGCGACCCCGACCGCAAGAAAAAGGACAAGAAGAAAAAGGACGAGGAAGAAGTGCCGGCGTTTACCGTTGACTCTATCACGGGCGACACTACATTCCTGCCGCCGTCGGATATGGAGTACCTTGGCGTAAAATTCCTGACGGGTAGCTCGCAGGACCTCCATCGTCCGCTTCTATTTGAGACCGATGTGCCGCTCGAAGCTATAGACTCCACCGGCGTACACCTTGAAATAAAGGTGGATACGTTGTGGAAGGCTGTGAAGTTTGCCATGAAGCCCGACTCAGCCAATCTGCTGATGAGGCGCCGTATCGAGGCTCAATGGACAGGTGGCGAGAAGTACAGGCTGAGCATTGACTCTCTTGCCATGACGAGCATCTACGGCACGTGGAACAAGCCTGCATCTCACGAGTTTACCGTGAAGCAGCCCGAGGACTATTCGAGCATTAAGTTCACTCTGCCGGGCCTCGACTCGCTGACGTGCATCGTGCAGTTGCTCAATACGTCGGACGCTCCGGTATATCAGGCTGTTAAGCCTGCGGGTGCGTCGACCGTGCTGATACCGTTTGTCAACCCCGGCACGTACTATGCCCGACTGACAATCGACACCAACGGCGACGGCAAGTGGACTACGGGAAATCCTGTGCCCGGGGCCGAGCTCCAACCCGAAGAGGTGTACTATTTTGCAAAGAAACTCGACCTCAAGAAGAACTGGGATGTCGAACAGACCTGGATTGTCGACGAGCTTGCCGTGGATATGCAGAAGCCGTATGCAATCAAGAAGAACAAGCCCAAACTGAAACGCGGCGAGCAGGCTCCGACCGACCCCGACGAGGACAGTGACGAATACGACAGTGAATATAATCCGTTTGACCGCACGGGGCGCAATGAGCGCCGGAGCAACAACCGCAACGGCGGCTCCAACGGCATGAGAAGAAATACGCTATGACCCCAAAACATACAGTAACAGTATATTGCGCTTCTGCAAACAATCTCGCCCCGATATATACCGAGGCTGCCGCCGCTCTCGGGCAGGCTCTTGCCAAAGCCGGCGCCACTATAGTGACGGGCGCGGGCCGCACCGGCCTTATGGGCGCCGTAGCTGATGCCGCGCTTGCCGCAGGCGGCAGTGTGACGGGTATCATACCGCGCTTCATGGTGGAGCGTGGCTGGCACCACTCCGGCCTTACCGAACTCCGCATCACGGAGGATATGCACGAACGCAAATCTACAATGGCAGCCCTGGCTACTGCTGCCGTCGCTCTGCCCGGAGGCATAGGCACTTTCGAGGAGCTTATGGAGATAATCACCTGGCGTCAGCTCGGACTGTTCGGAGGCAATGTGGTGATATTCAATGTGAATAATTACTACGGTCCGCTTATCTCCATGCTTGAGCAGGCTGTAGAGCAGGGCTTTATGCGTCCTGACCACCGACAGCTGTACACTATTGCCGAGAGTGTCGACGAGGTACTTGCGGCGGCTTTCGCAGAACCTTCTAAAGCGGAATTCTCTCCGAAATTCTAATGGCATCGGCCGATTCACTTCAGCACTATGCAGCTCCGGCGCTTTGGAGCTACGACGCCCCAGCGGTAGCAGATACCGCAGGGACTATCAATACCGTGCTGATAGATTCGATAGCCGGCGATACGCTTGCGGGCCGGATTCCGCACTTCATACCGATAGCTGAGGCCGACAGCCTGCGCTCGGAGGCTTTTGCCGATTCGCTTGCCGCTCATGCCACCGTCATCGAAATTCCCGCGGGTTCGCGCGAGGGTATTGTACCCGAGGTTGCCGAGCCTCACTACAGCAACAGCACCGCGCTTACAGCGCTGCTAATGGGACTGTTGGTGGTGTGCGGCCTCAATGCCGGCGGGGTAATCCGTGCGCTCAAGAGCTACCGCCACGACTTGTGGAGTGTGCGCCGCAGGCCTAATGTGTTCGACGACGAGCGCTCCGTCAAGGCTCCCGTGGGAGTGTTGCTTGCCCTTGTCTTTGTGGTCTTCGGAGGCATAGTCGGGTATAATTTCCCGTCGCTGCCCGTCGCCCCGAGTTTTGCGGGCGCCACGGCTTCAATGGCGCTTACGGGTGGCTTCTTCCTGTTTCACTACATAGCTTATTCGGCCACGGGATATGCTTTCGGCACACCCACGCAGATGCGTCGGTGGGTCGACGGCTTCCTTGCAACTATGGCTTATGCGGGGCTTTTGCTCGTAGTTCCGGCATTTTTGCTTATCTACAGGCCCGAGTGGCACGGGGCGTGTATAATCATCTCGTTATCAATATATTTACTCGCAAAGCTGCTGTTTATAATCAAGGGCTTGAGAATTTTTTTCCTCAATTTCGGGTCTTTGCTTTATTTTATTTTGTATCTTTGCACGCTGGAATTCATTCCTGCCTTAGCCTACTATCGCATCTGTGTCTACCTTCAGGGGATGCTTTTCTAACCGTTCAAGTCCCTCTGAATAATATTTTTATAAAGTGAAGATTAAGAAAATACTGGTCTCTCAACCTCAACCGACCTCAGAAAAATCGCCCTATTTTGATCTGGCCGAGAAGTACGGTGTAGACATCGTATTCCGTCCCTTCATCAAAGTAGAGGGTCTTCCCGCCAAGGAATTTCGCCAGCAAAAAGTGAATATTGCCGACTTCACGGCAATAGTATTTACAGCCAAGACAGCGGTAGACCACTTCTTCCGTCTTTGCGAAGAAACACGCGTGACTATCCCCGTAACCCTCAAGTATTTCTGCTCAAGCGAAATGGTGGCCAACTACCTCCAGAAGTATATTGTGTACCGCAAGCGCAAGATTTTCGCATCCAAGTCGGGCCGTCTTATCGACCTTATGCCCACTATGCTCAAGCACAAGACCGAGAAATATCTCGTGGTGGTGAGCGATGTGAACAATGGCGAAGATACCAAGCTCCTTGCCGACAATAAACTCGATGTGACATCGGCAGCGATGTACCGCACCGTAAGCAACGATTTCGCTCCTGACGAACCGTTCGACTACGATATGCTGGTGTTCTTCAGCCCTCAGGGTATTGAGTCGCTTCTGAAGAATTTCCCCGATTTCAAGCAGGGTGATATTGCCATTGCCGCTCTCGGCTCTGCCGCCGCCAAGTCGGTAAAGGATGCCGGACTGCGTCTCGACATTGAGGCTCCGTCGCCCGAGGCACCCTCGATGCCCGTGGCTATCGACCACTATCTTGCTAAATCCAACGGCCTCCCCGAGTGAAAACTTCTGGGCTCTGTAAGAAAGAAAAACTGTGCTCCACCCGCGCCATAGAGTTGCTCTTTGGCCCGGGTGTAGCTGATTTTTCGCGCCTGTGCTATCCTCTGAGGGCTGTGGCGCGACCCAGTGAGGTGCGGAAGTCGGATGCCCCGGTGGCATTCCTTATCTCTGTGCCCAAGAAAAGACTGCATCATGCCGTAGACCGCGTGCAGATGCGCCGGCGCATACGTGAGGCTTATCGCCTGAACCATAACGAATTTGCCACGAATCCGAGCCTGAGGCTCGATGTTGCGTTTGTGTATGTTGCCGACAAGCTTATTGAGTATTCCGCCGTCGAGAAGGCCATGAGGCGCATACTCGGAGCCCTTGCCGAGAAATATCCCGCGGAGTGATGAAAACTGTCATCTCAGCTCTGCGAAGTGCCGCTGTGTGGCTGCTTTGTCTGCCCGTCCTTTTCTATAAGGCTTGTATCTCTCCTTTTACCCCGCCCTCGTGCCGATATACGCCTACGTGCAGCCAGTATGCACTCGAGGCGCTGCGTAAACACGGGCCTGTGAAAGGTCTGTGGCTTGCGGTGAAACGCATCTGCCGCTGTCATCCGTGGGGCGGATGCGGCTATGACCCTGTGCCATGATTCCCGATCTACATTCGTTTGCCGATATCCATACGCATAGCGGCCCGTCGGCCGATGCTGTGCTGTCGGTTGAGCCCGATGCTGCCCTCGTCGGAAAATACGGCGAGGCGTGGTATAGTGTGGGTATTCATCCCTGGAGTACGGTGGATGAGGTGTCTGAAGCTACCTGGGTGCGCCTGGAGCAACTCGTCGAAGACCCGCGGGTGGTGGCTGTGGGCGAGGCCGGTCTGGATAAGAAGAGGGGAGGGGATACCGCCCGTCAGGAGGAGGTTTTCCGTCGGCAGGCAGCGTTGGCCGAAAAGACGGGTAAACCGCTGATAATACACTGCGTAGGGCGCTACGGACGCATTATTGAATTGCATAAGGAACTACGGCCGCAGTCGCTGTGGATTATTCACGGCTTTACGGGCAAGCCCGAGCTGGCACGCCAGTTGGTCGCCGAAGGCTTTGGCATTTCGCTCGGCCTGCGTTCCGACCATGCTTTGGCCGACATTATTCCTCCCGAGAGGCTTTTCAGAGAGACAGATTAACGCAGATTTATCTGCTGGCGGACCGATTCTTCGTGTATCGCTTCGAGGACCGAGCGGATAAATTCAGGCGCGAGTCCGAGCTTGGCTGCTGCCTCCGAACGACTTTCGATGAGCGAGCGGTAGCGTCGCGGCTGAACCACGGGCATGTGCAGCGAGTGCTTGAGTTGTCCGATTTCGCGGGCTACCCTCATGCGTCGGGCGAGGAGTTCGATGAGTTCGTCGTCGATAGAGTCTATTTCGCGGCGGAGGCTCTCGAGGGTCTCGGTGGATGCGTGCTCGGGGTCGGGCTTTTCGAGTCCTGCGAGAATAGACGCGAGAGTGTCGGGTGTAATCTGCTGTGCAGCATCGCTCAAGGCACAGTCGGGGCGGCAGTGCGACTCTATGATGAGGCCGTCGAAACCCATGTCGAGGGCCTGCTGACTCAGCGGCGCTATGAGTTCGCGTGAGCCGCCGATGTGGCTCGGGTCGCAGATAAGCGGCAGTTCGGGAATGCGGCGGTGTAGTTCGATAGGAATACGCCACAGCGGGTGGTTGCGGTATATCGACTTGCCGTAGGAGCTGAATCCGCGGTGTATGGCTCCGAGGCGCGATACCCCCGCTCCGGCAATGCGCTGCAATGCGCCTATCCATAGCTCTATGTCGGGACTCACGGGGTTTTTGACGAGCACGGTGAGGCTTTCGCGCACCGAAGAGGGCAGAGCGGCAATAGCGTCGGCTATCTCCTGCACGGCAAAGGGGTTTGCCGATGTGCGCGCCCCTATCCACACTCCGTCGATACCCGCCTCAACAGCTTCGGCGAGATGCCGTGCATTGGCCACTTCGGTGACAATGGCCATGCCGGTCTCCGCCTTTACTTTGGCGAGCCAGGCAAGGGCGGGGGTGCCGATACCTTCGAATCCTCCGGGCCGGGTGCGTGGCTTCCAAACTCCTGCGCGGAAGATGTTTATGCCTTCGCGGTGCAGAGCCTTGGCAGTGGCAAGCGTCTGTTCTTCGCTTTCGGCAGAGCAGGGGCCGGCGAGGACGAGAGGCGATGATGTGCCGACGGTCGGGAACAGAGGATTGTATTCCTTGAGTATCATAGCGGGTGAGAATTTTAGAGTACAAAGTTACGTAAAATTCAGTTATAGTCACGACTCTGATAAAAAGAGAAAAAGTTTTATGGTCGTTAATGTTATTTAACAGTATCTATTCGCATTTAATTAGTAATTTTGCGGTATCAAATACGGTACATATTTTTCAGGATGACTCTGCCGTGCGGCAGCCGGTCGATTCTCGGATGAATATTTCCGATGATTACCTCCACAGACGACTATTATTACTCATAAAAGCTTTCTCCTCAGGAATATAAATTAAAACACATTAGTAAACAATATACAAAACTTACCCCGGGCCGCGAGGCCGGTATGTATCGACAGATATCATGCAGATGTCCGATGCTGCCAAACTCAAATAATCCCCCTATTGTCTACTATACTCAGTAAAATTCAACACAACTCACAGCCATGGATTCCAATTCGAACGACAAGAAGCCCAAGCGCCCGCGTATCGGGCAGCCTTTCCGCACACCCGAAGAGGGCAGCGACGGAACACGACGCCCCTACCAGCAGCGTATGAATGGAGATGACCATCAGGAAGGCGGCGATAATCACTATCAGCCCCGCCCCTATCAGCCTCGTCCCTACCAGCAGCGCCCCAACAACTACGGCAACCGCCAGGGAGGCTATAATAACAACTATCAACGCCCCTACCAGCCCCGCAACTACAACGCTCCCATCCCTGCATCCGACGGCGAGAAGACCGAAGGTACTCAGCAGGAGGGCCAGAACAACGGATATCAGCGTCCGTATCAGCCTCGTCAGCAGCGTCCGTACAACAATAACGGCGGCTACAACAATAATCGCCAGCAGCGCCCCTACAATAACAACGGTGGCGGCTACAATAATAACCGTCAGCAGCGCCCCTACAACAATAACGGCGGCGGCTACAATAATAACCGTCAGCAGCGCCCCTACAACAATAACGGTGGCGGCTACAACAATAACCGTCAGCAGCGCCCCTACAACAATAACAACGGCGGCTACAACAACCGTCAGCAGGGCGGCTACAACAACCGCAACCGTCAACAGAACGACGGATTCGCTCCCCGCGGCAAGAGCTTCGTTCCGCGTCCCAAGCGCATCGAATACGAAATGCCCGAAATCAATCCCGATGAGCAGATTCGTCTTAACAAATATATGAGCAATGCAGGTCTCTGCTCTCGTCGCGAAGCCGATGAATTTATCCAGCAGGGTCTTGTGAAAGTAAACGGCCAGGTAGTGACCGAACTCGGAACAAAGATTACCCACAACGATGTAGTGGAATACGACGAAAAGGTCGTAACCCTCCAGAGCAAGTGCTACATCCTGCTCAACAAGCCTAAGGACTGCGTGACTACCAGCGATGACCCCAACGGTCGTCTTACCGTAATGGACCTCGTGAAGGGTGCCTGCCCCGAGCGTATCTACCCTGTAGGCCGTCTCGACCGCAATACTACCGGTGTGCTCCTTCTCACCAACGACGGCGACCTTGCCTCGAAGCTCACTCACCCCAAGTTCGTGAAGAAGAAAATCTACCACGTGTGGTGCGACCGCGATATCTCGGAAGACGATATGCAGCGCATTGCCGACGGTATCGAGCTTGAAGACGGTCCTATCCACGCCGACGCTATCAGCTACGCTACCGAGACCGACCGCAATCAGGCAGGTATTGAGATTCACTCGGGCCGTAACCGCATTGTGCGCCGTATCTTCGAGTCGCTCGGCTACCACGTGGTGAAACTCGACCGCGTATATTTCGCCGGTCTTACCAAGAAGAATCTCCCCCGCGGCCGCTGGCGCTACCTCACTCAGGAGGAAGTGAACTACCTGAAAATGGGATCTTTCGAATAACTACATATTTGTCTGCCCACGGCTGCCGTAAGGTGCCGTGGGTATTTTGTACTTATGAAAACAGCTATCTGGACCATAGTCCTCCTTGTTGTGGCCAATGTCTTCATGGTGTTTGCCTGGTACGGACATCTCAAACTTCAGGAGATGAAGCTTATAGGGGCAAATACGCCGCTCTATATCATCATCGTGCTTTCGTGGGCTATCGCACTGGCGGAATACTGCTGTCAGGTGCCCGCCAACCGCATTGGTTTCACCGGCAACGGCGGCCCCTTCACCCTCATGCAGCTTAAGGTGATTCAGGAGGCAATCACGCTACTTATCTTTACAGTGTTCACAGTGGTATTTTTCAAGGGCGAGACCCTGCATTGGAATCATTTTGCGGCCTTCGGATGCCTGGTGGCGGCGGTGTATCTGGTGTTTATGAAATAAGTAGTACTGAGATTGATACGGAAGAATCGGGGTGTCAGCAAAAAAATTGCAAAATATTTGTACTAAAAGTTTTGCGGGTTTGTAGCTTTTTTGTAACTTTGCGGCGACTTAAAAATTAAGACTATGAACCTTCGGAAATTACATTCTGCAGCACTCGTTCTACTGATACTCTTCTCGGCGGGATGTAAACCCTCAGCATCGGTCGACAGTACAAAGGCTGTTAAATCCAATGAGAAGATAGGCGCATTTTCTGCCGATACGGCGTATAAATATGTCGCAGAACAGGTTGCTTTCGGTCCGCGTGTCCCCGGCACTGCGGCTCACGATTCATGCGCGAACTATATAGTCGAGCGCCTTCATGGCCTCGGCCCCGATACCGTGATAGTGCAGACCGGTACTGTAACCGCTTTCAACGGCGATGTACTCCCTATCAAGAATATCATAGCGCAGTACAATAAGTTCCAGACCAAGCGCATACTTCTGGCCGCACACTGGGATACCCGTCCGTGGGCCAACCGCGACGACTCGCATGAGAAACGTCTCCTGCCGGCCGACGGTGCAAACGACGGCGGCAGCGGTGTGGGCGTATTGCTTGAAATTGCCCGCAACCTTGCCGAGAAGTCGCCTTCGGTAGGCGTAGACCTCTTCTTCATCGACGCCGAGGACTACGGCGATTCTTCAGGCTTCTCCGAAAACTCGGATACATGGTGCCTCGGTTCGCAATACTGGGCCGATAATGTCGTGCCTTACACAGCCGACAATATGCCCGTGTACGGCATTCTGCTCGATATGGTAGGTGGCCGCGACGCGCGATTCAACTATGAGGCTTTCGCTCAGGAAAATGCGACGAAGCCTACCGTCAAGGTGTGGAGCGAGGCCGAAAGTCTTGGCTACGGAGAGAGATTCCCCCGCAGCATAGGCGGTGCCGTTACCGACGACCATGTGGTGCTTACACGTGCCGGTATCCCCACCACCAACATCATTGAGCTCAACAATCCGGAGACCCTTTCTTTCCCTCCCTCCTGGCATACTCACAACGATAATCTCTCCAACATTGACAAGGAGACTCTGCAGGCTGTGGGTGATGTAGTGCTCAATGTCGTATATAAAGAAAAACCATTCTAATATTACTATCGTAATATGACTATCGAAGAAAGCCAGCGGGAAGTCGTAGAGCAGTTCGAGGATATCGAGGACTGGATGGACCGCTACGCATATATTATAGATCTGGGCAATATGCTCGACCCTCTGCCGGATTCGCTCAAGACTCCCGACCGCCTTATCGAGGGCTGTCAGAGCCGCGTATGGCTCGATGCCGAACTCGACGGTGAGGGCAAGGTGCAGTTCCGCGCCGACAGCGATGCAATAATAGTGAAGGGTATCATCTCGATGCTCGTTCAGGTGCTCTCGGGCCATACACCTCAGGAAATTCTTGATGCCGACCTGCATTTCATCAAGGATATCGGGCTTTCGGAACATCTCTCGCCCACACGCAGCAACGGTCTTGTGGCCATGCTGCGCCAGATGCGCGCCTACGCCGCCGCATACAATCGCTAACACCCCGAATATCTCAGCTACAGCCTTCCGATGAAAGATGTAGACATGTTGCGCGGACCATTGGCCCGCCCTATGCTTATGTTCGCACTGCCGCTGATAGCGAGCGGTGTGTTGCAGCAGTCGTTCAACTCTGTTGATGTGGCTGTTGTGGGTCGCTATGCCGGTTCGGACGCTCTTGCCGCCGTGGGGAGCAACGGCCCCGTGATCGGTCTGCTCATCAACATGTTTGTAGGCATAGGCGTGGGTGTGAATGTGGTGATTGCCAACTGCATCGGTAGCGGCGACCGCGCTGGCGTGCGGGCGTCCGTTGCGTCGGCGGTATGGCTTGCCATAGCCAGCGGCATATTCATGCTCACGGTCACACTCGGCGTGGCCTCTCCCATACTTTCGGCCCTGGGTACGCCCGAAAGCGTGCTGCCGCATGCGGTAGACTATCTGCGCATCTACGCCGTGGGTATGCCCTTTATGATAATCTTTAACTTTGCGTCGGCGATACTGCGAAGTGTCGGCGATACCAAGCGTCCGTTCTACAGCCTTGTGGCGTCGGGTATCGTCAATCTGCTGCTCAACCTGCTCTTTGTCATTCGGTTCGGCATGGGTGTGAGCGGTGTGGCGTGGGCTACGGTGATATCGTCGGTGGTCAATGCCGCTATCGTCACCGTGATTTTGCTCCGGGAAAAGAGCGATATCGGCCTGCGTCTTAAAGAGTTGCGCCCCTCGTGGAACCGTGTGCGCAAGATATGCGCCGTGGGTATCCCTGCCGGTCTTCAGAGCACCGTATTCTCGATTTCCAATATCTTTATATTGTCGGCTATCAACAGTTTCGGCGCAAAGGCTGCCGCCGGCTCGGCTGCTGCTATCAACTACGAGATGTACTGCTACTTTGTGATTGCCTCCTTTGCGTCGACAGTAGTAGCCTTCACGAGCCAGAATTTCGGTGCCGGGAATATCGAGCGATGCCACAGGATATTAAAGATAGGCCTGATATACAGCGTGTTTATCTCCGTAGTGCTCAACGTGCTCATAGCGTGGCAGTACGAGATGTTCCTCTGGCCGTTTACCGACGAACCCGATGTCGCCGCCTACGGAGCGGTGCGCCTCACTACGGTACTCATCTTCCAGTTTGTGGCCTGCTACTACGAAATGACAGGGTCGTCGATGCGCGGCATGGGTTACTCCATGACCCCTGCTTTGATAACGATTTTCGGCACCTGTGTGCTCCGCCTCTTCTGGGTGTGGACCTTGCCGGCCGACGCCACATTCTCGCGTCTGCTCGCCGTCTACCCCGTTTCGTGGCTGCTGACAGATGCAATAATGTATATGGCATACAGACGGATATCTAAAAAGCTGCCCGAAAAATTTTGCAGGGCGGAAAATATTGCTTAACTTTGCACCGCAGGCTCACCTCAGAAACCGGCTGGGGACGAGGGTGGGGCTGCAGACATATTAATATAGCGTTTACTATAAGCGCATTCTTGACTTCCGAAATCTGGTAAATTTCAATCTCCGTCAAGGATACGACAGACAGTAGATGCCTTTTGGGTATGATGATTCTCCCATACGGTGCGCTTTTGCGTTGCCGATGGGAAGTTTTCGCCATATTACGCGTGAGGTTTCTGACAGTTTGCTCGTTCTACGGAGATGGGCAATACCAGAGCCTCGGAAGTGGGATGAGCAACGAGTAGGGTTCTCACGCACTTCTTTTTTTTATCAGAACATTAATAAAATTCAGTCATACGGGAACCGTGACACATACAACGCACGAGTGCCCGTATGACTTTATTATACAGGATAATATCTGTCGCATCGACAATCCGCTTCCGGGTTGCGATACTGCTTGCTTTCGGTCTTACTGCGGCACAGCTTCGCGGGGACGAAATGACGTTTAATACCAATCTCCTCTACTGGCTGACTGCCACACCGAATCTGGAGGCGGATTTTTCAGTGTCGAATCATGTGTCGATTTCGGCCTCGGGGGGATATAATGCTTTCAACTTTCCCAACTATATAGCGGAAAATGGTGCCGATGCCAATCCGAAGCTTCACCATTGGGCTGTTCGCGGGGAGGGTCGATACTGGTTCGACCGTACATTCAGGGGGGTATATCTGGGAATCCACGCTTTCGGCGGCCAGTTCAATGCCGGCGGACTACGTTTTCCGGCCTTCCTCCGCGACTACCGCTACGAAGGGCATGGAGCCGGTGCAGGAGTTTCTGTCGGCTACCGTCTTTCGCTCGGGCGTCGTTGGGGCATTGAGGCTTCGCTCGGAGCGGGATATATCAATCTGCATTACACCAAGTATGACTGCGGCAGTTGCGGTCACCGTCTGCGTACGCGCTCGCGCAATCTTTTTGGCCCCACCAAGGCTGCAATCTCGGTTTCATATCTCTTTTCAACTCAAGCGCGCAAACCCGCGCCTGCCGCCGAACTTCTCCCCGCTACGGAGATTATTGTGGCGGAACTGTCTGATACATCAGCAATTGTCACTGAACCGGTAATCCCCGAGTCCGCCGAGGTTGAGTCTGTGGAGAGAGCCGTCGCGACCGATACCGCCCGTTTCATTTTCCGCTATCCGGTAGATACGTCGGACTATATGGCTGACTTCGCCTCCAACGGCACTGAGATGCGCCGTGTGCATGCGCTCATGGACTCCGTACAATCTGTAGGAGGATGCATAAAGGCAATAAATGTAATCGGCTACGCTTCACCCGAATACGATGCGGCGCATAACCGCAGTCTATCTGAAAACCGCGCCCGCTCAGCCGCCGGAGCTCTCGTGGACGGCTGTGCGATATCCGCGCCGATATCGGTGAGCGGAGCGGGCGACGACTGGTCAGGACTGTGCCGCGCCCTCGAATCCTCCGCCATTCCCTGTGCCGAGGCCGCCATTGCACTGATACGCACACGTACATCCGACACCGAAACCAAAGCACGTCTCCGACGTCTCGACGACGGACGTTACTACCGGCGCATGCTCGGCGAGCTCTATCCGTCACTGCGGCGCACAGAGATAGAAATAATATACACAGTATCATCCTTCAAGTAATCTTCAAGACTTACTTATGGTAAGGCACGCTTCACTCCATAACGCTCACTCCGGGCTGCAGTTCATCAGGCTGCTCGCTGCATTCTGCGGTGTGATGCTGACGTGTGCCTGCACCCTCGACGATCCGCGAGACCTCTGCTGCCCCGATTCGTCGGCCATGCTCTATACCTACCGCCCCTATGGTACCGAGGCTTTCACTGAGTATATCAGCAGTCTGCGACACTTCCTCTATGACTCCGAGGGNTNCTATATNAGTGAGGTGCCTCCNGGCGAAGACCTGCAATACCAAGCTCTTGACTTGCCGGAGGGCAGCTACACGATGATTACAATAGGAAANTGCGGAGCGGCCACGTCGCTCAATCATTCCACGGCAGCCGGGCTGCACGACTTCGCGCTCAGTTGTACCGACGATACCGCCGACGAACTCTACTGGGGAGTGAGCCGCTTTGCCATAGACNGNCACGGCCTTGCCACCGACCTCACTCCCGACCGNGCCCTCCCCGGCTATAGCCGACTTACAACACCTATGAACAACATTCACTGTCACCTCACCATACGAGTCGAGTGGGCCAATCTCCCCGAGCGTATAGGTACCTATGAGATAGAGTTGTCGGGCGTTCCGGGNCGCTACAATCTTCACCCCGACCTCGCCGGATGTGCGGGCGGCTTTACGGTACCTCTCCACGATACCTTGACCGTGCACAGNCAGCGGGTGCCTATGGACGCGCTCGAACTCAACACCGAGTTTATCACTCTGCGCTATACCGACGAATCCATACCNACCCTCAGGCTATGGTTCGACGGACANCGGATGGGTCCTGATATAGACCTCGCACGTGCTTTCCGAACATGGGGGTGGTATCCGTCGCGAGTACATGTTCAGAAATATACCGTAAATATCCGTATCTACGGCGACGGGCGTGCAGAAGTATCGCCGCATATCGGTGCCTCGGTAGACGACTGGATCGACGGCGGAACATTTGGATAACACACATCAGNAAACAACTTATAATCAACATTTTTATTAACCAACAATCAATTTCAAATGAAAAGCAGTTATTTATTCCTGCCGGTACTCCTGCTTGCCGCCTCGTGCGACAGCAGCACCGACCATGCTCTTCAGCCTGCTCCCGACGCAGATAGCAACAGCGTGACTTTCACCCTCCGCACTCCTGCGCGCGANAACGTCGTGTACTCCCGCGACGGAATCCATGAGAGCGACGAATATGCAATCAATACCCTTGCTCTATATGAGTACGAGGTAACGGAGGAAGGGACAGTGCTCAACCGTATAATGAAGAAGGACGGCAATGGCAAGAACGCNCTCGACATGACAGAGAATTCCGACGGCGGCTATACCTTCTCTATTGTCGTGCCTGCCGATAACGACGGTCGCAAGTACTCCTATAAGTTCGTGGCCAACGACCTTACTGCCGATCCTGCAATCGGATCCGCTTTCACGGACTTCTCCGACACCAATGCTGCTTTCGTGCTTACCGATGGCCTCAGCGCCGACGTATTCNGCACCGAAGGCAAGGGCATAGCCATGACCGGCGTGGCTAAGGACAGCAGCGGCTCCGAANTAATCACAATGGCTAAGGGCGTGAAATGCGAGGTGATTCTCACCCGTATAGTCTCGCGTATCGACATCCGCTACCAGACTCCCAACCTCAAGGTTACNTCCGTTACCCTCAGTGGCGCACCGTCGACNGGCACCCTCTTCCCCGCAAGCGAAATACCTGTGTATCAACCCGCGGNTTGCCATACATTGGCANTGAACACCAACACTCCGCTTCCCGAAAAATTCCTCTCCAAACTTACCGAAGAGAGCGGAATAGAGACATTCGAAATGAAGAAGGCATTCTACATATATGAGCGACAGAACAGTGCCGACAACAGCCTCAACGTGCATATCGAATACAGCGTTGCCGCCAACGGACTTGAAGACTATAANGGNTATGTNGANGTACCTTTCTGCAAGACCGACGGCAGCGGCGAGTATGTAGCTGCAGTGCGCAACCACCTCTACACCATAGTGCTCGGCAANGGNAANGACCCCATNTCNGGCAAAGTCACTGCGACTCTTAAGGTCAGCGACTGGAACGGCGTCGACATCGACGAACCTCTCACCGATGACGATGACCCCGTAAAAGAATAAAGTATCGAAGCAGATTAAAATCAATAATTTGTAAACAGTTATGAACAAATATTTTACAGGCGCACTGGCAGCTATACTGATGCTGTGCAGCTGCACCAACGACGAAATCGTCCCCACCACCACCGACGGCNGCATGCCTGCTGTCCGTCTGCATCTTGGAGGCTCTGCCAAGACCGTTTCAGCCTCGCGTGCCGGCACAATCGCAGCGGAGGCTAACGAGTCGGCGGTCAATACCCTTCACGCGATCCTTTTCGATACCCACGAAGGTTTTGCAGGAGTTGTCGAGGCCCGTCCCTCAGGTGCCGACGGNGACTATGANGTACTGATAGAGAAAGACGCCACCTACGACATCTGGTTCGTGGCCAATGCCGATGCCACNCTTCTGGAAGAACTCGCCGCTATTCCCGCCGAAACCTCTGCAAAAGATGCGGTTGNCTGCTTCCAGAAAATCTATGCCTCACAGGCTCCTGAATCAACCGANGGATTCCTTATGCGCAGCCAAACTCTTAAGCGCGTGACCACCACTATTACAAAGACAGAGGACCTCGGCACGGTCGACATGACCCGTCTTGCCGCCCGCTTCGACATTGTAAANCAGGCCGAAGGCGTAACCGTGACAAAGATAACNTTCAAGAACCGCGCCGTAAAGGCTGCCCTCTATTTGTCNAACTATATGCCTCAGGAAGAGGGGTGGTTCAACACTGAGACGTACACTCCCGAAGGNGGTATCGTCGGAACCAAAGATGCCGAGGAGGCTAAGGCTAAAGCCTATCGCCACGAAATCTACTCTTATCGCAATACCTCTACCGACCCCGACAGCGTCCCCGTGCTGACAGTGGAGTACACAGAGATCGCCGAGGGTGGTGGTGCTGTGACCCGCGAGCACGAAATACGCTTCACCGACCCCGACTCTCCCGCAGGTACTCCCCGGGCAATCAGCGCAAACAATCTCTACACCATAACACTTACCAAGGCCTACAAGCTCGAGTTCACACTCAGTGTCGACGACTGGGACGAAGCTGAGACATTCATCGTCGGCGACCTCCCCGTTGACCTCCCCGAGGATGTCCAGGACGAACTCAACCGTAAGCTCCTCGTCTACGACCTATTTGCAGAGCACAATGTGAAGTCTCTTACCGCTCCTGCCAACGGACAACCTGCAACCGCCACCTTATACGACAGCTTTCTCCCCAGTGACGAATATCTTACAGAATCGTATTTCTCATATTCGGACCTCAAAACGAGCGGCCTTACCGGCAATGACGAAAGTTCGTATATATATGTCGACGGCGAGCCTTACCGATTGCCGACTTTTGGTGAAATCATGCTCTTGTCTCCCTTTGAAACCAATTCTCCCGACTTTTCGACAGCGGTTTCGATGCCTGTTTTCGGATCTTATACGATGAATACAGAGGTATTTGAGGAAAAAGTATATCTCCGCAACGGCACTGATAATAAATACTCGCCGACAGAAGACTTTTCAGACGAAAACGTAGCCTTTAAAGGCTATACACAACTGAAGAAGGGTGCTCAGTCGCGTCCTGTTTATTATAAGAGAATTCCTAACCGCAATGATGAAACTCAGCAGGCTACAACTACCATTCTGTCACCCGACGGCGAATACTCCTATTCGTTAAGACCTTGCTATGCTGTGCGTTTCAAGGGTACCGACCAGTGCGCCGCCTACAAATGGGAGCAGGGTCTAAGCGACGGGAATGGCTACTATCATTCTATCAAGATCAAGGCGTTGCCCAATAAAGGCGAAGGCTTTGATGTGTACGATATTGCTGATAATGTGGCATTCTGGAAAGAAGGGTCGTATATCGAAGTGAAGATGCCATGCACGGGTTATATTTCAAATGGAAAAACCTACCCGGCCGAGCTGGTGAACAGCTTCACTATAAGTTCTACTATATATAGCGAGAATTCTTCTCGTGTCATGTATTATGGTTCTTCGCAGTCGATTTCCAGATGTAATCATCTTTCACTCACTGTTAAATTCCCGATAACTCTCGTAAAAGTGAATCCGAACAGACTCTAAATTAAAGTCGAGCTACGCAGCTTTGACTTATCTGAATTCGAACCTTTAAGCCGGGGAACAGCTCTGAAGGTGTCGCAACCTAAAGCGTTCCTCGGTTTTCTGACTAAAAAGCTAAGTAAAAAATTTTGCAGGGCGGAAAATATTGCTTAACTTTGCACCGCTCTAAGCCCCGGAATAGCGGGATGAGCGCACGGAGTCTTATGGTGTAATGGTAGCACTACAGGTTTTGGTTCTGTCTGTCCAGGTTCGAATCCTGGTAAGACTACTCACTTTTCCGGAGTCGGCATGTGTCGAATCCGGTTTTCTTTTTTATAAGACGTAGATATGAGCGCTTTTAAAATTTCCGAACGTGTAAGTTATATTGGGGTCAACGACCGCGCAACCTATCGCTTTGAAGGTATGTGGCCTATTCCCAAAGGTGTAAGCTATAATTCGTATCTTGTAAACGGCTCGGAGAAGTCGGCGATAATCGACGGTGTGGAACTACAGCATGCCTACGAGCAGATAGATGAGATAAAGGAAATTCTCGGCGGCAAAGCCCCCGACTATCTCATTATCAACCACATGGAGCCGGACCATTCGGGCACGATACGCGCCCTGCGCCACGCCTTCCCCGGCATAACGATTGTTGGCAATGCGCAGACTCTTGCTATGGTGAAGGGTTTCTACGGCGAGGAGGGTGCCACGCTTGCCGTGAAGGACGGCGAAACACTCGACCTCGGAGGCGCTACGCTCAAATTCGTGCTCACCCCCATGGTGCACTGGCCCGAGACTATGATGACCTATCTCGAGGAGGAGAAGACTCTTTTCGCGGGCGACGCTTTCGGCTGCTTCGGCGCTCTCAACGGTGCCGTGCTCGACAGCGAGCTCGAACTTGCCCCGTATATGTCGGAAATGGTGCGCTACTACAGCAATATCGTGGGAAAGTACGGCCAGTTTGTGCAGCGCGCCCTTGCCAAACTCAAGGATACGGAGATTGCCACTATCTGCTCGACTCACGGCCCGGTGTGGCGCGACAATATTCCCAAGGTTGTGGAGGTGTACGATACGCTCAGCAGCTATCAGCCGCTCGACAACGGCGTGACGGTGGTCTTCGGCTCGATGTACGGCAATACCACCCGCATGGTTGAGGCTATCGTCGAGGCTCTTGCCGCCGGAGGTGTGCGCAATATCGAGGTGTTCAATGCCGGTCAGGCCGAGATGAGCGATATGCTTGCTGCGGCGTTCCGTCATCGCGGTCTTGTGATAGCGTCGCCTACTTACTCCGACGGTATTTTCCCTCCTGTGGCAGCGTTTGTCGATGCTCTCGCCGTGCGCGGCCTGCGCAACCGCGAACTGGTGGTTGCGGGTTCGTTTACATGGGCTCCTCAGGCTGCCAAGAAGATACTCGAGCGCCTCGAAGGTTGCGGTATGACACTCGCCGCCACACCGTTTACGGTGAAGCAGAATCCGAGCGCCGAGGCTCTCGAAGTGGCACGTGAGTCGGGAAAAGCTCTTGCCGAAGCGCTTGCGCGTTGAACTATTTCCCGATAAGGTTTGTTGTGAATGCTAAACGTTTCACAATAAAACTATCGGAAATATGCTGAAAAGACTTTTTGCTGCTGCGGCTCTCGCAGTCACTGCAATATTCGGAGCTCACGCCCAGAAAACAGAAGTGACACTCTCCTACGGTGCTTACACTCAGATGGATGCAACCGACATGAAAGACGGTTGGAAACACGTGAACACTGCCTGGGGTGCCCTCAACGCAGGTGTAAACTTCAAGGTGGCTCCTAAAATCTGGGTAGGTCCGTCGTACACGTTCTCATCGACAACTACCAAGGGAGGCCCCGAGCACTCCAATATTGCCTATCACGCTGTGATGATCAACGGCCGCTACCACTACTACAGCAATTCTATCGTATCGCTGTACGGCAAGGTCGGTCTCGGTGTCGAATTCAGCCGCATGCAGCCTCTTGTCGGCGACAATTATACCAAGGCATACTGCGCCTTCCAGATAGTACCTATCGGCGCGCAGGTCGACATCTCACGTCAGTGGGCGATGTATGCAGAAGCCGGCTTTGGAGCGCAGGGTATGTTCCAGTTCGGATTCAAATATAAATTCTAAATATAACTATGATATTGAAAAAGCTCCTGCCGGGTGATGTTCGGCAGGAGCTTTTTCAATATAGGAGACTGATTTACAAGACTTGCTTATTTACTTGCTGTGTCGGTGGGGCAGGGGATAGAGTTGAGGAGGTCGATTTTGCCTTCGTTGACGAGCTTGAGGATGAGTTCGCCGAAGAGGGTGTTCTGCCAAGCGAACCAGTCGCGGGTGTAGTCGGTCGGGTCGTTGACGTTGAATGATTCGTGGATGAAGCCCTTGCCGGCGTCGGTGTTGAGCAGCATGGTGATGCAGTCTTTAATCTCGTTGTCGTCGGTGCTTGTGAACGCCTTCATCATTATACTCATAGGCCATGCCATCTGATAGCCGATGTGGGGGCCGCCAATTCCTTCGCCTGCAGTGCCGCTGAAGAAGTAGGGGTTGCTGTCGCTCCATACGAAGCGGCGGGTATTCTGATATGTGGGGTCGTTGACGTCTACGTCGCCGAGGTAGGGCATTGCAATGAGGCTCGGAACGTTGGCATCGTCCATGAGGAAATGGTTGCCGAAGCCGTCAACTTCGAATGCGTATATCGGGCCGAACTCGGGATGATTGTAAACGGCGTATTCCTGAAGGGCGCCGGCTACTTCATCGGCGAGGGCGTTGCACTTGGCGGCGAAAGCCTCGTCTTTGTTTACGGTAGACAGGATTTCGGCGGCTTTGCGGAGCGAAGATACTGCAAAGAAGTTGGAGGGGACGAGGAACTGGAGTGTGGTGGCATCGTCGGACGGACGGAATCCTGAAGCGATGAGGCCGCAGGGCTTCACGGGAGTACCCATGCCGTTGTTGCTGAGAGTGTCGAAAGAGCGCTCTGTGCGACGTGTGAATGTGTAGGGGCCGTGGCCTTCCTTGCGCTGCTGTGTGACGAAAGTATCGTAGATTTTGGTCATTGCTGCGAGCCATTCGTCGTCGAAGATGCTGTCGTCGCCCGTTACCTTCCAATATTCATAGGCGAGGCGGAGGGGATAGCAGAGGGAGTCGATTTCCCATTTGCGCTCGTGCACGTCGGGAATCATATCGGTGTTGTCGCTCATCCACTCACCGCCTGTGGGGCCGTCGTTGAATGCGTTGGCATAGGGGTCGAGGATTATGCACTTGAACTGGCGGCGGATAGTGCCTTCTACCATTGCCTTGAGGTCGGCGTCGTCGTTGGCGAGCTGTACGTAGGGCCATACCTGAGCACCTGAGTCGCGGAGCCACATGGCGTGGATGTCGCCGGTGTAAACGAAGGTATCGTTCTTGCCGTCTTTGCCCTTGCGGAAGTGAACGGTGGTGTCGATAGTGTTGGGGAAGCAGTTTTCAAACATCCACGCGAGTTTGGGATTGGTGAGCATTCCTTTAACTCGTTTGATCTGTTTTTCAACTTCTTTAGAGTGGAAGAGACGGTCTTTCTTTTCGGGTCGGTTTGTCTTAGCGTAGTTGCACTTGGCTGTATTTACAGCAGTGTTGTCGGCCTGACATACGGGCATCTCGGCAGCGAAGGCCGGGAATGCGAGCATGAGCGATGCAGAAGCAGTCAGGGTGATTATCGCTTTTCTCATCGGTATTGATTTATTAGTTATTTTTTCTTCTTAATGGTCTTGTCGATTACGGGCTTGACTATTGCTTCGAGCACGTCGTAGCCTGCAGCTGTGGGATGTACGCCGTCGTTGGTGTATTCGGGGTTGAGTGCTCGCTCGGGGCCGTAAACGACAGCCGAGTAGTAGTCGACATACGGGAGCTTGTGCTCGTCGGCGTAGGCCTTGATTTTTGCGTTGAGGGCGGCGATGCGGTCGGCGGCGTCGGTAATGTTTCTGTTCCAGCCGAATTCAGCGGCGGGGAGGACAGAGGAGAGTATTACCTTGATGCCGTTGGCCTGAGCGATTTCGGTCATCGACACGATGTTGCCGAATGTGATATCGACGTCGAAGGGGCCTGAATTCTCGGCACAGTCGTTTGTGCCGGCGTTGATGATTACTACTTCGGGCTTGAGGTTGACTACGTCTTCGCGGAAGCGGACAAGGAATTGCGATGAGGTGTGGCCGCTGATGCCGCGCCCTATGTAGTTGTTGCTCTTGAAAAATTCGGGGTGAGTGCCGAACCAGTTTTCAGTGATAGAATTTCCCATGAACACTACACGGTGCTCGCCTTTGGCGGGTGCGGGAAGTTCGGCATTGGCTTTGGCATAGCGGTTGATGCCGCCCCAGTCGCGGTTGTCGGCGTAAGCATAGGCTGAAGACGTGAGAACTGCTGCGGCGAGGAAGTATCTGAATGAGCTTTTCATTATATTTGATCTTTGTGATATGACAGGTTTATTTTTATGGTGCAAATCTACTGCTTTTTTATATAATATAGGTGCGGAATATTGCAAATTTAGTTAACGAAAGCGATGAGAGGCTTTGTATACAGATTTGGCCGTATATAATACAATACTCTTAGTGCAAGGGAATGAATATTTTGCACGTTGTACTCTATTGGCAATCTAATTAACATATAAATCGGATGCTATGAATTAATTTTGCAAAAGATACTTCAGCTAATACCTAAATGAAAGACCGATTCAGACACAGACACTGAAACTCGGGTAGGACAAGATGACAATTAAAAATAAACCATAAAATCACTAAGCTATGAAACTAAGACACTTCGTAACGACCATTCTGCTGGCTTCGTCGCTGGCGGGTATGGCAAAAACGTACACAGTGGCTTCGCCTGACGGCAAGATTGCTGTCGATGTCGACGTCGACAAGCAGATAACTTATTCAATCAGTCTCGACGGCTCGCCCGTGCTGACCGACGGTGTAATTTCCCTTACGTTAAACGGCAAGACTCTCGGCGAGAATCCCAAAGTAAACTCCGTGAGCCGTAAATCGGTGAGCGATAAAATCAACCCCGTAGTAGCGTTCAAATTCTCGGAAATTGACAATACCTACGAGCAGATGCTCCTGAAGTTCGCCGGTAAATATTCGGTGGAATTCCGTGCGTTCAACGACGGTGTGGCATACCGCGTGATTACCGATATGAAGGGTAAGGTCGAGGTGGATAATGAAGTGTTCAGCGTGGCTCTGCCTGAGAACTATAAGCTTCACGGACAGCTCGCCGGCGGCTTCAAGACTTCGTATGAAGAACGCTATCAGCACCTTTCGCCCGAGCAGTGGAATAATTCCGGCGATAAATTCACCGAGCTTCCTATCCTCGTGGAGCTCGACGGCAACCGCAAGGTGCTCATAAGCGAATCGGCTCTTACCGACTATCCTGCAATGTTCCTCAATCCTCTCGGCACTACCGATCGTCTTAATTCGATTTTCCCGAAAGTGCCTCTGAAATTCGGCCCCGACGGCGACCGCAGTGTGAAAATCCTCGAGGAAGCCGACTATATCGCCAAGACCGACGGTAAGCGCGCTTTCCCCTGGCGCTATTTTGTAGTGACTTCGGAAGACGGTCAGATTATCGAAAATACAATGACCGCACGCCTCGCTGAGAAGTCGGTTATCGCCGATCCCTCGTGGATCAAACCCGGTACAACTACCTGGGAATGGTGGAACGGCGCAACTCCCTACGGCCCCGATGTAGACTTCGTGGCAGGCTGCAATACACCTACTTACAAGTACTTTATTGACTTCGCCTCAAAATATGGTGTGAACTATGTGCTGCTCGACGAAGGTTGGGCTAAGAGCACCCGCAATCCTTTTGACCCCAACGATGAGCTCGACCTTGCCGAACTCATCAAGTATGGCAAGAGCAAGAACGTGGGCATTATCCTCTGGCTTACATGGCTTACCGTTGAGAACAACTTCGACCTCTTCGAGAAATATGCCGAAATGGGCGTAGACGGTGTGAAGATCGACTTCATGGACCGCAGCGACCAATGGATGGTCAACTACTATGAGCGCGTGGCCGAGGAAGCCGCCAAGCATGGCCTGTTCGTAGACTTCCACGGCTCGTTCAAGCCTGCAGGTCTTGAGTATAAGTATCCCAATGTGCTGTCGTATGAAGGTGTACGCGGCATGGAGCAGATGGGCGGCTGTACCCCCGACAACAGCGTATATTTGCCTTACCTGCGCAATGCGGTAGGTCCTATGGACTATACTCCCGGTGCGATGCTGAACTATCAGCCCGAGAAATATCGCTGCGATCGTCCGAATTCGGGCAGCCAGGGAACACGTGCCTACCAGATGGCTCTCTATATCCTTTGGGAAACCGGTCTGCAGATGCTCGCCGACAATCCCACTCTCTATATGGCTAATGACGATTGCACACGCTTCATTGCCGGTGTGCCTGTGACTACCGACGAGACCAAGGCTCTCGCCGCCAAGGCCGGTGAATATACTATCGCGGCCAAGAAGAAGGGCGACAAGTGGTATGTAGGCGGTATCACCAACAATGATAAGCAGTGGCGTGAGTTCGATATCACCCTCGACTTCCTCGGCGACGGCGAATATACTCTCACATCCTTTGAAGACGGTGTGAATGCTCCTACCCAGGCCATGCACTATGTGAAGAACAGCCGTAAAGTGAAGAAGGGCGACACCGTAAAAGTAAAAATGGCACGCAACGGCGGTTATGCCGCAATAATCGAATAACAGGTATGAAGAAGATTGTTTTATCGTTGGCTGTATTGCTGGGCGCCATGCCCGGCATTACGGCTGCGAGCTGGAATAACGATGCCGACGCAAAGTTGCCTCAGAGCAGCCGTCGCGTGGTGATGATGGGAAACTCTATCACCGAATACTGGAAGTGGCACGACCAGAATAATCATGCCGAGTTCTTCGATGAGAACGGCGCGCTGGACCGTGGTATCGCCGCCACACAGACACCCTCGATGGTCAACCGATTTACCGCCGACGTTGTCAATCTCAAGCCGCTCGTGACGGTTCTTGCCGGAGGTGTCAACGACCTCAACGACAAGTCGGCTCCCGAAGAAGTTTTCGCCAACACCAGGAAAATGGCCGAAATGGCGGTTGCTGCAGGCATCCGTCCTATTCTCGCCACTATCAATCCTTCGGGCTGGTCGAAAGACCGCGTGGATAAGTATATCGCTTACAATAAGTTGATTAAGCAGTATTGCGATGACAACGGATATTCGTTCTGCAACTACTTCGATGCAGTGACAATGGGTGCCGTCCTCGGAAATTTCCAATACTCCGGCGACTATAATGAAATGAAATATGAGTACCGCGGCCGCACCGACCACAGCGACCACCTGCATCCGGGTCGCGAGGGCTACCTCGTTATGGAGTCGGTACTTATCCCTCTTATCGAAGAGAATATCTGGAAGGGTAATGTATATGAAGCCGAAAATGCGGTGAAAATCGGCCCGCAAATCAACGACGTAGCCGATGAAAACTGCTCGGGCGGTACCTTTGTAGGCGCTCTCGGGTCGGGCAACTTGCTGAAAATCGGCTATACCGCACCGGTTTCGTGCAAGTACTATTTCACTGTAGACTATTGTACTGCGGGCAACCGCGAGCTCACGGTGTCGGTCAACGATGACGTGTACACTATCGACTGTCCCTCGACCGGCAGCTTTACTTTCGACAATGTCGGTCAGGTGACTTTTGAGATTGAGCTCCAGCGTGGCTACAATACCATTATCATCGGCAATCAGGATACCTGGGCGCCGAATGTCGACCGCTTCTCAATCAAGCGACAGACTCTTGCCGACCTCTATCCTACGTTCAGCATCCTCGGCGACTCCTATTCTACCTATCAGGGCTGGATTGACGCCGGTGTAGACTTCGGAGGAGGCGGATATGAGTATCCGCAGGGAAAGTATGACCTTGCAAGTGTCGACGATACCTGGTGGAAGCGTTTCGAGGCCATGACAGGCTGCAAACTCGAGCAGAACAATTCAATATCAGGTACTTGCATGAGCTATATAGGTCTCGGCGGATCGGGCTCGACGAAGACGGTGTCGTTTGTCAACCGCGTGACAAAGATGCGTAAGGCTGCGCTTTTTATTATCGAGGGCGGTACAAACGACTTTGTGGGCGGGCGCACACGCTATAGCAACGCCGACGACGCTGCCCTCAACGGCACCGCAATTGTGGGTGACTACAAGTGGGACGGTTTCGGTACGGATATGCCCGACTACCGCTATGTACGTCCGTCGGTTGCATATATGATTTCTTATCTGCAGACTACATATCCCGAATGTACAGTGGTGTTCATGGCAAACGACCAGATACCGGCCGAAGGCAAGAATTCATTCAGGGAGATATGCGAGCACTACGGCGCTATCTACTATGAGATGCACGATATAGTGCGTAGTGTAGACAATCCTCACCCCATGAAAGCCGGTATGGAAAGCATTGCCGAGCAACTTATTGAGACACTCAATGATGTGAACGGTATTCAGCCCGTTACGGATTCGTACTATCTCTACAATGTAGGCGCACAGAAGTGGCTCAAGGTAGGAAACGGCTCGAACGAACCTACTCTCGGCGATATCGAGGAGCGTACGCTGCTCACTATCACGCAGCAGTTCGACGGCTACAAAATCTGCTCCAACGACCTCCAGGCAGGTTGGGGTGTAGACGGCCGCAACCTCCTTACAGAAGACAACGGTGGTGCGTCGACAGCCCGTTGGGGCACATCTTTCGTTCCCGGCTGGCATTTCACCAGTTCGGACGACAGCGACGGTTCGGTGTATATCAAGTACACCTGGGACGCGTGGAAGAAAGGTTCGGTGTCGGGTATCACAGATCCGTCCAATACAAGCTACGGCCTTTTCTACGGCGATTGGGCGCTCGGTACCTACCGCTGGTCCAACAACGACAAGAAGGACGTGGAAGGCAAGACTCAGGTATTCTCCGATTTCTATGACAACATCACCTCGCACGGCGACTATGCCAAATGGATTATCATCCCCACGGGAGATATGGGTATCGTAGTTGAGCGCAAAGATGTGGTTGAAAGCGGTGTGGCTGCCGTTGAGGTTGAAGATGAAGACGTCCCCACGATTTACTACAATCTTCAGGGATTACGTGTCGAAAATCCCGGCAGAGGCTTCTATATAGCCCGAACCGGTGCGAAGACATCAAAAGTATATATCCAATAGGACTCTGTTAACTATATTCAGGTAAGACAAGAGCCGGGCGTGAGCCCGGCTCTTGTTGTAAGGTATGACGGGCATGTCATACATCTGTGGTGAAAGTCCACACGGGACGTAGTTGCCGACGAACCCTAAAGCGACTTGCAAGTTTCGAGTGGTGACGCTCGGGAGAGAAGAAGCAATAGC
>JAAVFI010000008.1 GCA_014800815.1 Bacteroidales bacterium | reverse complement strand
CGACGCTATGGCCAACGGTCTCCTTACGAACTTGTACTCTAAGGCGTGAGCCTCTTTGATGCTACGATCTACGAGCACTAAGTCGAGTTCGGGCGTGATGGTCATAAGCCAGTTGATGTAGCCGATAAGGACCTCTGTGGAGTCGGTATCGGGATAGTCTACGACCTGCACGTTGATGCCGCCGCGACGACGTCGCTGCCGCTCGAGGGTGAAAATAATATTGCGCTCCCACCAGCGGAGGGAACGGCCAAACCACCGCGCGAATTCTGCGGTTATGTCGAGGAAGCGGCGCATGACTCTGCAAAAATATGGTGCGCGTGGTGGGATGTGTGCGGGTAAATATCGCGGGGCGGGGAAATGGGCTTGGGAGTGGTGGGAGGTGTGGGAAGTATGGGTGGCGTGGGACGTAGGACCGATTATCAGGCATCTATACTCTAAGTAAGGAAACGGTTTTAAATTTACGAAAAAAATAACCGAAACTTTCGCCGCTTCTGCCGGCTACTGATGTCGGTTATCGGAGCCACGGCTCACTTCAGTCGCATTGGCTGTCATGACCGGGCAATTTCGCATTGCGTGGAATGCAGGATAAATGTCGGTTTACAATTTTATATCGTTTTATTTCTGTTTTCCATAATTAATAATCGCGGAAATGATAACTGACAGGGAAAATCGTAGGCTGGGGAGCAAGGCGGAAGCCGAGGTTATTGTTCCGGTTGGAGGAGGTATTGTTGTTGCGGTTGGACACGCGGAAGTTCGAAGCATCAGTGTTGTTCCAGCTGCCGCCACGATTAGGACGGTTAGAGCTCTTGACATTTAACCTTAGTAACTGTTTATTGCCCGCACAGGAGCCGGCTGTATGGGTTGCCTGTCTGCAATACGGAGCGGCGGAATTTCAATGAGTCGGCGAAACTCACGTGCGCCACATTGCATCCGAGCCTCGAGGCATATTCCTGCTCATCAATTTTCCCCTTGAACAGCAGTCTGTCGAGTTTGAGGAGGTTGCGGCGGAAGCGGCGTTTTCCTTTTCCGCCAAGCATTATACGGTCATGGAAAACCTTATAGCCCAAAAACGGTACTCCGTGGCATGTGCGCCCCAAGATAGGGGGCTTGGTGGTGAGATTAAGATTGGCGGATGAATACTCGATATAACGCCTGACGTGTTCCTTCAGTCTTGAGGGGTCGTTATCCAGCATTATTACGTCGTCCATATAACGGATGTAGAACGGCACTCCGACTACCTCCTTCATATAATGGTCAAGGCCGGACAGATAATAGTTGGCGAAATACTGGCTCGTGAGATTACCGATCGGAACACCCTTGCCGTCGCTGCCGTAACTCAACACGATGCTGTCTAACAGATGAAGAAGCCGTTTATCCTTGATGATACGGCGCAGCCGTATGCGCATAACTTCATGGTCAATGCTGTCGAAGAACTTGCGGAAATCGAGTTTGGCATAGCAGCGATAATCTTTCGCTTTTTCGCGGAGCCTAAGCACAGCCTTGTGAGTACCGTTGCCCGGACGAGTGGCAAAACTATCGTGGATCAACTGACGGTCGAAAATGTCATGACATATATTCATAATGGCATGATGCAGTATGCGCTGCTCTATCGGAGCCGCGCTTATCATCCTCTCCTTCGGCTCACGGATGACAAATTGGCGGTAGTTGCCGGTGGCGACGCGACCCTCAAACATTGCGGACTGCAGTTCGAGCAGATTAGGGATGAGATTTTCCCTATAGACCCGCACCTCCTTCACCAATGATTTTCTGCGGAAAGCCTTGTATGCCGCAAGCAGCAGGTTGTCGAGATCGGCTATCGATTCAAAAAGGTGACCCGCTCTCTTCATCTGTCGCTGTCACTGCGATTTCGGGATAGAATATGGGTAAAGCCATTTCACAAAACCTGATACCATATTTCTCCACCTTGTTTGCTCCAATTCCTTTTATTTTGATGAGGGACTGGGGCGTACATTCGTGCGCCCTGACGATTTCGGCCAGTTCAGCATCGGTGAAAACAACGTACGGAGGTACGGAGTCAGCTTCGGCTATCTGCTTGCGGATATTGCGCAACTCACTAAAAAGAGCGAACTCCTCAGGTGGCAAGACCTCCCTATAGTCTATACGCCCCTTGCCGGAAAATGTTTTCGCCTGCGCGGATGCCGAAAACTCCGCTGCGGGATGAGTGCCGGCATGCGGCATATACAGCACACAGATCGACCAGCAGGCAGATTCGGAAGTCATCACAAGTTCGCGGCGTATGTCAATGACTTTCACCGAGCGCAGGAACTTGTTCAGATCTGCTTCCGCCTCACCTGCATAAAGCGGTATTGTAAAAAATTTTAATTGCATTTTCTGATTTTTTTTGATTTGGCGCAAAGCGCCAAATCAAAAATGTTTCAATTGTATTCTTAATTCGGGAAATTGAGGAATTATCCATTCGAACCATTCCATGGTTCGTCTTTGATAATTCCACAATTTCCCTTTTTCCGGCTTGACTCAGAAATTAACAATAAATTGTAAACTTAGAGAGCAAGGCGGAAGCCGAGGTTAAAGTACCGGGAGGAGGAGGTATTGTAGTCGCGGAAGGACACGCGGAAGATCGAAGCATCAGTGTAGCCCCAGCTGCCGCCACGATTAGGACGGTTAGAGCTCTCCCATGTACCATCGTTTTTCAGATAGCCGGGAGTATTCTCATAACCGGGATAGCCAAGACCACTGCACCATTCATACACATTGCCGGACATATCGTACAGACCAAGAGCATTCGGAGCCTTGCTTCCAACTTCCGCTACCGAAGTAGCTTTGTTAGGCGACACGCTGTTCACCGCAACCGTCTGAAGGGCTGCAGCCGTGCTTCCCGTGGTGCCGGAATAATAATACTTCAAATCGGCATAATCCTTGCCTCCGGCTGCCGCATACTCCCACTCCCACTCGCTGGGCAGACGGAACTCCCTGTCGCCCAAGGCTGCGGCAAGCACAGGATCCGACGCCTTCAGTTCCTTCAGCCTCGCATTGATCTTGACAAGAAAGCAGTCGGTCCCGGTCGAGATATCATTCCATGATACATATGCCATAGGGTAGTCATTGCCCACGGCTGACTGTGAACTACCGGCACCTGATGTTGGAAATTGAGTGATACCCATCACTTCCTTCCATACACCCTGCGTAACCTGAAACTCTCCGATCCAGAAATCCTCGACCCGCTTTGTGGCTTTTCCGCCCGCCCACGCTGTGGCAGTGAGAGCTGTCCCCGTGCTGGTCAGAGTGTAATCCACTCCACCCTCCACCTTGATCATCTTGAATTTGACATTATCGCTAAGAGCGATCTCCACTGATTTAAGATCTGCCGGATCAATACCCGGATCGGGTGTATAGTCTTCGGTAAACTCGATATACGATACCGATGCGGCGGGATACGCTCCGAGAACTTCATCTCCCGTACCCATGATTTTGACATATTCTTCTCCGGATACTGTGGCGGTGAAGCCCGCCACGCCCGCTGCGACAATTGCCGCTGCGGCTGCCTTCTTGAAATTAAAATTCTTTTTCATTTTCAGATTATTGTGTTTTTGGTTTATTTTATTATCATGTTGATTCACGTTATCTGATGAACTTCAGTGTCTGTGATCTACCCGCCGTGTCGGATGCGGTGGCGATGTACACTCCTGCCGGAAGCGCTTCCACTGAGAGCGAGCCGTCGGCTCCGCCGACGCGGCCGCTCAACAGCTNCTGTCCGCCGAGACTGTACACATGCACNANCACGCTCTCTNCNGAGGCCGNGCGGAGTGTAGCCGTAGCGGAGTGATAGCTGATNAGCTGCGAGCCTTCCGACACCACGCCCTCGACGGANGTGGGAATGTCCTTGANCTGNGTGGTGAGGTAAATGAGCGGTTCGTCGTCAAAACTGAATTCGCGGTCGGGGTTCTTTGATGGATTATCGGACGTGAGAGTGAATTTTCCGCTGACAGCAGGGGATTCGTAAGAGTACGTCCCTACCGATATTTTCGGAGCGTCGTTGAAGGAGTAGGTGATAGAGTTCTGCGAGGGGTCGGCAGACAGCAATGTATATGACTCTGTGGCCGCATCGACGCGTATCTTGCTGTACACTGAGCGAGAGATGTTTGTGGATTCATTGATCTGCAATGAGGGTACGGTATATTGCTGTGCGGGGATACCGGGAGTGATACGGATTCGTGGGTAGTCAACCCGGGAAACAATCTTCCCTCCCACGTCGAGGGAGGGAATCTCGACTCTCACCCCAAGCGCAGCAGGGGCTATGGCGGCAATAGCCGCCAGTGACAGTAAACATTTTTTCATATATTTCTAAGATTAGTTGTTCGATGAACGATAGTTTGAATAGATTTCCAAGATGTCTGCCGAAAATCTCCGGCAGGCATCTCGGCTACTTCACCCCGCCGCCGGTCTTAAGTAATTCTTTATCTATTTTTAGCCATTATAAAATATCGAGCAGACACAAAGTCACAAAGGCACAAAGCGGGGATATCCCGCAATAGCAGCGAGACATGCCGGCGTGAAACGAGAGGTATGGACACAACGAAATTCTTCACAGAACAAGGTGTCTGCAAAGAGCGAATGTCGGCGTCCGATGCCGTAAATATTTTTTATTGATTTTGGACTATCCCCTACTGAGTGTACATCATTGACAATTACACAGCCGATCGGCAGTGTGGTCAGAGTGTTTCTCTCAACGCAATTCCTCGGGGGGGGGGGGGGGGTAAATGCCTGGGAAACCGATAGTTACCTTATGCGATGTATTAAACTCAATCATAAGCTCAAGTATAGGTCCGTTTGATTAATTATATGCAAAATTACATTTAATTTTTGAGGTGTGCAAATGATTTCACTATTTTAACATTATTTTAAGATTTATAGATAAGATATACAGAGCCTAAAGGCGAATCGGCCGTCTTCGGGCGCCGAGTAATGCTACGAATCCCTCCTTATCTTAAGCAACGGTAGTTTTTATTTTTTGTATTAAATAATAATACCTGCCTTTGTATTACTTAAAACTGTGACAAGGCACACTTTTAAGTAATAAGATGATTATACAAAGACCAACATATCTCAAGAGACTTATCCCCCACGAGCGCAGTTTCCTCGCCGCGCGAAGCGGGAAGTGTGCAGATAGGTGTCGGAGACCGGGAAATGGATCTGTCTCGGGAGCCGTAGCATCAGCCATGAATCGGCGTCCTCGAACGGACGCCAACGTAGGGGGCGATCCATCCGGGCACATCCCTCCGCTTCGCTACGGTATGTACCGCGGTTACTGGTTAATCGGTGTCCTGCCGTACACCACGTAGATAATCAGGTAGTTAGGTGCTTACGTATGTGTCTAAGAATGCCCGGAGGGCATTGATTAACCCGTAACCCCGGACATACCGAAGCCACATGGCGTAGGGATGTCCGGGGATGGGTCTGATATACACGTTGGCGTCCGGCTGAGGACGCCGATTCATGGCTGAGTCGCCGGCTCTCTCTATTTATAAGCCGTGGGCGTCCTCCGAGACATATATATGACTCCACTCCCGACTCCTTATTATATTGTCGGTAAGCAACTCAACTTTTGCGTGTGTAAATTGTTAAATAAACATAGAAAGAATGCCCGAGGGCGGGCCAACGAAAAAAATTCATTACTTTTGCACATTAATTTATAGTTAATTTAACGAATGACAACCGACAAAGAATTACGTCAACTTATCATAGAGGGAATTCACGAGCGCAAAGGCCGCGGCGTGACAGTCCTCGATCTCTCTCATATCGAATATGCAGGCGCTTCTTGCTTCATCATCGCCGAGGGTACTTCTACCACTCAGACTGTGGCTATTGCCGAAAGTGTGGCGGAGTATGTACGCAAGGCATCGGGTGTAAAACCTTTTGCAGTGGACGGCGAAGCTCCCGGCGATTGGGTGATACTCGACTACGGTGATATATGGGTGCATATTTTCCTGCCGGAAACACGCGCTCACTACAACCTTGAAGACCTCTGGAGCGATGCCAAAATCAGCCGTGTGGCGGATCTTGACTGATGCCAGCAGAGATATGTAGCAACACATAACAAGACTTACTCACTTTTGACAATCCTATGCCTATTCTACCCAATAATAACGGCGGCAATCCCGGCGGTCCGGGCCAGCGCAAGCCTTTTAAGTTCAGCCTCTGGTGGATGTATGCCATTGTGCTGCTTTTTCTCTGCGGCGTGTTCTACTTCGACACCAATTCGGTGACGAAGCGCGTGTCGTACAGCACTTTTGAAGAGTATGTAGAGAAAGACCACGGTATCAAAAAGATAGTAGTATTCTCTGACAAGAAAACAGTTGAGGGCTACCTTACCGACTCTCTCGCTCACAAGATTTTTGCCGGAAACAATTATGCAGCCGGCACAGGCATCGAAGCCAAGGTGGAGACAAACATTCCTTCTGCCGACCGCCTCTCTCAGAAAATCGAGGAGTGGCAGAATTCGGGAGCCTTCACCGGTGATATCGAATATGAGCAGAGCAGCCCCGTGAGCGGTCTGCTTTGGTCGGTGCTTCCTTTCGTGCTCATGATTGCGGTATGGTTCTATCTGATGCGCCGCATGTCGGGCGGCGGAGGCGGTGCCGGTGGTTCCGGCGGTATCTTCAGCGTGGGCAAGTCGAAAGCAATGCTTTTCGACAAGAACAATGCGAGCAAGGTTACTTTCCGCGATGTGGCAGGCCTCAATGAAGCCAAGACTGAAATTGAAGAAATCGTAGAATTCCTCAAGAACCCCAAACGCTACACCAACCTCGGTGGCAAGATACCCAAGGGTGCGCTCCTCGTAGGCCCTCCCGGAACGGGTAAGACTCTGCTCGCCAAGGCTGTGGCCGGCGAAGCCGATGTACCCTTCTTCTCGATGTCGGGTTCGGACTTCGTGGAAATGTTTGTCGGAGTGGGTGCATCGCGAGTACGCGACCTCTTCCGCCAAGCCAAGGAGAAAGCTCCCTGTATCGTATTCATCGATGAAATCGACGCCGTGGGTCGTGCCCGTGGCAAGAATGCAGGCATGGGTGCTAACGACGAGCGTGAAAACACTCTCAACCAGCTTCTTACAGAGATGGACGGTTTCGGCACCAACAGCGGTGTGATAATTCTTGCCGCCACCAACCGCGCCGATATCCTCGACAAAGCTCTTATGCGAGCCGGCCGTTTCGACCGTCAGATATATGTAGACCTCCCCGACCTCCCCGACCGCGTGGAAATCTTCAATGTGCACCTGCGCAAAATCAAGACCGCTCCCGGCCTTGACGTGGAGATGCTCGCACGCCAGACTCCGGGATTCTCGGGCGCCGATATCGCCAACGTATGCAACGAGGCCGCACTTATAGCAGCCCGCCACAACAAGGAATCGGTTGATACAGAAGACTTCAACGCTGCCGTAGACCGCATAATCGGCGGTCTTGAGAAGCGCAACAAGATACTTACCGTCGACGAAAAGAAATCGATCGCTATCCACGAAGCCGGCCATGCCACAGTATCGTGGCATCTGCAGTACGGCAATCCTCTCGTGAAGGTTACTATCGTGCCCCGCGGCAAGGCTCTCGGTGCTGCATGGTATATGCCCGAAGAACGTCAGATAGTACCCTCACAGGTACTCCTCGACGATATCTGCTCGCTACTCGGCGGACGTGCTGCCGAAGAACTATTCCTCGGCCACATATCTACCGGCGCTGCCAACGACCTCGAGCGTGTCACCAAGCAGGCTTATGCCATGGTAGTCTACTACGGTATGAGCGACCGTCTGCCCAACCTCAGCTACTACGACTCTACGGGTCAGAACAGCATGTTTACCAACCCGTACAGCGACGACCGCGCCAAAATCATCGACGAAGAGGTATCCCGCATCATCACCGAGCAGTACGAGCGTGCCAAAGCCATACTTACAGAGTATGCCAAGGGCCACCACGAACTTGCCGAGACGCTTATCTCACGCGAGGTGATCTATACCGACGACGTGAAGCGTATCTTCGGTCCCCGCAAGTGGACTTCGCGCACCGACGAGCTCTTCGGCCACAAGGACGACGAGGGTGCCGGCGAAAAGAAGTCGGAACCCACACCTCCGCCGGTGGACGACGATGACAATATCACCGACGTTGAAGCGACTGAAGTAAAAGAATGACTATGAGCAACTCGAACTTAAAGCAGGAAACTCTTGACCGCCGATACCTGCGCATGGCCCGCATCTGGGCCGAGAACTCCTACTGCCGGCGCAGGCAGGTCGGTTGCCTCATGGTCAAGGACAAGATGATAATCTCCGACGGCTTCAACGGTACTCCCGCCGGCTTCGAGAATGTGTGTGAGGACGAGAGCGGACTTACCAAGCCCTACGTGCTCCACGCCGAGGCCAACGCTATAACCAAAGTAGCCCGCAGCAACAACTCCAGCGAGGGGTCGACTCTCTACATCACGGCATCGCCCTGCCTCGAGTGCTCCAAGCTGATAATCCAGGCGGGTATCACCCGTGTGGTATTCAACGACCTCTACCGCCTCGCCGACGGCATCGACCTGCTGAAGCGCGCAGGCGTGGAGTGCGTACACATTCCCGACGAGGATGCGGAGAGATAAGACTCTCTTAAAAAACCAACAAAAGTGACAGATAACAATGTCTGACAATCGCAAATATCTCCTTTGGCTTCCGATAGCCTGCACACTCTTTCTGATTGCGGGTATCTGGATCGGTGTGTACTATGCCAACAACGACCGCCACTCGGCCGCAAGGCAGAAACTCGATCAGGTATTCGATATCATCGAACAGAGCTATGTCGACCCCGTGGACTTCGACAGTCTTGTCGAACTCGCTATACCCGAACTGCTCTCCAACCTCGACCCGCACTCGTCGTACATCCCCTACGATGAACGCACGGCGGCAAACAGAGACCTCGAGGGCGCATTCTCGGGCGTGGGCATACAATTCCAGATGATGAACGATACCCTCTATATACTTGAGGTGATATCGGGTGGCGCCGCCGAGCAGGCCGGTATACTCCCCGGAGACCGCATCATTGAGGTAGACAGTGTGAATATAGCAGGTGTGGAAATCGGTCAGGACCATATATTCGATATGCTCCGCGGCCCCGAAGGCACACACGTGCAGCTGAAAATCAAGCGCAACAATTCACCGTCGCTCATCACCTTCGACCTCACGCGTGCACAGGTGCCCGTTTCGCCTATCGACGCATCGTATATCATCGGCGACACTATCGGGTATATCCGCCTGGGCAAGTTCTCCGAGAGCACTTATCCCGAGATGCTCAATACACTCTCGCAGCAGCGCTACGACGGTGCGAAATCGTTTATCCTCGACCTTCGCGGTAATGGCGGCGGATATATGAATCCGGCGGTACTCGTCGCCAATGAATTCTTCGGACCGCAGAATGTGATTGTCGCCACCAAGGGCCGCAACCGCGCCGACCATACCATACTTTTCAGCGACGGCACGGGAGCTTTCACCAACGAAAAGATAGTGGTACTCGTGGATGAGTTTACGGCAAGTTCGAGCGAAATTCTCGCGGGAGCTATCCAGGATAACGACCGCGGTCTGATAATCGGACGACGCACTTTCGGCAAGGGCCTCGTGCAGAGGTCGTTCGAGTTGCCCGATTCGAGCGAGTTCCGCCTTACCGTTCAGCGCTACTACACTCCTTCGGGACGCTGCATACAGAAGACTTACAAGCCCGGCCACAACAGCGAGTACGCCACCGAGATTTTCGACCGCTACGACCGCGGCGAGATATTCAGCGCCGACTCTCTGAAAGTGGACTCTACCCTGATATTCTCCACCACTACGGGCCGACTCGTGTACGGTGGCGGCGGTATAGTGCCCGATGTATTCGTGCCTTCGGATACCTCAAACGTAACATCTTATTTCATCAAGGTGGCAAATGCCGGCCTCCTGCGCCAGTTTGCCTACGAATATGCCGACCTCAACCGTCCGCGCCTCACCGAGAGCCGCGATACCAAGGAACTGCTCTCGATGCTTCCGTCGGACAATGTGCTGCTGCAGTCGTTTGTAAACTACGCATCGGCCAAGGGCGGTATAGCTCCACGCTGGTACTACATCAACATTTCGGCTCCGCTGATTGTTAATCAACTGAAAGCCCTCATTGCCCGCGATATAGTGGGTCTTGACGGCTACTTTGAAATAATCAACGAAACTGACCCTGTGGTAATCGAGGCTGTGCGGCAGCTCAACAACGGAGGTGCCGACTTCCCGCTTACCGACTAAACTTTCATAACCGAAATGAAAAAAGATGAGATAAGGGCACGCGTACGTGCCCGAAAGGCCATGCTCGACGACATCGAGCGTACGGAGGCTGCGGCGCGAGTATTCGACACTCTGGCGTCGATGGCGGCGTTCACTATGGCGCGCAAGGTGCTGATGTATCACTCCCTGCCCGACGAGCTCGGCACACACGCTTTCCTCGACCGTTGGGAGAGCGACAAAGAGTTCTACCTGCCGCGCGTCAACGGTCTTGACCTCGAGATACTACCCTACTCGCGCACTCGCACCCACCTCGGCGCATTCCATATCGAGGAGCCCGACGGTGAGGATACCGCCGACGTGAGTGATATGGACCTGATAATAGTTCCTGCGGTGGCTTACGATCGCTCGGGCAACCGAGTTGGCCGAGGCAAGGGCTACTACGACCGACTTTTAGGCCGGTCGAAGGCTCTGAAAATCGGAGTTTGCTACGACTTCCAGCTCTTCGACGAAGATGAAATCGAGGCCGAGGAGCACGACGTGGCAGTCGACTTTATCATAACCGACCGTCATGGCATAATCCGAATAAAGCACTGATTATTTTTCGCCTCGGTCTACGTCGACGGGCGTATAATAGTAGAAAGTTCGTCCGGCTTTTTCAAAGCTGCGTTCGATAAGCTCTGTCTGTCCCTGCTTCACCACGAAGCGGGGATGACTTTTATAGAACGAGCGCTCGGTGACTCCGGGCAGGCGGCGGTCAGTGAGGATGTCATCCGAAAGGTGCAGTTCGCCGCTGAATGTGTTGAAGTCGAGAGCCGAGAGTGCCGCGGGGAGTATGGTCACTTTCTTGCCTCCTGCTATGTGTTGGCTTAATCTTGCGAGGTAGTACACATCGTCGGTGTCAGGTACTCCGCGTGTCTTGTTGAGGAGGTAGAAGGGAGTGTCGGTATCGCGCGTGTAGTCGTAGAAAACCACGCCGTCGGGCGATTTGCGGATGAGCGAGCACACGGCATCGTTCTCTTTCCCGAGGTGGTGCTGCCACCATGCCACGGAGCCGAAATGGAAAACGAGAAAGCATACGAGGGCCGTGCTCATGGCTTTGTCGACATTATCGGGGATGCGTATCGTGTAAGTTGAAGCTATGCGGCAGAGAGCTATCAGGGCATACACCTGGCCATACCATGCGGGACGTCCGCCGTAGCCGGCTACTATCACGAAGGCGAGTGAGGCTATGGCAGCTGCCGCGAAGATGAGGGTGGTGTCGTGCATGAGTGCCCGCAGACGCTTGCGGTCGAAAATCAGCAGGCAGAGGGTGACGGCGATGAGAATAACGATGTAATATGCCGAGCCGAATACTTTCTCGGCGAAACTTTCAGGCGCGACAAAATTGTCGGAGTGTGTGAAGTGGGCGGGAGAAAGCAAGGTGAATATGCTTCCGAGGATAAAGAGTACAAGAAGGACTGTCCGTGGCCGAGTGAGCCATGCGCGGTTGACTGCGAAATAGAGTATCAGGCCTATGCACACGGGATTGCCGCCGGCCTCGTGCATTCCCGCAGCAAGCGGGCAAAGGAAGATGCCAAGGACTGTCATCCACCTCGCGGTGCATCTGTCGCTGACAATGAGAGCGATAGATGCCAATATCATGGCCGAGGGCCAGACGTAGTTGTACTGGGTGACGAATTCCATCCACAGGGCATCCCAGCGGAATGTGAAGGCAGTGAGAGCAAGAACTGCGAATTGCAGCAGGCGGTTGCGCAAGCCCGACCAACGCACCATGAGTATAAAAAAGGCGGCGGTAGCCACTCCGCAGCACAGCGCATTGAGCCACAGGGGCATATACACCAGCGGTATGGGGTTGAGCAGGTCGGCGAGGCGTGCATTGGAAAAATACCTGTGTACGCGGCAGTAATGTATGATGCTTTCGAGCGAGCCTGAGGCGGCTATGTAGTCTTCGCGATATCCGAGGTCGTCGCCGGTGAACGGCAGGTAGAATGATAAATAAAAGTAGACCACACCGATGAATGCGGCCATTAGTATCACTCCACGGTTTAAGAACGAGTTCTTGCTGTATGTCATATTTTGTCGAGAGGGTTACGCGGGCATCCGAGTTTTACGAATTCCGAGGGCGTAAGGCCTGTTACGGCTTTGAACTGGCGCGAGAGATGCGCACCGCTCGAGTATCCCGAGATATCGGCTATCTCGTCGAGCGAACGACCGCCGTACGAAAGGAGCTCTTTGACTCGCTCTACCTTCTGGGCGATGTGATATTTTTCTATGGTCCGACCCTCGCGCTGAGAGAAGATACGGCTGACGGTGTCGTATGGCACTCCCATCTGGTGCTCGACACAGGCCGATAGTTTGAGGTGGCACTCGGCTTCGTTGCGTACGTGGTCGAGTACGGCGGCTTTTGCACGCTCTACCAGTTCGTCATTCTGGTCGGACACGCGCTGAAATCCGAGTTCACGGAGTCCTGCATCAAAAGATTTAAGGGTGTCGGCGCCGAGAGGTTCGGGGACAGAAACGGTACCGAGCTTCACGTCGTAGTGTTCGACGCCTAAAGAGGCGAGGACGGCTTTCACCGCTGCTATGCAACGGTCGCACACCATATTTTTAATGCAGTAATCCATAGGTCGCTATCTTATGTGGTTATTTTTCGACAACTTTCTCGATGATTGTGAAATCGTCGGCATCGAATGACACGGGGAAATTCTTGCGGTATTTCTCCTGACTCATCCTGCTCAAGTCGGCCACAACAAACGGGCCTTCGATTCTCGAGACGGGCATTCCGCGGCCGTCGAAGATGAATGTGAGGTCGTCGTACACGCCGTAGCTGTCGGCTCCGCCTCGGTTGGCGCCCACTACGCTGCATTGGTTTTCGATTGCGCGGGCTATGAGGAGATGCTCGAAGGCATATCCGCGGCTCTGAGGCCAGTTGGAGGGCACGAGAAGGAGGTCGTAGCTATTGGCGCGGCAACGGCACCATACGGGGAAACGGAGGTCGTAGCACACTATCATGGCAACGTTCCAGCCTCTGAAGCGCACTATAGGCAGCGGAGAGGAGCCTTTGGTAAATATGGAAGCTTCCTGACTGAGAGAGAAGAGGTGACGCTTGTCGTAGAAAGTCTCCTCGCCCGAGGGCTCGATGAAGAAGCCGCGGTTGTAGACCTTGGGGGCTGTGAAGGCAAGGAAACTGCCTGCAATTGCCACGGAATATTGTGCGGCGAGCGCCTTGAGGGTGTCGACAGTCTCTCCTGTGTTTCTCTCGGCGAGCTCGCGCATGAGTTCGGGATCGTCGGAGTAGCCTGTCGAGAACAGTTCGGGGAGCACCACAATATCGGTGCCGGCTGGCAGCGATTTCATGGCCTCGGCCACAGCGGCGAGGTTTGCTTCCTTGTCGGCCCACTTGATCTTCAGCGGGAGCGCGGCAACTCTGAGTCGGTCGGTGAGGGTATTCATTCGGCGGTGAATTTTTCGGGACGCAGTCCGGTGAAGTGAGCGTAGTAGTCTTTGACGGCCCGTATATCGGCCTCGATATCGCCCGTAGGGGTGAAGGTACGCTCAATGATGATAGTGCGTGTGGCCGCGTCGATAGCTCCGAGAACTATGGGGACGCCGGCGTTGAGGGCTATGTGGAGGAAGCCCGAGTGCCAGTTGGTGGTGCGGCTGCGGGTACCTTCGGGGGTGATGGCGATGTTGAGGCGCTCTGAAGTTTTGAATTTTTCGGTGAGGAAAGAAGTGAGCGAGGCGCTGCCGGGCTTGCGTCGCGGCACGGCTATGCCACCTATGGCACGGAAAAAGCATCCGAGGGGCCAGAAGAACCATGTTTCCTTCATCAGGAAGCCGGCGCTACGCCCTGCGGAGTGATATGCAAGCTCACCGAGGATAAAATCCCAGTTGCTTGTGTGCGGAGCTACACAGATGATGCTCTTCGGGTAGTCGGGCACGGTGATGCGCACCTTCCACCCGAAGAGCTTCAGTATATTTGCTGAAAGATTCATTCAGCTGCTACTTTTTTGATTTCTGCCTTGACGTCGGCGGGGAGAGCAGCGTTCATGTTCTTAACGATAGCGAGAACGGCTTCGTCGAAGTTGTCAAGGAGCTTGGTGTATGCTTTGTTGTAGTAGTCGGTGCGTGCTTTGTGATAAGCGGCACGGGTCTCGAAGTCGCGGGGAGACTTGTCGAAAGAGATTGAAGCTTTGGTGAGAGTGTCGCCCTGAAGACGAGCGATATCTGTAACGATTTCCTGTACTTTTTTGCCTTCGATTGAGGGGAATGCCGCGCGGGCGAAGATGATTTCTGCTGCGAGGGCGCCGCAAGTGTTGCGGACAAATTTCTTAAGGTCGCGTTTGTTTGCCATAAGAGTCTGGTATTAGTGAATTGTTGTTTGAAGTATTTTACGTAGAGCGGGAATTGTCGGCGGGATTATCACTGCCGAATGTCTTCCGCTCATAAAACGGTTGAGCTGGTGAGGCAGTTCGATAGCCGACCCTGTAATTCCTGTCATTATGTCGAGTCGTGTCGCGGGGTGTCCTGTAGCGAACACTACCTTGGGAGCGTTGCCGGCGGGATAGTCCTCGGCGGCCTTGTAGGCCATTGCGCCGTGAGGGTCGATGATGTAGCCTGTGGTGTCTTTGAGATGATTTACCGCCGCTGCTATTTCGGCGTCGCTCAGCGGGGGCGCCGCATAGATGTCGCGTGCGAGAGCCTCAGGGTCGTCCTTATAGAGATACGCTATTCGCGGCCACGATGAGGGGTAGGTCATGTCGGTAGACGGTGCGAGTGTGCGCACCGGGGCTACACCGTGCACGGGCGGTTGTCCTGCGATAAGCGGGGCGAGCTGATTGTTGGTGTTCGTCGCCGCGATGATTCGCCCCATAGGCAGTCCCATGAAGCGCGCCATGGTGGCGGCAACTATGTTGCTTGCATTGCCGCAGGGTATGGAGTAGACGGCACTGTCGGCCTCGGGAACTTCGAGCTGACGCAGACGGGCGTATGCGTGCATTACGAATGTAATCTGCGGGATGAGGCGCGCAATGTTTATGGAGTTTGCCCCGGTGAGATTGTATGCGGCAAGCGAGGGGTCGTCTATTGCTTTCTGCATTAGCAATTTGCACTCCTCGATAGTACCTGCAACCTCTACGGGGTGTATGTTCTCGCCAAGCGAGGCAAACATTGCGGTCTGCGAGCGGGAGAGGCGGCCCCGGGGATAGAGGACAAAAAGGTCGGTGTCGGGCTGACGGAAAAGGCCGTTGGCAGCCGCAGCTCCGGTATTTCCCGTTGTGGCAACGAGTACGGTGCGTCGGCTGTTACCGTCGATGAGCGGGAGAAGGCGCGCCATGAAGCGCTCGCCGTAGTCCTTGAAGGTGAGCGACGGGCCGTGGAAGAGTTCGAGGGCGTAGATATTGCCGTCGAGATGCCGGAGAGGGATATCCTGAGCGAAGGCGTAGTCGGTGACGGTCTTGAGCTGAGGGCCGGAGATGTCTTCGCCGAGCAATGTTTCAGCCACGACGAATGCTATCTCGCGCAGATTCATCTCAGCGATATTGCGGTAGAGAGCTGCAGGGATGCGCGGAAGGAATTCGGGCATGAGGAGGCCTCCTCCCGGTGCCACACACCGAGCTACAGCTTCTTTCAGGGTCATAGGGGCCGAATGCCCTTCGGTCGAAATGAACTTCATATCTTACGATACTTAGAACAGTGAGAGCTGTGCGTCATTCTCGGGTTTGCGGGGTTTGCGCGGTGGCTCCTGATAGCCGAATTCGGCGTCGGAGGTGAGGAGCGGACTTACTTCACCGGGCTGAGGTTCGGATACAAACCAGTCGGGCACCTCGAAGTCGTCTTCGAGCGAGGCGAGAGAGTCGGAGGGTACGGCTGCAGCCGCTGCGCGCTCGGCCTGTTGGGGGAGGCCGAAGAGGCCGTTGTCGGCACCCGCGCGGCAGGCGTTGAGGGCTTCTTCGAGCTGTTCTTTGAGCTTTTTGTTGTTGGCTTTGAGGCGTGCTATGCGCTCGTCGCGCTTCTGAATCATGGATTCGACCTGATTCATCTGCTGCTGTATCTCGTTGACGGAGTCTACTATCTTGTGTGCTTCTTCGAGCGAGGCTTCGGCCTGCTGACGGGCCTCGCGCTCAGTAGCGTACTGGTTCTGGAGGTCGCTGTACATACCCTGCGAGAGTTCCTGCTGGTTGCGTATGTCGGCGAGAAGCTTTTCGAGTTCCTCTATCTTCTTGCCGGCTTCCTGCTCGCGCTCAAGAGCGGCCTGATGCTCTTCTTCGGGAACGCCCTGAATGACTGTCTGAACTACGGGTTCGGGAGCTTCGGCGGGATTTTCTTGGGCGGCAGCGGCGAGCTGTGCGCGGAGGGTGTCGACTTCCTGACGGAGTTCTTCTACCACGCCGGGCTGCACGTCGGAGACTTTGAGCTTGTTGAGTAGGCTGCGGCGCTCGAGTTCGAACTGCTCGCGTTCGGCCTCGGCACTGGCAAGCTGTGCTTCGAGATCGGTTACGCGGTCGGCAAGGGCACGGCGGCGACGGTCGGCGCTGAGCTGCTGCTCGCGGAGTGTAGTGCGCTGCTGCTCAATCTGCTGCATATCGGAGCGGAGGCGTTCGCTCTCGCGACGCGCCGTCTCTGTGGCACCTTTGAGCTTGGCCTCGGCATATTGCTCTGCGCTGAGCATGAGGCCGTTGAGGTAGTCTACGAGGCCTTTGTCGAGTGCATCGACAAGGAGCTGCTCCTGCTTGGCAGGGTCGACACTATTGGCAAGGAATCCGGGCAGCGACTCGTTGAACATAGCCACGACGCCCTCGAATATCTTGCGCTTCATCTCAGGGTCGATTTCGGGCAGGGTGGGGACCTCTACCAGACCTTCGACTTGTGGAGTGTCGTCGGTTGCCGACGGTTCTTCGGCGGTAGGGAGAGCGGGGGTGTCGGTTTCGACGTCGTCGGATGTTTCAACATCGAATTCTACGTCAGGACCGAATCCGAATATATTTTTTACAACAGAAAATAAACTCATGGTAGCACAGAATCTTGAGAGTCGGCTGTTGCCTCGTCCGGTTTAAGAATTGTGGCGAGCCCCGAGCGGCCGTTGATAGCCACTGTGAGGGGTTTCGCAAAAGTGATCATACGCACTTTGCCGTCGTCGTACACTGCGGGGAGCGAATCGAGGAAGGCGCTGTCGTAATACGAGCCGTCGTTAGCAAACGGGCTTACAGTCAGATATCCCACGCCGAAAGATGTGAGGTTCTGGAAGAAATGCGTGCCTTGGCTCGGCTCTATGCGGTAGCTGTCGGTGGCGGCTTCGACTATGACGCGGGCAGAGGATATGTCGGCCCAGCGGACAGGGATGCCGAGGGCTGCATCGGAGGAGCCCCAGCGGCCCGGACCGATAAGTATGTATCCTTCGTTTCGGGCGGCGAGTTCGCTGTTGAGCCGTCGGATGACCTCGACAAGCGAAGTATTTGCCGCAGAGTCGAAGCTGTCGGGGCGGACGTAGATAATGGTGCGTACGCTGTCGACCATACCATTGCCAAGGGCACGGGTGCTTCGTAGTATGAGTGCTTCCTCGGGATGATCGAGCACGTCGTCGTTGATAAGATTTTTCTTGTCAATAATCGGGCGAATCTGCAACCAGTAGAGGCTGCCGCGCAGACCTTCTTCGGTGGGTTTGGCAAAGATGTTGCCTGCAAATTCTATCTCGACAGGGCGCTGCATGGCCGCCTGACCTTCGCGTAGCATGAAGCCGAGGGCGTCGGAGAGTGGGAGTACTTTGTCGCGCAGGATGTTGGTGAACGTAACTACGCGTCGGCCGGGACCGCCTTCGTAGTCGTTGAGTACGCCGTCGAGAGCGTTGTAGGTCGATACCATGTATCGGAGATGCCCCGAGCCGGCAAAGTCCTGCACGTTTTTCTTGACGAGGTTCAGGCCTTCGTCGACGTCTGCCGTAAAGTCGGCGTCGATGCCGGTGCGGAGCGCAAACAGATCGGTCTGCGTATCGCGCAGTGCAAGGTCGAGGGTCGAGGTCTGGAGAATGTGGTCGGGATGTGCAGGAGAGAAACGGAGTCCGCGACCGCCGTCGACGATGTGTTTTCCGAGACCGACGGCGAGTTCGACAACGCCGTCGTCGATAGATTCATCGCCGAGAGGATAGTAGTTGAGGGAGCGTCCGACGCCTGCAAAGGAGGGGAAGTAGCATCCGCCGCGGTCTTCGCCTACAACTTCCTGAATGATAACGGCCATTTTTTCCTGGTCGATAACATTGCTTGTAGCCGTCATATAGGTCTTGCTTGCGGCATAGAATACAGATGCGTAGACGCCTTTTATGGCGTCGGTAATCCACTTGAGGCGCTTGTCCGCGTCGGAGGAGAATGGCACCATATAGGTGGAGTAGATACCTGCGAAGGGCTGGTAGTGGGAGTCTTCGAGGAGGCTCGAACTGCGTACGGCCAGCGGGCGGTCTACCACGTCGAGGAGGGCTTCGAGGTCTTCACGCACGCGCTCGGGGAGGCGGGCGGCAAGGAAGGTCTTGAGGATTGTATCGTCGGGAACATCGCTGAGAGCGAGCGGATAGAGTCCGTTCTCAACCATGAACTCGTCGAAAATATCCGTGCAGAGCACTACTGTACGCGGAATGGAGATTGAGAGACCTCCGAAATTGTCGCATACAGGATTTTTCTTGATGATAGAGTCGACAAAAGCCAGACCGCGGCCTTTGCCACCGAGACTGCCCTGCCCTATTCGCGCAAAGTTGGAATAGTGGTCGAAGCGGTCTTTCTTGAATACTGCCACCACGCCGCGGTTCTTCATCTTTCGATACTTGACGATAAGGTCGAAGAAGAGCTGACGTGCAGCGGGTGCTTCGGATATGTCGGTGAAACGGTGGCGCTTCACCACATCGGCTATGGGGAAAAGCGCACGGGAGTAGAGCCAGCGCGAGAGGTCGTTGTGTGAGGCGTGGTACAGGAGCGAGTCGGCAGGGATATTGAAGATATTCTTCTGCATATCCTTGAGGTCGCGAATGGTGATGAGTGGCTCGCCTGTAGCCGGGTCGCGGAAAATGAAATCTCCGAAACCGAAGTTGTTCATAATCGCGTCGCCGAGGTCGACGGGCAACTTCTTCGAGTTTTTGTCAATGAAGACACCGCCGAAATCGCCCACTTTCTTTTCGTTCTCAATCTCCGACGACTCGATGATGATAGGAAGATATGGGTCGCACGTTCTGAAATAACGTGCAAGACTGAGACCTGCCTCGCGGTCTTTGACACCGTTGCGGTTGAACGAAACGTCGCTAATGACTCCGAGCATGTTCTTGCCGTAGCGCCGGTAAAGCTCCACGGCCTCCTCGTAGTTTCGGGCAAGCATCACCTTGGGACGACCGCGCATGCGGAGCATCTGCTCGTGCTGGTTGAGCGCCTCGGTAGAGAAGAGTTTGGATTGCTTGAGGAGGAATTTGTAAATATGAGGGAGCACCGACGAATAGAATCGTACGGAGTCTTCTATGACGAGGATAGCCTGCACGCCCACGTCGGTGATGTCGTCGGCGTTGAGCTTGTCTTCAAGCAGCTTGATAATGGCAAGGAGGAGGTCCATATTGCCGAGCCAACTGAAAACGTAGTCGACGTGCGAGAGGTCTTCCTTGGCCAGACGGCGCGATACTTCCTTGCTGAAAGGCGTGAGTACGACGAGGGGGACAGCAGGATGCGCCGCCTTGAGTTTTGCCGCTCCGTCGAAAGTGTCGGAGAGGTCGCCGCCGGGCATGGCAATCACGAGGTCGTAGGGCTTGGCGTGCATGGCAGCGAGAGCCTCGTCCATGGTCGACACGCGGTTGACGCGCGGGGGCGAACTCAGGTTGAGAGCCACATACTCATTATACAGCTGCTCTTCGACGCGTCCGTCCTCTTCCATCATGAAGGCATCGTAAGGCGATGCAATGAGCAGTACGTTGAACACGCGGTGCTGCATCAAAGCCTGGAAGGATGTTTCCTTCAGATACATTCGGCTGAGGGCTTCCTCGTTCATATCCCTGACAGTTTATTTATAAAGGAATCGGCGGATAGACCGCTTGGGAGTTTTCTGAAATTCTTCGTTCACTATCTCAATGGACTGCACCTGCTCGTAGGGAGCGACGAGGGCGTTGAGATTACGACGGTTGGCCTCCATAAGCTCGGCGAGCTTCTCGGGAGTGTCTATGCCGTCGCGCTCGAGTTCGTCGGCCTCGGGGAAACAGAGTGCTATAAGCCGTCCCTCTCGCTCGATGACGATACACTCGTTGACATACGGCATGTTGTTCAGCTTGGCCTCAATCTCCTCAGGATATATATTCTGGCCGTTGGCTGTAAGAATCATAGTCTTATAGCGGCCACGGATATACACCGTGCGGCTGTTGGGGGCGCCGAGCCAACCCATATCGCCTGTATGCAACCAGCCGTCGGGTTCGAGAACTGCCTCGGTAGCCTCGGGATTCTTGTAGTATCCGGCCATGACGTTGAGTCCGCGTACCACGATTTCGCCCTGAGGGGTACCTTCGGGCGACAATCCGAGCGAGCTGTCGGGAACTATCTTCGCTTCCATGATATGGTTGAGCGTACGGCCTGACGAACCGAGCGCAAAGCGGCGCCACGGCGAGTAGCTGATGAGCGGGCCGCACTCTGTCATACCATAACCTACGGTCAAGGGGAAGTGAATTTTGTGCAGGAACTCCTCTACTTCATAGTTGAGGGCTGCGCCACCCACGATAACTTCCTCGAAGGAGCCACCGAAAGCATCTACGAGTTTGGTGCGTATCATGCTGTAGATAGCCTTGTCGAGCATCGGTACGGCGAGTACCCAACGTATGGGTTTGCGCGTGATGAGGGGCACGACTACCTTGCGGTATATCTTCTCAAGGATGAGCGGCACACAGGCAATGAGCGACGGGCGCACCTGCTTGAGGGCTTTGAGCAGAATCTGAGGTGTGGGCGTCTTGCCGAGCAATGTTATGTGCGAACCTACGGCGAGCGGCACGAGCATGTCGAAAGCGCAGCCGTAGGCATGAGACAGCGGCAGGAACGACAATGCACGCGAGCCCTGATAGTGGAGCTTGGAGCGTATGCCGAACACTACATTTCCTCTGAGATTGTCGATGGTGAGCATTACGCCCTTGGAGAAACCGGTGGTGCCGGAAGTGTAGTTGATAACGGCGACACTGCCTCCGGGAATTGAGCGGTAGGTGATGTCGGAGGGTGCGAACCCTTCGGGATAACGCTCTTTGAGGCGGCGTGTGAGGTTGACTACAATCGAACGATGCGATACGGGGCGGCGCTTGCCTTCTTCGCGGGGCACTTCGCGCTCGGCGAGTACAGTGCGGCTTACAAGCGAAACCACTACCCTGAGTTTGGGCATAGCCTCAAAATTGAGATGACTGTAGATATCGTCGGCCACAAAGAGTGCTACAGCATCGGAATGGTCGATGATATTTTCGGCATCAGAGGGATTGAAGTCGGGAAGAACGGGTACGATGACAGCACCGTAAGTAATGGTGCCCATGAAAGTTATCACCCAGTTGGGTGTGTTCTTTCCGAGCAAGGCTATCTTATCGCCTCGCTTAATGCCCGCCAGTTCGAAGAACAGATGCAGACGTGCTATGCGGCGTGCAACATCGAGATAGGTGAGCGTCCTTCCGGATATATAATCAGTAAGAGCCGGCAACGCATGGTTGTCGGCAAAAGACCCGGCGTATACCGCCATAAGGTCGTTATACGGCGGGTCGCAGTATGGTGCTTCGAAATTATACAATTATCAGCGGTCGAGTTCTTTAGAAATATCGGTGAAAATCTCTTCTACAGTGCGGTTGCCGTCGATTTTACGATACTGGCCACGCTCTGTGTAGTAGTCTTTGAGGGGCGAAGTCTGGCTATGATATACTTCGAGACGCTTGCGGATAGTGTCGATATTATCGTCGGCACGGCCTGATGTCTTGCCACGCTCGAGCATACGGTTGATGAGCTCGTCTTCTTCTACTTCAAGACCTACAACGGCATCGACGCCTGTGCCGAATTCTTTGAGAAGATCGGCAAGAGCTTCGGCCTGGGGTACGGTGCGGGGGAAACCGTCGAAGATAACACCTTTTTCAATGAGTGTAGCATCGTTGTGGAAGAGGTCGGCGAGGATGTCGATCATGAGCTGATCAGGGATGAGAAGGCCCTTGGAGATGAATTCGTCGGCAACCTTACCAATCTTTGTACCTTCAGCGATGTGCTTGCGGAGGAGCTCGCCTGTAGAGATGTGATGCAAACCGTAACGGTCGATAATCTTTTCGCTCTGTGTACCCTTACCACTTCCGGGGGCACCGAAAATAACTATATTCATTGTTCTTTCAGGATGTATATATCATTGAGGTTGCGGGCTTTACCGTTGAGGTCGAGACCGTAGCCAATAATAAATTTCGTGGGGATGTTGAAGCCTACATAGTCGGGCGTAACCGGACGCACGAGTGCATCGGGCTTGAAGAGAAGAGTGGCGATTTTGATTTCGGCAGGATTCTTTTTCTTCAGGTCTTCGACGAGGCTGTAGATAGTGTTGCCGGTGTCTACGATATCTTCGACGACAATGACGGTACGACCTTCGATGCTGTCGGTGAGGCCGAGCACTTCTTTGACGTTGCCCGAAGTGGAAGTTCCCTCATAGCTTTTGAGACGGATAAATGCGATTTCGGCATCAATAGTCTCTACAGCACGGAAGAGGTCGCTTGCAAAAGGAAATGCCCCGTTGAGCACACACACAAACAGAGGCATTTTACCGGCGCAGTCGCGCACAATCTCCTTGCCGAGTTCTTCTACTCTGGAGGCTATATCAGACTTCAATATGTAGGGCTCAAAAGTTAAACCCTCGTAAGTGACTTCTTTCATTTTTACTTTTAAAATAAATTGCACAAAGGTACTAATTATTTCTCAACCTGACAAACATAATATAAGAATGCGGCCGCACGAACGAAAATGTCGTGCGACCGCATATATGCTGTATTACTTACTTATCAGAGGGGCTTATACTCTACGAAAGCCTCCATAGCTTCGTAGGAAGCAAGGCCGAGATCCTCGTAGAGACGTGCTGTAGCGCGGTTGCGCTCTTCGGCACGCTGCCAGAAAAGACGGTCGTCGTCGCCGAGGAAGGGCGCATTTTCCATCTGGCTCTGGTGCTTGAGGATAGAGTTACGCTTAGAGCGAAGCTCTTCGGGGCTGATGGGCACAGCCATTTCGATGTGGTCGATTTCCCATTCTGCCCATGCTCCACGATACATCCAGATACGGCAGTCGGCCATCCAGGGTTCGTTCTTGAGTTCGTCGACAGCGGCGAGTACGGCATCGGTACATACCTTGTGAGTTCCGTGGGGGTCGGCAAGGTCGCCGGCGACGAAAATCTGATGAGGCTTAACCTCTTCGAGAAGTCGCTTAACGATATCGACGTCTTTCTGTGTGAGTTCACCTTTCTTAATAGCGCCGGTCTCGTAGAAGGGAAGACGGAGGAAGTGGATGTGGTCGGGCTTGACACCGATATAGTTGCAGGCGATAGTAGCTTCGGCCTGACGAATCATGGTCTTGATTTCGCGGATATCGGAGCTGTCCATGTCGCCGGATTTCTTCTTGGCGACGAATTCACGCACCTCCTTAGAGAGTTTGTCGTAGCCTTTTTCGAAGCCGAAGATAGGAGCGATTTTGTCCATCATGAGGAAGTAACGCATCATATCTTCGTCGCCCACTGCGATATTGCCTGATGTTTCGTAGGCAACGTGTACGTCGTGGTGCTGGTCGACGAGGCGCTGGAGTGTACCGCCCATCGAGATTACGTCGTCGTCGGGGTGGGGAGAGAATACGATGACGCGCTTGGGATAGGGAGTTGCACGCTCGGGACGGTCGGTGTCGTCGGCATTGGGTTTGCCGCCGGGCCAGCCGGTGATAGTGTGCTGGAGGTCGTTGAACACCTTGATGTTGACGTTGTAGGCAGAACCGTAGAGTGCGAGGAGTTCGCCGAGACCCCAGTCGTTATAGTCCTTATCGGTGAGTTTGAGGATAGGCTTGGATGTCTTCTGGCTGAGCCATACGATAGCACGGCGGATGAGCTTGTTGTTCCACTCGCAAGAGGTTACGATCCAAGGGTGAGAGATACGTGTGAGGTCTTCAGCACCATTGAGGTCGGTGATGAGTTTCACGTGGGGGTGACCCTGGAGGAGCGATGCGGGCACTGCAGTGCTGCTGGGCTCTTCGACAGCGCGACGGATGATTTCGGCGCTGTTTTCGCCCCATGCCATAGTGAGCACACGGCGAGCAGAAGCGATATTTGCTATACCGAGGGTGATAGCTGTGGTGGGAACATTCTCAGTCTTGTAGCTCTTGCTAACGCGGTGACGGGCTTCGCTGCCGAGAAGAACGAGGCGGCAGTAGCTGGAAGCGAGAGTACCGGGTTCGTTGAAAGCGATAGCACCGTTGCTTGCCACTTCGCAGAGGGCAACGTCGATACCGCCTTCGTCGGCGATAGACTGCTCGTAGGCCTGGCAGTACTCATACATACTTTCTTTTGTTACTGCAGGATTGAACGAGCGAATGTTCTCGGGTTTAATATTTACGTGACGGAGGAAAATCTCTGTCAGACGGGCAAGAGTAGAAGGTCCGTCGGGCACGAGGGGGAAGAACTCCGAGATATTGTACACTATTACATTCGAGAAGTCTACCTTACCCTCGTTGTAGAGGCGGATAAGGCTCGCATACACACCGAAAGTGCTGTCTCCGGCACCGAGGGCAAGCACACACTTGCCGTTGAGGCCGAGATAACGCTGAATGTAGCGAACGATTTCCGAGGCGATGAAGTCGGCACCGTCAGCGGCAGTCTCGTAGACACGCGTATCAATCTTTTCTTCCCGCCGGATAGTGGCGAGTTCGATTTCGCTGTCCGGGTTGTAATATCGGCGCGGAATCCTGTCCAGTTTAATCTGGCTGCTTAAGTTGTTTCTCATTAGAATAGTCGTCCTATATAATTAATTTGTTGAATTTCAGGGTATTATATCAGAGCCTTAAAACAGCTCCAATATCAAGAACAAAATTACTGAATATTTTGCACACGGCGAAGCTTTTTCATCAACTTTTTTTAGTTAAATATACTTACTTTTTACGTATTCTAACAGAGACGGATTCCTGCGCGGTCGAAAGACGTCGGGTGATTAGTGGTGGGAACACCCAAAAGCTTATTTAAAATCATTCCAAATAGTTGATAAAATGCTAAAACGTACTCAGACGTATGTTTAGAGTATTAATTTAAGTTTGCGATTGAGAACAGAGTTGATTGAATTCGTACTTTAAATATGCCTTATTGTATTGATACATAATTAATTTCAGTGCGCCTATTAAAGTATTGATATAACGCAATAACGGAAGATACTCTAACTCACTGAAAACAACTACATTGCAAATAAAATGTAATTTCCAAATTTTTCGGCACTTGATTTTCATATTTTTTTCAACGAATTTTGTAACCGCAAATCGGCATGGCCGACAAACAATCCTTAATATTTATGAACGCAACGCACCTGGAAAAATGGGAAGAGTGTCGCGCCTTTATCAAGGACAACATCTCGCCCACACACTTCGACACCTGGTTCCGCGACATCACACTTCTTGAGTTTGATGCCGAGGCACTAAAGCTTGTGCTCATGGTGCAGTCTTCGTTCTTCGTAGATATGCTCGAGGAGCGCTTTCAGCCCGTGCTCCGCGCCGCCGTCAAGAAAGTGTTCGGCGACGACATTAATATATTCTACGCATATCGCAACGTCGGCAGCGACCCCTCTTCGGTAAGTGTACAGAAGACAGCCGCTCCCTCGCCAGCAATTCTCGCACAGCGCACAGCCAAGCCCGCCAATCCTTTCGTTGAAGACAGCGGCGACGACTTTGACTCACAGCTCAACCCGCGCTACACTTTCGAGAACTACTGCGCCAGCGACAGCAACAAGATAGCACGCTCTATCGGTGAAGCTATCGGTAACAACCCTACCCTCAAGACTTTCAACCCTCTGTTTGTGTTCGGTCCCGCCGGTGTAGGCAAGACTCACCTGATACAGGCTATCGGTATCCGCATCAAGGAACGCAACCCGAAGGCCAAGGTCCTCTACGTAACGGCCCGTCTCTTCCAGAGCCAGTACACGGCGTCGCTCAAGACTATCAACAACTTCTTCAATTTCTATCAGAAGATTGATACTCTTATCATCGACGATATTCAGGACCTCCAGAATTCTCCGAGCACCCAGAATACTTTCTTCCATATCTTCAATCACCTGCGCCAGCTCGACAAGCAGATCATTCTGTCGAGCGACCGTTCGCCCGCCGAAATGGAGGGCTTCGACGAGCGTATGCTCAGCCGCTTCAAGTGGGGTATGCAGGTAGCTCTCGAGCGTCCTGACATCGACCTCCGACGCGATGTGCTTCGTCTCAAGGCCGAACAGGAAGGCATCTCGCTCCCCGACGATGTGGCAGAATTTATCGCAGCCAACGTAACCAACACCGTGCGTGAGCTCGAGGGCATCATGGTATCGCTCATAGCACACGCTACCGTACTCAATCGCGAGATATCTATCGACCTTGCCCGCCGAGTGATAAGCAACGCGGTAAAAATCAACCGCAAGCAGGTAAACTTCGAGATGATTGCCGATGCCGTGGCTGCTCACTACAATATCGAGCCCGACCTCATGTTTACCAAAACCCGCAAGCGCGAGGTTTCGGATGCGCGTCAGGTGGTGATGTATCTTGCCAAGAAGATTGCCAAGATGCCCCTCACTACTATCGGCCACAAAATCGACCGCACACACGCAACCGTAATATATGCCTGCAACAATATCGAAGACCGTCTGGCCACCGAGAAGAAACTCTCGGCCGATATCGAGGCTATCGAGGCAGCTATTGCGGCCCGTTGATCAACGACATCTTTTCTACCTTATATGTAAGTCATGAAAAGACTTACTATTCTTATTCCGGAACAAACTTATTAAGCACCCCGATCTGTCAGGCCGGAGTGCTTTTTGTTTTGTCCACTATCTTATCCCACGAAAATTCGTGGAGGAGTTCGACGAGCGAAATTGCCTCGTCGTGCGGAATGACTCCCGCGAGGAATGCCACTCGCCCGAGAACTTCTTCGGGCGACAGTGTGCTTCGGAGAGCGTCCATTGCCATAGCGCCGTCGCGCTTGGAGAGGCGTTGGCCGCTGCTGTTGCACAATAGCGGGAGGTGGGCATGCTCGGGCGGCGTGAGGCCGAAGAGTCCGTAGAGGTATATCTGCTGGGCGGCAGAAAGAAGTAGGTCGGCGCCTCGCACCACTTCGGTCACACCCATACAGGCATCGTCCACCACCACGGCGAGCTGATACGCCCATACGCCGTCGGTGCGCCTGAGGATGAAGTCGCCGCAATCGCGGGCGAGATTGACACACTGCTCGCCGAAGACTCGGTCGGTATATACCACGTCGCGGTCGGGGACGTAGAGGCGGAGCGAACCGGCATCGGAGGTCGGGCGCGGAAACGGAGGCGCAGCCGACGGGCGGCATGTGCCGGCGTACACCACGCGCCCGTCGGACTGGTGCGGAGCCTGCGAGGCGAGGATGTCGGAGCGTCGACAGCGGCAGCGGTAAGTCAGGCCGAGCGTCTCAAGGCGGACATACCATTCATTATATATATCGGCGCGGCGACTCTGGCTATACGGACCCGAAGGACCAAGGTCGGCGAGGCCTCCCTCATCCCAGTCGAGGCCGAGCCAGCGGAGGTCGTCTTCAATCAAGCGAGAATATTCAATTTTGGAGCGCTGCGGGTCGAGGTCTTCGATTCGAAGCACCCAGCGGCCCGACGATTTTCGCGCCGAGAGCCAGGAAAGTACTGCAGAATATACATTGCCGAGGTGCATGCGCCCTGTTGGCGAAGGAGCGAAGCGACCCGTCGTAATACGGTTTTCAGGCATTTTCATAGCGCAAAATTAGCGATATTTTTTGTCATAAAGTAGAAAAATGCACTTTGACCGAAAAAAAATGGCTCAAACGCTTGCAGATTCAAAAAAAGTGCGTACCTTTGCAGTGCCTTTGAAAAATGGTGCTTATAGTTCAGCTGGTTAGAATGTCGGATTGTGGTTCCGAAGGTCGTGGGTTCGAATCCCACTAAGCACCCCAGAAAGCGGCTATCCCAATTGCGGAATAGCCGCTTTTAACATAAACTGCCATTCATCGTGTACGCCCGCATCATCCTCCCTCTGCCCCTGCACGGCCTTTTCACTTATATAGTTCCGCAGGCTCTCGCACCCGCTGTCAAAGCAGGTGTAAGAGTTATAGTGCCTTTCGGCAAGAAGCATTTCTACACCGGAATAGTGGAGAGCGTTAGTAACGTCCGCCCCGAGGAGGCTTTCAATCTCAAGGAGATAAGTTCGGTGCTCGACGCCAAACCGATAGTGCGACAATCTCAGCTGCGATTCTGGCAGTGGGTGGCTGACTACTACCTCTGCTCACCGGGCGAAGTGTACAAGGCTGCTCTTCCCGCCGGCCTCAAGATAGAGAGCGAGACGCGACTGATGATAGCGCCCGACCTTGAAGCGGACGCATTCGGCGAATGTTCGGGCGACGAAATCGCCGTGCTCGACTTCGTAAGGCGCGAAGGAAGCGTTGCCGCCGACGCTGTCACCGCCAAAACGGGGGTGAAAAGCGTGGTTGTAAGCCGACTGATAGACAAAGGGCTGCTGTGCGTAAGCGAAAAACTCGTCGAGCGATACCGCGCCGTAAAAAAAGAATATGTGGCGGTATGCGCTCCAAAGGGCGACCGCGCGGCTCTCGACGCGGCTTTTGCCGCCGTGCGCCGCTCGCCCAAGCAGGAGGAGGCTCTTACGGCACTCGTCGCCTTGTCGGGATTCTATCGGCAGGACGCGCCTGCCACCGAGGTGCCGCTCGAAGTGCTTGCCGAGAAGGCCGGCGTGACAAGGAGCATCATCAAAGCTCTTGCCGACAAGGGCATATGCACTATATATAAAAAGGAGATATCGCGGTTTTCGTATACTGGCAGTGCGACAGGTACCCTACCTACCCTCTCTCCGGCTCAGAACCGCGCCCTCGACGACATTCACAAATCGTTTATCGAAAAAGATATCGTGCTTCTGCACGGCATAACAGGTTCGGGAAAGACCGAAATTTATATCCACCTCATAGAATATGTGCTTCGCCAAGGCCGTCAGGCACTATTTCTCGTACCTGAAATAGCCCTCACCACGCAGCTCACACGTCGCCTGCAGCGCGTATTCGGCGACAAGGTGATAATATACCACTCGAAGTTTTCAGATAACGAGCGAGTGGATATGTGGCGACGGCTGGCCGAGAGCGACGAACCTTGTGTGGTTATCGGCGCCCGCTCGGCAGTATTCCTGCCCTTCTCGCGCCTCGGACTTGTGATAGTTGACGAAGAGCATGAGGCAAGCTACAAACAGTACGACCCCGCTCCGCGCTACAACGGCCGCGATGCCGCCGCCGTGCTTGCAGCAATTCACGGTGCCAAGACACTCTTCGGAAGTGCGACGCCGACTGTCGAAACTTACTTCAAGGCCGAGAGCGGGAAATTCGGACTCGTCACTCTCTCGGAGCGCTTCGGGGGTGCCACATTGCCTCAGATCGAGATAGTGGACATGAAGGCGCACCGTGCCGGCAAAGCCGTTGCGGGCTACTTCTCGCACCGCCTGCTCGACGTGACTCTCAACGCTGTGAATAAAGGACGGCAGGCCATTTTCTTCCACAACCGACGCGGCTACGCACCCGTTGCACGATGCAAGATGTGCGCTTTCACGCCCAAATGCGACTTCTGCGACGTGTCGCTCACATACCACCGACGCACTCACCGCCTCGTGTGCCACTACTGCGGCAAGGAATATCCCGTGCCCGAAGTATGCCCCGAGTGTAAAGAGCCGGCTATAGAGATTTTAGGCTATGGCACGGAGCGTCTCGAGGAGGAAATCAGCGAAAATTTCCGCGACCGCAAAGTGCTGCGCATGGACCTCGACACCACCCGCAACAAGGAAGGATACAGCAAGATAATCGACGATTTCTCGGCACACAGAGCGGATATCCTCGTGGGTACACAAATGGTGACGAAGGGTCTCGACTTCGGCGATGTGGATGTGGTGGGCGTACTCAACGGCGACTCTCTGATCAACTTCCCCGACTTCCGTTCGGCCGAACGGGCGTTCAATATGATAGAGCAGGTGTCGGGGCGTGCGGGACGTCGCGACGGCAACGGACGCGTCGTAATCCAGACATACAACACATCCTCGCCCATTCTCAATTTCGCATCGCGTCACGACTACGACGGGTTCTACCGTTACGAACTCGAGCAGCGCCGTGCGTTCGGTTTCCCTCCGTTCACGCGTATCATCAACATATACCTGAAGCACCGCGACGCATCTACCGTGGCCGAATGTGCCTCACGATTTGCGGCATCGCTTCGCGAAGTGTTCGGCAGTCGCGTCTCGCCTCCACAAGAGCCCGGAGTGAGCCGTGTGCAGGGTATGTATATACGCAAAATAATGCTGAAAATGGAGCGCGAAGCCTCGATGACGAAAGTGAAAGAGATACTCCGCCGCCGATATACCGACCTTGTGGCATCGCCGCTGATGCGCGGCCTCACCGTATACTACGACGTAGACCCCGTGTAGAACCTCGCGGCAGTGTCAAGTGTTATTCTTTTGATAAGAAAGGAATACACTAATGAAAAAGACATTTTTAATTGCGGCTCTTTTTATAGGCGTGCTCCTCTTTGCCGGCGGGTATGCCGAAAGCCGACATCACAAGCCTATAGGACTGCACGCTCCGGCTATAGCTCTTGAAGAAGCCGACAGCGTGATAAACCTTGACCGCATGCGAGGCGACTACGTGCTGCTCACGTTCTGGTCGTCGACCGACGCACTTTCGCGTCAGGCTGCCAACCTCTACACCGCATGGGAACGGCGCAATCCCGAAGCCGACCTTAAAATGATAGGTATCAACTTCGACGATTCTCAGGCTCTGTTCCGCGAGATAGTAAGGCGCGACAGCCTTGTCAACGACCAGCAATTTCATATTTCCGGAGAGCGAGCGAAGGAACTCTCCGACAAATATGGCCTCGACCAAGGTTTCGGCTCGGTGCTTATCAATCCCGAAGGCCGGATAGTCGCCTACAATCCTTCGCCTGATGAACTGAACACGCTTATCTAAGCTCCATATCAATCCGGAGTACCGACATGGTATTCCGGATTTTTTTTGTGTTTTTTCATATCAGGTTGTAATATATCTGCATTTTTCGCGTCTAAGATAGTATGAGACCCGACGCAGACAAAGAAGAACGCTTTGCAGCTATCACACGCGAATATAAAGATGTGATAGCGAAGGTGTGCTGCCTTTACTCGTCGCCGACGTCGCCTTTCGACGATCTCTTTCAGGAAGTTCTCATAAATATATGGCTCGGCCTTGACTCTTTCAGAGCCGAAGCCAAACTATCTACCTGGATATATCGTGCCGCCCTCAACACGTGTATAAGCTGGCACCGACGCAACAGCAAGCACCGGCAGTCGGACACACTCCGTCTGGACGATATCGGGTTTGACCTCCCCGACAAATCTCCAGCAAACGAAAAACTGGAGCAGTACCAGGAACTTCTGAAACTCATAGCACAGCTATCGCCCATCGACAAGGCTCTTATCACTCTCTGGCTCGACGAAAAATCGTACTCGGAGATAGGCACTATCATGGGTATGACATCGGGCAATGTAGCCGTGAAGATTCACCGAATCAAAGACAAACTCTCCAAAATGGCCGAGGCCTGATTTTATCTCTCTAACCTGCACCTGAATATGGATTTAGACTCACTCAAAAGCTCATGGCGGAACTTCAGCATTTCGGATGAAAAGATCGATGCTGAAACACGCGAAGCGACCCGACGTATTGCCCGAGGCAAAGTCGAGACTTCGCAGCAGCGCCTCGTGGCTTTCTATCAGAAAGCGTCGATATTTGCTCTGTGTGTCACCGCACTCTCGCCCAATCTGTATTACATTCTGGGCTGCCCCGTGTGGGTGTCTGTAATCTATGGCTTATACGGAATTGTCATGGCAATAGTCGACTTTTGGTTCTCTGAAAAAATCAGAAAATGCAATCTACTGTCCATGCCCGTAGTCACAGCTTTGTCGGTAATTATAAATCTGCGAAAGCTCCAGAAACAACTGCGCGCATTAGGCATGGTATTAGGATTTCCGGTAGTTGGCATCATAATCGGCTACGCCTGGTATCTCAGCATCAGCGACGTACTCCCGGGTATGTTTGCTGGCGCTATTGTCGGCGCTATAATCGGTATACGGAAATGGAGGCAGGCCCGCAAGCTTTCCAAAAGTATGCAGGAAGAAATCAGAGAGGCGCTCCGAGAATAGCGACGCGGTCGAATAAAAATTCGGAATTCTTACTGAAAAACATGGACGGCAGAGGCTCCGAAAGCGCGATTTTGCCACAAAACGGGCATTTTCGAGAAATTCATGGCCTCAAATTATTGGTTTAAGGATAATTTTTTGTACCTTTGCATGTTGTAAAACATAAAAAATCGCACTGTACTCTCTAACCTACCCTTATGCTGAAGTCTGCTCTTGAAAAAGTTCTGAATGAAGATATGGCCGAAATCTGGACGGTTCTATCCCCCGACGAAAAGAGAATCGTAACCGACAATCTGCAATTTCACACATTCAAGAAAAATCAGCTGATATATGCTGAAGGAGATGAGCCCGAATACCTATGGTGCCTCTTCAAAGGTAAAGTAAAAAAGACAAAAGAAGGAGTAGGCGGCCGCGTGCAGATACTCCGCCTCATCCGCCCTGTCCAATATTTCGGATATCGAGCATTCTTCGCAGGCGAGCCCTATGTGTCGAGTGCCGAAGCATTTGAGCCCTCCACCCTCGGAGCTCTACCCCTCGGCATCGTCAAAGATTTGATACAGAATAATATCAATCTCGCTTGGTTCTTCATCCACGAGCTGTCGCGCAACCTCGGCGGCTCCGACACAAAGATTGTAAACCTTACCCAGAAACACATCCGAGGCCGTCTGGCCGAAGCCCTCATGGTGCTTCTCGACAACTACGGGTATGAGGACGACAACTGTACACTGCGCATATATATGGCTCGCGAAGACCTCGCAAACCTCTCGAACATGACCACCTCAAACGCTATCCGCACCCTCTCGGCGTTTGTAAACGAGCATCTTCTTATTGTCGACGGTCGCCGTATAAAAATCATCAACGAGGCTCAACTGCGTAAAATCAGCAAATTCGGTTAACACACTTTACACGTATAGTGTGTGATATGTGCGCTTTTTTTCGTACCTTTGTGAAAACAAAGAAAAAAGACGCACAAAATGCACAGCTTTAGACTTATAACAGGCGCAGCTCTTCTGGCTGCATGTGTATTCGCATCATCTGCCGCACCGATAGATGATGTGCGCAAACTATATAATGAAGGCCGCTACGAGGAGGCTGCAGAGAAGGCACGTCCGCTCGTAAAGCGCTCGCCGCGTGACGGCAACGCCAATTTCTTCCTCGGCGCATCGCTTTTTATGCTCGGAAATTTCGAGGAGGCCGTAGAGCCGCTTGAAATGGCTGAGAGCAAGAGCGTGGCCGAAGCCGCACGCATGCTCGCTCAGTATTCGCTCGACATCTACGATGCAGAGGAGGCCCGCGAGCACCTCGATACATGGGAGGCGATACTCAAGAAGAATAAAAAAAGTGTACCCGAGCTCTTCGATGAACTTTCGTCGAAGACCGTGCAGATGCAGAACATGCTCGACAGGGTTGAGAAGATAGAAGTGCTTGATACTCTGACAGTAGACAGCGCTGCATTTTTCCGCGTCTACCGTCTCTCGCCCGAAGCCGGCTCGCTCCTTCCGCCCGAAGCCGTGAGCCGTCTCGGAGCCGGCAACCGTTCCGACAGGCTCTCAATGGCTTATATGCCCGAAAACCGCTCCGAGCTCCTTTGGGCAGCTTCCGACTCAACAGAGTACTTCCGTCTGTTCAGTGCCGACATACTCGACGACGGCACTATCGATCACCCTCAGATGCTTGACGAAAGCCTTGCAGGCGGCGCAAACGCGCTCTACCCCTTCCTTATGCCCGACGGCGTGACTCTCTATTTCGCATCAGACGGCGAAGGTTCGCTCGGCGGATACGATATATTCATGACCCGACGCACTGATGCCTCGGGCAACGGCCGCGACTACTTCCAACCGCAGAATATAGGCATGCCCTACAATTCGCCCGCAAACGACTACCTCCTGGCTATTGACGAAACCACAGGCCTCGGCTGGTGGGCTTCCGACCGCGACTGCGAGCCGGGCAAGCTCAAAATATTCATCTTCGCTCCCGCTCCCAAACGCGTCAATGTAGACGTGTCCGACCCGAATCTGGCGTCACTCGCCATGCTGTCGGATATCTCGCTCACGCAGAAAGAAGGCGTTGACTACAAGGCTCTGCTCAACGAGAAATTGCCTGCAGCAACGGCTAACGGCAGCGACACCGACAGCCAGGGTGTGAAATTTGCCCTTGACCTCGGCAACGGACGCATACTCTACCGCCTCAACGACTTCAAAAACAAGCAGGCACGAGCTGCTATGCTCGAAGCCATAGCTACAGAATCGACTCTCCGCAAGCTCTCAGCTCAACTCGACGCCCTCCGCAACACATATCGCTCGGGCGACCGCTCGGTAGCCTCCCGCATACTTGAGGCCGAAAAGGAAGAAGCCTCGCTCCGCGGACGCATCCTCTCTCAGCGCAACACCGCGATACGGCTCGAGAGCCGCTGATATCTTAGTAAACAAACATCTATCACCTTAAATAATTACGCGAATGGAACTTACTGTCATTCTCATAATTGTAGCAGCAGTACTTCTGCTTATAGTATTCTTCTACTACTGCCCCTTCTTCCTATGGATTTCGGCACGCGTGAGCGGCGTGCGCATCTCTCTGCTTCAGCTTGTGCTCATGCGTATCCGTCAGGTGCCCGCAAGTGTCATCGTACGCGCCCTCATCGAGGCTCACAAGGCCGGTCTTAAAGACGTGACCCGCGACGACCTTGAGGCTCACTACCTCGCCGGCGGTAATGTTGAACGAGTGGTACACGCCCTCGTGTCGGCATCGAAAGCCAACATCGACCTCGGCTTCAAAATGGCCACAGCTATCGACCTTGCCGGCCGCGATGTATTCCAGGCCGTGCAGATGAGTGTCAACCCCAAAGTCATTGACACTCCGCCCGTTACCGCAGTTGCAAAAGACGGTATTCAGCTCATTGCCAAGGCCCGCGTGACAGTGCGCGCCAATATCCGTCAGCTCGTTGGCGGTGCCGGCGAAGACACCGTGCTCGCTCGTGTAGGCGAAGGTATAGTATCGTCTATCGGTTCGGCAGAGAGCCACAAGCAGGTGCTCGAGAACCCCGACTCGATATCCAAACTCGTGCTCCGCAAGGGTCTCGACTCAGGTACAGCCTTCGAAATTCTCTCTATCGACATCGCCGATATCGACATAGGCCGCAACATCGGTGCAGCCCTTCAGATCGACCAGGCTCAAGCCGACAAGAACATCGCCCAGGCCAAGGCCGAGGAACGCCGCGCCATGGCTATCGCCCGCGAGCAGGAGATGAAAGCTCTCGCGCAGGAAGCCCGCGCCAAGGTTATCGAAGCCGAATGTCGTCTGCCCGAAGCTATGGCTCAGGCATTCCTCAACGGCAACCTCGGTATCATGGACTACTACCGTATGAAAAATATGGAGGCCGACACCAACATGCGTCAGTCTCTCGGCAATAACCCCACTTCTACCCCCGAAATAGGCGAATGACCACTCTCCTGATATCTCTCGCAGTCCTCATCGGAGGATACTTCGTGTACGGTCTGATTGCCGAAAAGGTATTCGGCACAGACTATTCACGCCCTACTCCGGCACAGACCAAGGCCGACGGCGTTGACTACATCCCCCTGCCTACGTGGAAGGTTTTCCTCATACAATTCCTCAACATCGCCGGGCTCGGCCCGATTTTCGGTGCCATAATGGGCGTGATGTTCGGGCCGGCCGCGTTTATATGGATTGTGGCCGGAACAATCTTCGGCGGCGCCGTGCACGACTTCATCTCAGCCATGATGTCGCTCCGCAGCGGAGGCGACTCCTTGCCCGAACTTGTTGGCCGTGAACTCGGTCCGGCCGTAAAGATGACTATGCGCGTAGTCTCCACCGTGCTCCTCATTCTTGTCGGAGCAGTGTTTGTGCTCACTCCTGCCGGCCTACTCGCCGACATGACTCCCGACTGGGCGGGTAATTTCTTCTGGATAGGAATCATCTTCCTATATTACATGCTTGCTACCGTGCTTCCTATCGACAAACTAATCGGCCGTTTCTACCCCGTGTTCGGCTTCGCTCTCCTCTTCATGGCTGCGGGTCTGCTCGGCGTGCTCATCTTCGGAGATGTGACAATCCCCGACGGATTCAGCGAAGGCCTGCAGAACAGGCACTCCTCGCCGGAGACTGCTCCGCTCTTCCCCATGATGTTTGTGAGCATAGCGTGCGGTGCTATCTCGGGCTTCCATGCCACACAGTCGCCAATGATGGCTCGCTGCCTCAAGACAGAGAAACTCGCGCGCCCCGTGTTCTACGGCGCAATGGTAGCCGAAGGTATCGTGGCTCTTATCTGGGCTGCGGCTGCCATAGCATTCACCGGCGGATACGGCGAACTTGCCGACTATATGGGTTCACACGCAGGTGCAGGCGCGTTGGTACACGATATTTCAGTAGGTTGGCTCGGCACTTTGGGTGGCTTCCTCGCACTCCTCGGAGTGATTGCCGCACCTATCACCACCGGCGATACAGCGCTGCGTTCGGCCCGACTTATCGTAGCCGATTTCATGCACACGTCGCAGAGCTCGCTGCGCAACCGCCTGCTGATATCCATCCCGATATTCGTGCTTACATTCGGTATAATGATGATTGACTTCAATGTGCTGTGGCGCTACTTTGCGTGGACAAATCAGACACTTGCAGCATTCACACTCTGGGCAGCCACGGTATATCTCGCCCGCCACGGCAAGGCATACGTGATATGTCTCGTGCCAGCGCTCTTCATGACCACCGTAGTAATCACCTATATACTTTTCGCACCCTCGCCCGAGGGCTTCGGCCTTCCTATGGAGGTGGCACTCGGATCGGCTGTTGTAGTCGACCTCTGTTTCCTCGGACTGTTCGCCCGCTACCAGGCACTTCGCAAGAGCGGACGTCTGATTCACGATGTATCATATTGATATGGATTTCGATAAGATAATTTCATCTACAAACAACTATAACTTCCACAGTCACACCCAATTCTGCGACGGCAGGGCTCCTATGACCGTAATGGCCGAGGCCGCTGTCGCAGCGGGTATGAAGCACTACGGATTCACTCCTCACAGCCCTATACCCATACCTTCGCCCTGCAATATGAAGGCCGAAGACGTGGAGGAATTCATAACTCAAGGTCGCCGTATAGCGTCCGATCCCTCGCTCGCCGCCTGCCGATTCTATATCGGCATGGAGGTGGACTATCTATCGGAAGAATGGGGTCCGGCACACTCTTACTTCAAGAATCTGCCGCTCGACTATACTATAGGCTCGGTGCACTTCATACCCACTCAGAGCGGCGAACCGGTAGACATCGACGGCCACTTCGACAACTTCACCCGACGTATGCGCGAGTATTTCCGCAACGATATCGACTATGTTGTTCAGACATACTTCGATCAGAACCGTGCCATGATCGAGGCCGGCGGCTTCGATATACTCGGTCACTTCGACAAGGTCGGGCAGAATGCTTCTTACTTCGCCCCCGGCATTGAGGACGGCAACCACTATCAGTCGCTCGTCAACGGCCTGATCGACCTGATAATAGAGCGCGATATCACTATTGAGCTCAACACAAAAGCACGTATTCAGCACGGGCGCTTCTTCCCCGGCGAACGCTATCTGCCGCGACTCGTAGATGCCGGCGTCACCATTCTCGTAAACAGCGACGCTCATCATCCTGACAGAATCACAGCCTCCCGCGCCGAAGCTCTGGCACTTCTCGGAAAAGAAAATGCGTAGTATCGAACTTCTTGCTCCCGCCCGCGATGCTTCCGTGGGCCGCACCGCCATACTTGCCGGTGCCGATGCCGTATATATAGGTGCTCCGGCATTCGGCGCACGCGCCGCCGCAGGCAACAGCGTGGAAGATATAGCTGCTCTTGCGACTTTCGCTCACAAATACCGCGCAAGGGTATATGTGACAATGAATACCATACTCTTCGACAATGAGCTCGAAGAGGCCCGCAAGCTCGTATGGAAACTCTTTGCAGCAGGCGTTGACGCCCTGATAGTGCAGGACATGGCATATCTCGAAATGGATCTGCCGCCAATAGCCCTCCATGCCAGCACCCAGTGCGATATCCGCACTCCCGAGAAGGCCGCACTGCTTGCATCGGCGGGATTCTCCCAACTGGTGTTGCCGCGCGAGTTTACTCTTGCAGAAATCAAGGCTGCGCAGGAAGCCGCCGGCGTGCCCGTCGAGGTATTCGTTCACGGAGCCTTGTGTGTGAGCTACAGCGGTGATTGTCAGGCAGGCCAAGCCGCAATGGGGCGCAGTGCCAACCGCGGTGTATGTCCACAGATGTGCCGTCTGCCTTACGAACTCGTCGATGCCGACGGCAATGCCGTAGCTCCCGAAAAGCACTATCTTTCGCTGCGCGACCTCGACCGCCGTGCCGACCTCGAAGAACTGATAGACGCAGGAGCATCGTCGTTCAAAATCGAAGGCAGACTCAAAGATGCGCGTTATGTAGCAAATGTAACGGCAGCATATTCGCAGGCTCTCGACAAAATAATAGCCGGACGGCAGGATATTTGTCGTTCATCTGCAGGCACTTCGGTGTGCGACTTCACTCCCGACCCCGACCGTACATTCAACCGAGGATATACTAATTACTTTCTTCGCGGCAGAGGTTTGGCCGGCAGAATGGCGTCGCTCGACACCCCGAAGTGGGCCGGTCTGCTCGTAGGAAAAGTGACCTCGGCACCCGACAGCCGGGGAACGTTCACGGCGTCGCTTTCGGCAGAACTGACCAACGGCGACGGCCTCGGATACTTCGACAAGTCGGGAAGTTTTCACGGCTTCCGTCTGAATAAGGTTGAGGGCAAGCGTCTGTTCCCGCTCGGCGAACTCCCCGGCCTTACAGTAGGGACAGCATTATACCGCAACTCCGACAAAGCATTTTTCGATGTGCTCGACCGCACCGATTCGTCGTGCAAACGGACTATTCCACTTGACTTCATGCTCTCGGAGGCGGGCGAAAACCATATAGCCATAGCCGTGACCGACGGTCGCGGTTGCCGTGCAGAGGTAGTTATAGAAAGTCCTGATCAGAAAGCCCGTACACCTCAGACCGAAGCACGCCGCAAGACCCTCGCGCGCCTGGGTGATACCATATATGAACTCCGGGACGTCGACGACCGACTCGGCGACCGTTTCGTTGCCGCTTCGGTGCTCGCCGAGGGACGCCGAAAGGCTGTCGAAGCCCTCGACACTGCCGCAGAGGCTACTTACACATACGACCGACGCAAGAAATCGACGCTCGAAAAGGATGCTTTCGCAGACGCGGCACCGCTCACCTACCACGACAATGTGGCCAACCGCCTTTCCGAACATTTTTACAAGAGCCACAGTGCCACGATAGCACAGAAAGCCCTTGAAATCAGCGGAAAGAAAGATGCGGGCGACGACCTTACGGTGATGACTACACGCTACTGCATACGCCGTGAACTCGGCGCCTGTCTTCGAGAGAAGAACGCAAAGGCCCTCCCCTCTCCACTCTTCCTGCGCAACAAGTCGGGCCTATACCGCCTCGACTTCGACTGCGCACGTTGCGGCATGAAAGTGGTGCGTACGCAATAATATAGGAGCGTCGGCGTTATATAGACAGCCAATTATAAAATTATGAAAATATCATTCGTTGTCCCTCCCTGCTTTGATCACCGCCAGCCCGCAGAGCGCACCGCAGGATGTACACGCGTGGTTTACCTCGCGCCCAACATCTACGAGCTCACCGCAGCTGCCGTACTCGAGCAGAATCCTGCAAACAAAATCAGCTACCACGACTTCGTCTATCACAAGACGACAGCCGAGGAATTCGAAAGTTTTTTTGCGGGCGACGACTCTGATATTTACATTTTCTGGACTGTAAACCTCTCCATTCCCACCGACCTTCACGCCATAGAAGTTCTCCGCCGTCATCGCCCTGATGCAAAGGTGATACTTCTCGGCCCCGGCCCGACGCACTTCACCGCCCGTTGCATACCCGATGCCAATACTTTTGTGGTACGCGGCGAGCCTGAGGAATCGCTCAAAGAACTTGTAGAAGCCCTTTCGCGCGGCGAAAGTCCCGATGGTATCAAGGGTATTTCGTGGATGCGCGACGGCAAGATTGTCAACAATCCGCCCCGCCCCCTCATTAAAGACCTCGATGCTCTGCCCTTCCCTGCCCGCCACCTGCTCGGAGAGGCCATGTACCACAATCCGAAGCTCAAGCAAGGCCCCTATACCACGGTAGTGACTTCGCGCAACTGCCCCTATAAGTGCATCTACTGCGTGCCTTCGTCGCTCACTTTCGCCCGTGAGATAGAATTCCGCGGCGAGCACGGCCACAAACCGACTATTGGATTCCGCTCGCCCGAGAGTGTGGAGAAAGAAATTGCGGAACTCGCCACCCAAGGCTACAAAGCCATTGGATTTATGGATGATAACTTCATCTGGAACGAGACCCGCACTGCCGCATTGTGCGGTATCATGAAGAAATACGGCATGATTTGGGGCTGTCAGTCTCGTGCCGACGCTATCACCGAACCGATAGCCCGCATGCTCAGCGAGAGCGGCTGCCGTTATGTCGATATCGGCGTAGAGTCGTTCAACGACGAAATTCTGAAGTATATCAAGAAAGGTGAGACTGCCGAGGATATCTACCGCGCCGTGGAGCTGCTCAAGAAGTACGATGTGCCCGTCAAACTGAACGTACTCATAGGCTCAAGCCCCCTCGAGACCCGCGAGACAGTGCTTCACACACTGCGCGAGGCTCAGAAACTGCGCGTCGACCAGGTGATGTTCAACATCGTTTCGCCCTTCCCCGGCACGGAGTTCTACAAAATCTGCAAGGAAAACGGCTGGCTCAAAACCGACGACTATGTGCCTACCGACGTGCAGCGTGAGTCTATTCTCAACCTGCCGCACCTCAGTGCCAAGGAAATGGAGCGCCTGCTCTTCACCAACAATCTGCGCTACTTCCTTTCGCCTTGGTTCATAGCGCGCCAGCTTGGCCGCTTCCGCTCGGTAGGAGAATTCACCCACGCCCTTAAAGCTCTCAAGATAAAGCTTTTCGGCTAAAAATCCATACCTCGCTATGGATATCTCGCTCGTAATCCTTACATGCAATCAGCGCGAGCTCACTCTGCGCTGCATCCGCTCTGTCTACGGGCTTCTGGAGCGCCCGGGACGCGAGATAATACTTGTCGACAACGGTTCGACCGACGGGACGTCGGAATCGGTGAAAGCCGAATTCCCTGCCATAAGCATTCTCAAGCTCGATAAAAATTACGGAGTGGCAGGCGGCCGCAACAGAGGATTATCCCTCGCCCGAGGCCGTCGGCTGATGATACTCGACAACGATACCGTAGCAAGCCCCGACGCCATAGAAGCACTCTCGGAATACCTTGACAAGCATCCCGACGTTGGTCTTGTCGCTCCCCGGCTCATCAGTCCTCAGGGCGACGTCCAGAGCAGTTTCCGCCCTTACCCCGGCATTTTCAGCAAACTTTCCAACATCATTGCAGGAAAACGGAAATCGTCGATAGCCCGTAGCGTACCCGCTACACCCGTCGAACCATTCTACGTAATCGGGGCAGCCCAGATGTTCGATGCCGAAATCTACCGCTCGTCGGGCGGCCTCGACGAAAACATCTTCTACGGGCCCGAGGATGCCGACTTCTGCATGAGTGTACGTGCCGCCGGCAAGAAGGTAGTCTACATCCCCACCCTCTCCATAGTCCACGACTGGCAGCGCGCCACCACCTCCTCGCTTCTTTCACGCGGCGCCCGCGTTCACACCCGCGCCCTGCTCTACTTTTACCGCAAGCACCACCGATTTTTTTGGTAATACTAATTAATATTGTGCAATTTTTTTGCGCAATATGTTATATAGTAGTATATTTGTAGTCTAAAAGTATATTATTATGGCAATGACAATCAACTCTTCACCAATTCTTACCGGTGAATCTGCCCGTATCTTTTTTGAAGAGGCAGAAAGAAATGCACAGAATCCAACTCCTCGCCTATCTCCTGAGCGCGAAGAATATCTCCGAGAAATTGAACGCAAATCTCGGGAATTCTATCAACAGTTATTTGGAAAGAAAGGATGAATAAATCTCTAAATTTTGATCTTTCAAAAGATGCAGTCAAAGTTCCCTATACAGCAGAATTAGCGGCATTCTGCACTCCATTTTGCTGTGAGGATAATGATTTAGATGATTTTTTCACCAACGTAGCCTTACATTACGACTCAGAACTGTTAGGCAAAACTTACGCTTGGGTCAACAAATCTGACCCTAAAGAAATTTTAGGAATGATTACACTGTCCAATGATAGTGTAAAGTTGAAACTTATTGCAAAATCTGCCCTCAACAGACTTCAGCGCTCCGTTATAAATACTAAACGTGGTATAAATTACCCTGCAGTGCTTATAGGACGTCTTGGAGTCTCCACCCTATATCGCGGTAAAGGTTTGAAAATCGGAAGTCAGATTATTGATTATGTAAAAGAGTGGTTTAAATCTACAGACAATAAAACCGGGTGTCGGTTCATTGTAGTTGATGCGTATAACAATGATAAAACCATACATTTCTACAAAAAAAATGGTTTTAAACCTTTGTATAAATCAGAAGACGAAGAAAGAACTTTTCTGGAATTATCACCGCAAGAACCTCTAAAAACTCGATTTATGTTCTTCGACTTAAAATCTCGATAACCAATCTTCAACGTCTAAAAGTCTTTAGCATACTTCACTTTAATCATAAAACAAAAGTACCCGTGCCACACTTGGAACGGGTACTTGCGCTGAATTACTCAGCCTAAACAGTTGTCCTATAGACATTGTGTTAGATAATTGCGTAAAGTTGAGTCTTTTACAACGAGGATGTTTCACAACATCTGATCTTATGTATCTGCTATTTTTTGCACTGCAAAGTTAGGGAGGTATTTTTGTTTGTGCAAGTACCTGAATCGCCTCGAAATTAGTGTAAAATCGTAAATACTTAATTATCTGCGCATTAACAAATTCATGTTTAACATTTAACTACATATTTATAGTTTATTTAATGTTTATAGACAGTATTTAAGGCTTTTGAAAGACTCTTTGGCGCCCACGTCTTCTCTATTTGGGAAAAATTTTGTAACTTTGGACATTGAAATTCACCCCACAGTATGGCGAACATTAAACCGGAAAAGATAGAAGAACTCACGGCACAGCTACGCGAGCCAGAGACTGTGCGTTCGGCATTCAACGAGGTGATACGGCTGTACAGCGAACCCCTCTACTGGCAGATACGCCGCATGGTACCTTCTCACGATGATGCCAACGACCTGCTGCAGAATACATTTATGAAGGCCTGGCAGTCGATTGAGAATTTCAGAGGCGAGGCACGCCTCACCACGTGGCTCTACAAGATAGCAATCAACGAGAGCCTGTCGTTCTTAGAGAAAGAAAAGCGCAGGGGCACAGTCTCAATCGAGGCCGACGAAGCCTCGGAACTCAGAGGACTGACAGCCGACGAGAGCCCCGACGGTGAAGCTCTGGCTGAAAATCTGCGCAAGGCCGTAGATTCACTCCCCGAAAAGCAGCGCCTTGTGTTCAACATGAAGTACTTCGATGACATGAAATACGAAGAAATGTCGGAGATACTCGGCACATCGGTAGGTGCCTTGAAAGCCTCCTACCACCTTGCGGTAAAGAAAATCGAACAATTTTTCGACCGGCTCGGTTAAACCTTCCGCACTTCTTTCTATCTATGTATTATATGGAATTTAATCATGGCAACAAAAAACAACGACATATTAGCTAAAGCTCAGGAGCTGGGGCTGAAACGACCGTCGGCAGGCCTTGAGGTACCGGAAGGTTACTTCGAGAACTTCGCCACACGCATGGCCGAGATGCTTCCCGAACGTCCCGAGATTGAAAGCTCTACTCGGGCAGAAGTTGCCGAGGTGCGTTCGTTCTGGCAGAAAGTGAGGCCGTATGTATATATGGCCGCAATGTTTGCCGGTATCTGGCTCATGATGCAGCTCTTCACAAACCTATCGGGCGCCGGACAGCTCACTCCCCTCTCCGATAACCCCGTACTTGCAAACGCGCTGTCGGATGATTCGTTCGTGCTCGACTACATCTACGACGATGTCAACTCATGGGATATAGTAGATGAAATGCTCGACGACGAAACTTTCGACGACGAGACATATTTTGAGAGCTTCCTCACCGAGCCCGAATCTGATGCGGATTATATACTTCCTCAATAAATACGTTTCCCTATGATCATCACCCTACGGCGAATAGTTATCGCTGCCATTCTGGCAATAATCTTCCCCGCCGCCGTCTCGGCTCAGGACTCTCCGGAGAACCGTCGCGACAGATTCTTCAACGAGCTCCGCGGCTATAAGCACGAAGTGCTCGCTAAAGAATTAAATCTCACAAAAGAGCAGCAGAAAGAGTTCTTCACCGTCTACGACGAAATGGACGACCGTCTGCAGCAGATTTCTACCGAAACACGCGACCTCGAGAAGCGTGTCGAGGCCAGCAAGGACGCATCACAGACAGAAATCGAGGCGGCAGCCAATGCCGTCTACAGCCAGAAAGAACGTGAAGGCAAGGTGGAAATGGAGTATTTCGACCGCTTCAAAGAAATTCTCTCGCCCCGTCAGCTTCTGAAATTGCGTGCTGCCGAGCGCTCGTTCACTCAGCGCCTCGTAAGGCACCACCGCACACAAAGAGAAGGAATACGAAACAATAACGAAAAAGCAAGACAAGACTGATATGCCGGTTCGAACACCCGCCGAGACCCTAACTGCCGCACACCAGGCAGGATTAACTAAAGCCGCGGCGAATCGTCCGGCCTTCAATTTCGCATTATCAAGCACGCTTGCCGGAGCTTACATAGCTCTCGGAGGCGTGCTTTCCATTATTATAGGCTTTGGCTTCCCTACCATTACGGCAGAGAATCCGGGCATACAGCGCCTGCTCAGCGGCGCCGTATTCCCCATTGGACTTATGCTCGTAGTAATTCTTGGAGCCGACCTCTTCACAGGCAACAACGCCCTGCTCATGCCGCCGCTGGCATCGCGCTCTATAAGCCCTCTGCGAGTAGCCACAAACTGGATACTGGTATGGTGCGCCAACTTCGCGGGTGCGCTTATCGTGGCTTATTTTCTTGTATATCTTACCGATATCACGGCAGCCCAACCCTACTCCGACGCTGTATGCCGCATAGGCATGGCCAAAGTTTCGGCATCGCCGTGGGTGGTATTTCTCAAAGGTATAGGAGCCAACTGGTGTGTATGTCTTGCCGTATGGCTCGCGCTCAGCGGTCGTCACTTGGGCGAGAAACTGCTTGCCTGCGAGATTCCCGTATTCGCTTTCGTAGCCCTCGGATATGAGCACTGCGTGGCCAATATGTTCTTCATCCCCCTTGCCATGATGCAGGGCGCGCCGATAGGAATTTCGGAGATGTTCACTGCAAATCTGCTGCCTGCCACACTCGGAAATATCGTGGGAGGCGCACTCTTCGTAGGCCTGCCTATGACGGCGCTCTACAAGCGTCAGTCGTGACGATTGCCCATAATAATCTCCATGAAATCGGGACGGTAGCTGTCGCTCACAGGGATGCAGCGACCTCCGATAATCACTGAATTACGCTCAAGCACACGCACCTTGTCTACATTCACAATGAACGACCGGTGCACCCTCATAAAAGCCGGCTGAGGCAACTCCTCGGCCACGGCTTTCATGCTCATAAGCGAGAGAACGGGCTTGGAGTCGGATGCAAGAAATATCTTCACGTAATCCTTGAGTCCCTCGAGATACAGAATATCGTCGAGAGGTATGCGCAGAAGTCGGTATTCGCTCTTTACGAGCAGAAACTCGCGGTTGGCAGGGCGCGTCTCGACTACGGATACAGTCTCAGGTTTTGCCACATGACGCAGTCCGCGCGAGGCCGCTTCAAGAAATTCCTCGTAGCTCACCGGCTTGAGAAGATAGTCGAGGGCATTCACGCGGAAACCTTCGACGGCGTGGTCGGAGTACGCCGTGGTAAACACTATGCGCGTGCGCTCGGGCACGAGGCGTGCGAGTTCGAGGCCCGACAGGCGCGGGATGTGGATGTCGAGAAAAACAAGGTCGATATCGCTGCCGCGGAGATGCGCTATGGCATCTTCGGCAGTATATACCTCGGCCACGAGTTCGAGGAACGGCGTACGCTCTACGTAAGTGCTTATCAGTTTGGCAGCCAGGGGCTCATCGTCCACCACCAGGCAGCGGAGCTTTGTCGATGTTGTATTCTGAGGAGTCATTATTTTTCGATTTGGAGAGGAATGGTGAGCGTCGCCGTGAATATACCGCCGGAGCTACGGGTGACAAACGAAGCTCTCGAACCATAGATCAGGTGTAGTCGGCGGCGGAGATTGGCAAGTCCGATGCCTGAATTCTTTTCATCGCTCTGTTCACGCTCGCCGGCAATAGCGTTGACGGTGCGGCAGCAGATACTATCGCCGCGCACTACGAGCGAGAGCTCTATCGGGCTGCCCGAAGAATCGAGTATTCCGTATTTAAAAGCATTTTCGATAATAGGGATGAACAGGAGCGGAGGCACCTGCACATCGCCTTTCCCGTCGAGATCTATATTGACACTGACGGGTCGCGATGCTATACGCAGACGCATGAGTTCCACATAGTTGCGTATGAAGTCGGCCTCCTGTGTCAGGCTCACAAACTTCACATCTTCGTAGAGCACATACCGCAGCATACCCGACAGACGGTGCACTGCTTTGCGGGCATCGTCGGGTGCGACGTCGATAAGTGCATAAATGGTATTGAGCGTATTGAAGAGGAAGTGCGGATTGAGCTGACTCTTGAGGCTCGCGAGCTCGGTAGCCTGTTGTTCCGACTGCAACTGGCGCTGCTGATTGTCGATATCCTGCATACGGGCCGAAAGGCGGAGAGCTACGGCAAGACCTATGGTGAGAATTATCATCACGGCATCGCGCATAAGGAAACTGAACGACTTGAGCGTGCTCGGTTCGTGATGTTTCGGCCCATAAGGCATCACACGCGCCAGATAGTAGCTCAACATCAGCCCTACCGCAAGCAGCAGAAGATTGATGACTACAAAAGGTACAACTTTTCGGCCACGACGGTGTGCAAAAGTAGTATCTACTATATAGAAATAGTTGAGATAGAATACACAGATATAGAACAGGTTGCGACCATAGAAGCCCGGCATCATCAGGAATGAGCCGCGTCGTGGCAATGCCATAGCCATAAGCAGCTCGGGCAGCACGAAGATGATGATAATGAAAAGCACATGTGTAGCAGTCGACACCACCTTACGGCGCCCTGCATCATGCGATGATATATGATTCACAGTTCCGGTATTTTTTGCAAAAATAACCACTATCTGCCTAAAATCAAAACTATAATCGACAGAACACCGTGTTTTCCCGACAAAAAAAATCGCCGTTGCCGCAAACTATGTGAGCCGGCTGAATGTATTAATAAGAAACATTCAATCTATGAAAGCTAAAATCCTTCTCCCTCTCGCCCTATCAGGGATGCTATCGGCTTCAGCAGCGGCACAACTGCCGACAGGACTTGGCATACATGCGGCTATGGAAGTGACGGTGCCTACGGGTGCGTCGTCTATATATAAGACAGGCGCGGGCCTTACCCTTGGTGCATACTACCGTGTGCAGCTGCCCAAAAGTTGTTATTTCGAACCGGGTTTACTGTTCAACTACACAGCCATGTCGTCGAAAGACCTTGTAAGTTTCGATGATACATACTACTACGAAGGCGCAGCCAATATGTACGGCATCAGAGTGCCGCTGACAGTAGGCTACTCTTTCAATGTAGGTGATTTCGTGGACCTTGACGTGTCTACAGGCCCGTGGATAAACGTAAATATATCCGCTCGCCAGAAGTTGCTCCCCAATTTCAGCGCTCCCGAGATAGTTCCGAACAAGACGATTAATCTCTTTGACCACGGTTGGGAACACGTGGATGCTCTCTGGGGAATACACCTCGGAGCCACTTTTGCCGACAGCTACTATGTGGGCCTCACTACAGGTATAGCGTTCACACCGCTTGCCAGCTACGGCGATAAAGACAAAAAAATCAGAATCCATAGAAACACCGTGGCAATCAGCCTCGGGTACAGATTCTGATTTCAGATAAGATATTTAAGCTAAGTAAGTCATGTAAATTAGTTTATATTAAAATTTGAAGTAGTTATGAGCGAGATTCGTACTTGCGAAGAAGGAGTTATGGGGCTCCATAACGACAGATGAACAAGCACGAAGATTGCCTTAACTACTCAAAGGTTGATATAAAATAATTTTCATGACTTACTTATAAGGCTTACGAAAGTTTATCTTTCAGGAAGCGGCCGGTGACACTCTTGTCATTGGCCGCAACTTCTTCGGGGGTGCCGGTAGCCACTATAGTACCGCCTGCGTCGCCGCCGTCAGGGCCGAGGTCGATTATATGGTCGGCACACTTTATCACGTCGAGGTTGTGTTCTACCACAATCAAGGTATGTCCGAGTTTTATCAAATCGTCGAATGCCTTGAGGAGCAGGTGGATATCGTGGAAGTGAAGTCCGGTGGTAGGTTCGTCGAAAATAAATATCTGCGGCTGCGCCTTGCCCTGTGCGAGAAAGTAGGCGAGCTTCACGCGCTGGTTCTCACCGCCCGAGAGCGTCGACGAAGACTGGCCGAGCTTGATATATCCCAGGCCGACATCGTGGAGAGGCTTGAGGCGCTGCACGATACGCTTTTCGGTCGCACCGTCGCCCTGACCGAAAAAGTCTATGGCATCGTCCACCGTCATCTCAAGTATATCGTAGATATTTTTGTCGCGGTACTTCACCTCAAGCACATCGCGCTTGAAGCGCTTGCCGTGGCACTCTTCGCACTCAATAGTCACATCGGCGAGGAACTGCATTTCTACCGTGATATGGCCTTCGCCCTTGCAGGCTTCGCATCGGCCGCCTTCGGCATTGAATGAGAAGTAGCCTGCCGGTATATCCATCTGCTTCGCAGCCTGTTGCGAGGCCATAAGTGTACGGATTTCGTCGTAGGCCTTGAGGTAAGTGGCGGGGTTTGAACGCGATGAACGGCCGATAGGATTCTGATCGACAAACACCACTCCCGACATTCGCTTGATATCGCCTGTAAGGCCGGTGAAAGCGCCCGGCGCATCGCCCTCGCCGAGATACTGGCGGGTAAGCGCACGGCACAGGATGTCGCGCACGAGAGTTGACTTACCCGAACCGCTTACGCCTGTCACACAAGTCATTACTCCGAGGGGGAAATCTACCGTAACGTCCTTGAGATTATGCTCCGTGGCACCGTTTACGCGTATATAGTCGCGCCAGGGACGGCGGTGCGCAGGCACGTCGATACCCATTTGGCCGGTAAGATATTTCATAGTAAAGCTATCCGAAGCTCCTACGATATCCGACGGCTTGCCTTGGAAAACGATGTTGCCACCACCCGTACCGGCGGCAGGACCGACGTCGATTATACGGTCGGCGGCGCGCATTATATCTTCGTCGTGCTCGACCACCACTACGGTGTTGCCGAGTTTCTGAAGCTTTCTGAGTACTCCGATAAGGCGCTCGGTGTCGCGTGAATGCAGCCCGATAGACGGTTCGTCAAGAATATACAGCGAGCCCACGAGGCTGCTGCCAAGCGAGGTCGCGAGGTTGATACGCTGACTTTCGCCGCCCGACAGCGAATTGCTCAGGCGGTCGAGCGTAAGATAGCCGAGACCGATATCCACGAGGAAAGTCAGACGCTTGGTTATCTCCGTGAGAAGACGCTCTGCAATCTTGGAATCGCGTTCATCAAGCTCAAGAGCCCTGAACCAGTCGAGCAGACGGTTCACCGGAAGGGTGACAAGTTCGGTGATTGTAGCCCCTCCGACTTTCACATACGAAGCCTCGGGACGCAGACGTGTACCGCCGCAGGCACGGCATGTGGTCTTGCCTCGGTAGCGGGCGAGAATCATGCGGAACTCAATGGCCGCACGTCGCGATGCCACCTCGTCGAAATAGTCATTGATGCCTCGCACCTTCTTGCCGTCGCCCTCCCAGAGCAGCTTGCGTTGGGCAGCAGACAGCTTGTTATAAGGAGTATGGATATCGAAATCCTTGGCGTTGTGTATGAAATCGGTGCGCCACTTTGCCGACGACGGGCCGCGCCAGGGTGCTACGGCACCGTCGAAAAGCGACAGAGCAGCATTAGGTATCACAAGATTTTCGGCGATATCGAGAGTGCGTCCGAAGCCTTCGCACACGGGGCATGCGCCCATGGGATTGTTGAAGTTGAACATCTGCTCCGACACCTCGGTAAAAGTAATACCGTCGGCCTCAAATCGCTTCGAGAACGGATGTCGTACCACCTCGCCTTCAGGAGTCCAGACTATAAGCGTACACTCGTCGTGCCCCTCGAAGAAGGCAGTCTCCGCCGAGTCGGCAAGGCGCGAGAATTCGTCGCCGCTATGAGCCACCGAGAGGCGGTCGATGAGCAATTCGGGCACGACACCCGCCGAGGCATCATACTCTGAAATATCTATGAAATTATTCTCCGCATCCACCACTCGCGAGTAGCCTTCCTTGACATATATGCCGAGCTGCTCGGCAAGAGTGCGGCCTTCGGGCAGACGGATAGGAGCCGTGACTGCCACGCGCGTACCCTCGGGATAGCTGCGTGCGGCTGCAAGTATATCTTCAACCGAATGTTTTTTGACAAGTTCGCCGCTCACAGGCGAGTAAGTACGACCGATGCGTCCGAAAAGCATACGCATATAGTCGTAAATTTCGGTCGACGTACCCACGGTAGAGCGCGGGTTGCGTGTATTCACCTTCTGCTCAATGGCTATGGCAGGCGGCAGACCGCGTATAAAGTCGCACTCCGGCTTGCGGAGCTTGCCCATAAACTGGCGCGCGTAAGCCGAAAGACTCTCCACATATCGTCTGCGGCCCTCGGCATACAGAGTGTCGAAGGCAAGAGAAGACTTGCCCGAACCCGAAAGCCCGGTGACTACTACAAGTTCGTTGCGCGGAATCTCCACGTCGACATTCTTGAGATTGTTGACGCGGGCACCTTTTATTACTATATTGGAAACTGACATTATCAACTTATTTAACTTACAAAGTTACTCAAATTATTCATCTGATGCAAGCATCACACACACGAAGTTACTTAAATAAGACTTCAATACGTTCATTTTTCTTAAAAATCTGACAATTTTCTGCCATTGTCAGCGGTTGGCATACATATTGCAAAATATATAATGAAACAAAACCGCTCGCAGGGCTAAACAAAAGCCCTCGCGGAGTTGTTAAAAAATCAGTAACAAGAAAATAACAACACGAACATTTATCTATTATCCCCCAGAGATATGAATTTCAACAGTTTTACAATAAAATCGCAGGAAGCCATACAGAAGGCCGTCGAGATTACCCGAGGTGCCGGAAGTCAGGCTGTAGAACCTGTCTGCATCCTCAAGGGTGTGATTGACGAGGGAGAATCGGTGGTTAAGTTCATATTCCAGAAGATAGGAGCCAACCCCGCCAACGTCACACGTGCTGTCGACGCAGAAATTGCTAAATTGCCCAAAGTTTCAGGTCAGGAACCCTACCTCAGCCGCACTTCGAACGACGTACTCCAGAAGTCGCTCGACATTGCAAAGAAGCAGGGCGACGAATATGTGACTCTTGAAGCTATGCTCCTTGCTCTCTTCGAGATAAATTCTCCCGCAGCCACCATCCTCAAGGATGCCGGCCTCGGCAAGAAGGAACTCGAATCGGCTATCGAGGAACTCCGCAAGGGCAAGAAAGCAACCGACCAGAGCGCTGAGGAAACTTACAACGCTCTCTCAAAGTACGCTATCAACCTCAACGAACGCGCCCGCGCAGGCAAGCTAGACCCCGTAATCGGCCGTGACGAAGAAATCCGCCGCGTGCTCCAGATTCTCAGCCGCCGAACCAAAAACAACCCTATGCTTATCGGAGAGCCGGGTACAGGTAAGACAGCTATCGCAGAGGGTCTTGCACACCGCATCGTTCGCGGCGACGTGCCCGAAAACCTCCGCACTAAGCAGATTTATTCGCTCGACATGGGAGCCCTTGTGGCAGGTGCCAAGTACAAAGGCGAGTTCGAAGAACGACTCAAGGCTATCGTCAACGAAGTGACGGGTGCCGACGGTGAGATTATCCTCTTTATCGACGAAATCCACACCCTCGTAGGCGCCGGTAAAGGCGAAGGCGCAATGGATGCAGCAAACATCCTCAAGCCTGCTCTCGCCCGCGGCGAACTCCGCAGCATCGGTGCCACCACACTCGACGAATACCAGAAATATTTTGAAAAAGACAAGGCTCTCGAGCGCCGTTTCCAGAAAGTAATGGTCAACGAGCCCGACGAGACCAGCGCTATCGCTATCCTCCGCGGTCTTAAAGAGCGCTACGAGAATCACCACAAAGTGCGTATCCGCGACGAGGCGATTATTGCAGCCGTGCAGCTTTCGGAGCGATACATCACCGACCGCTTCCTCCCCGACAAGGCCATTGACCTTATCGACGAGGCTGCATCTAAGCTCAAACTCGAAATCGACTCCGTGCCTCAGGCGCTCGACGACATCACCCGCCGTATAGCCCAGAAGGAAATCGAACGCGAGGCTATCAAGCGCGAAGGTCAGGACGAAAAAGTGCGCGAAATCGAGCACGAAATTGCCTCACTCCGCGAGGAGGAGAAAGAATACTCCGCCAAGTGGCAGGCCGAGCGCGACCTCATCAACCGTATTCAGCAGAATAAGATTGATATAGAGCAGCTCAACTTCGAGGCCGAGAAAGCCGAACGCGAAGGCGACTACGCCCGCGTGGCCGAAATCCGCTACTCCCGCATCGCCGAGAAGCAGAAAGAAATCGAGACCACTCAGGAGCAGCTCAAGATGATGCAGGGCGAGAAATCGCTCATCAAGGAAGAAGTTGATGCCGAAGACATCGCCGACGTAGTATCGCGCTGGACAGGTATCCCCGTCAACAAGATGGTTCAGAGCGAGAAGGAGAAACTCCTCCACCTCGAAGAAGAACTCCACGACCGCGTAATCGGTCAGGACGAGGCTATCACCGCCATTGCCGATGCCGTACGCCGAAGCCGCGCAGGCCTCAACGACCCCAAGCGTCCTATCGGTTCGTTTATCTTCCTCGGTACCACCGGTGTAGGTAAGACCGAACTCGCAAAGGCTCTCGCCGAATACCTCTTCGACGACGAGAACATGATGACCCGTATCGACATGAGCGAGTATCAGGAGAAACACTCAGTGTCGCGTCTCGTAGGAGCGCCTCCGGGATACGTAGGCTACGATGAAGGCGGTCAGCTCACCGAAGCGGTTCGTCGCAAACCCTACTCCGTAGTGCTCTTCGACGAAATCGAGAAGGCTCACCCCGATGTATTCAACATCCTCCTTCAGGTGCTCGACGACGGCCACCTTACCGACAACAAGGGCCGCAACGTCAACTTCAAGAACACCATTATCATCATGACCTCAAACATGGGTTCTTCGCTCATCCGCGACAACTTCGCCAAGATTACGCCTCAGAACCGTGTTGAGACCATCGAGAAGACCAAGGAGGCCGTGCTCGACATGCTCAAGCAGACGATCCGTCCCGAGTTCCTCAACCGTATCGACGAAATCATCATGTTCACACCGCTGAACAGAACTGAAATCGAAGAAATCGTAGGACTCCAGATCAAGAGTATCCAGAAGATGCTCATGGCATCGTCGGGCATCGAGCTCAAGATTACTCCCAAGGCCCTCTCATTCCTCGCCGACGAAGGCTTCGACCCCGAATTCGGTGCACGTCCCGTGAAGAGAGCAATACACCGTCTGGTGCTCAACCAGCTCTCAAAGGACATCCTCGCACAGAAAGTCGACAAGTCGCAACCTATCGTAATCGACGTTGAAGGCGACGACCTTGTATTCAAGAATTAACCTAAATATTAACATAATCAAATTTCAAGTTCATGATTAAAAAACTCCTTGCAGCAGCTTTAATCGCTATTCCCGCATTAGCCTTCGTAAGCTGCAGCGACGACGACAAAAACCTCCCCGACGTAGACTTCAACGTCGAAGTAGAAAATGCCACCAAGGTCGACGGTGCCGTATATGTAGTTCAGGGCGAAACCCTCACTATCTCCGGCATCACCGTTACCAACCGTGAGGAAGGCAAGGAAGCCGCAATCACCCAGGCTGCGTATTTCTGGGACGGCCGCTACATCGGCACCTCGGTATTCGCACCCTACGGTATCGAGATTCCTACCTCCGACACCACTCCCCTCGGCAATCACTCACTCGATATTCAGGCTCCCGTCCTGGCTGTCGACAAAGAAGTTGCCACTGCGGTTATCGGTTTGAAAGTGGTAGTTGTTGAGTCGGAAGACGAAGTGCCCGGCGGTGGTTCAACCACATTTGTGGCCACTCCTACCACCACCCAGGCAAATCCCAAGTAAAGTATTCCCAATTGTCTGTTACAAAGGCAGGCGCGCTCCCGGCAGTGCGTCTGCCTTTATTTTTTGACAAATCGCTCAGCCTAAAATAATGTTAAAATCAGCCGAAATACTTGCACAGTCAGAAATTTCGCCTTAACTTTGCATCGCAAACGAAAAATGGCGATTTAGTGTAGTGGCCTAGCACGCCACCCTCTCACGGTGGAGACCAGGGTTCGATTCCCTGATTCGCTACAAAATCAAGCCGATAGAGGCAAGCGCATCAAGTGCTTGCCTCTTTTTTTACCCTCTCTTTCAATCTCTCCGCAAACTATGGTTCGCAAAATCATACACATCGACATGGACGCTTTCTACGCTTCGGTAGAACAGCGCGACAATCCCGCCCTCCGCGGTGTGCCTATAGCCGTAGGTCAGGCCGACGGACGCGGTGTGGTATGCGCGGCAAGCTACGAGGCACGCCGCTTCGGAGTGCGATCCGCCATGTCGTCGTCCAAAGCACGCAAGCTGTGCCCGCAGCTTACATTCGTCGACTGCAGGTTCGACGTATACAAGGCGGTATCGGCACAGATTCACGAAATATTACACCGCCATACCGATATCATCGAGCCTATATCACTCGACGAGGCCTTCCTCGACGTAACGGAAAATCACCGTAACATCCCTCTTGCACTCGACATCGCCCGCGACATTAAGAAGGCGATACGCGACGAACTCGGCCTCGTAGCATCTGCCGGCGTGTCGTTCAACAAGTTCCTCGCCAAGATAGCATCCGACTACCGCAAACCCGACGGACTATGCGTGATAGCTCCCGAGCGCGCAGCCGAATTCATAGCCCACATGCCCGTGGAAAGTTTCTGGGGAGTAGGCCCCGTGACAGCTGCCAAGATGCACTCTCTCGGAATATACACAGGCGCCGATCTGCGCAATCTTTCAGTACCCGAACTTCGGCTCTACTTCGGCAAAGCCGGCAAACAGTACTACGATTTTGCCCGTGGCGTCGACAATCGTCCCGTCGAAGCTTTCCGCGTCCGCAAGTCAATAGGATGCGAACGCACATTCGACTCCGACATCAGCGACCCTGCCGAACTCGACGGCATACTGGCGTCGCTCGCCGAGGAACTGCACCGACGCATCAGCACAAAAGAGTTCGACGGCAGTGTGCTCACACTCAAGTTGCGCACATCGGCCTTCGACACCCACACCCGCTCCCTCTCGGGATTCTCCCCCGTGGCTACGGTTGAAGAAATACTCACAGCCGCCCGCAGCCTGCTCGACAAAGCCAACGTGCGCACTCCCCTACGCCTCCTCGGCCTGTCGCTCGGAAAAAGCGGCAAGGAGTCGGACCGCGAAAATCCCCTGCAGATGCACTTCGACTTTTAGACCACGGCGTTAAATAAGGAGTGTGAGGTTGAAGCCTTTTAGTCGTGAACTTAGATGCTTCGCCAAGCGAAGCACCTAAAGCGATGATCGGAATGTGTGGCTTACCACCGCAACTTAATCCAGAATGTCTATGGTGATTTTTTTCCCATTGACAGTAAGCGTTACTTTAGTGTCTTTGAAATGGGTGTGTCGTTTGAACTTGAGTTTGTAGGTTGCAACTCCGTTTACCACGTCGCATCTTATTTCTTTCGCGGGATACTCGCTACCATTATTTGATAAAATAGCATCGGTGATATTGACTGTTTGCGGAGCGTTTTCATCTACCAGCACTACGTTAGTCCCCTTGACATTGTCGAGAGATTGGAACTTGATTTCAGCAGAAGCCGCAAAAACCGCGAGGCTGAAAACTGCAGTTAAAAAGATTTTTTTCATGTGACGTTATTTTTGATTTGACACCGCAAAATTAGCATCCATATTTAGGCAGACCAAAAAATATCACAAAATATCTGTCCTCATTTAAGTCCCTAATAGCCTGATAATCAACATGAAGAAAAATTAGCAATTCCTCACCTTGATAATCATCCAGTTAAGACTACATTTTAGAAACAAAAGTTTCCTTATCCGGTGCACTTGATTCAAGGATGCGGTCCTTAAGTCGGCTTCGACGGTTGTAAAAATTCTTAATCTTTATATCGGTAAAAATACAAACTGCCCGAGGTGCGAAACCGGCATAGAGATAAGTAAGGAATATCAAATCTTTGCCGGTAAGTTCGGGCAACTGTTCACGAACCTTTGCGAGAATATTGTCCATGTATTTATTGACAATCGTTTCAAGTTCTGCTATCCTTTTGGTATCACGTAAAGCCAATATCTGTTTTTCAACTTCATTATATAGCGAAAGTTTCACCTTCTCGGAATCACTTTTTTCAAAATACTCATTACATAACATATTCAGCGTGTCAAGCCGACTGCTATATAGAGTATTAACCTGCGCCTCCAGTTCATAGTTGCGATTGGTTCTCTCCGAAATAAGCATTGAAAGTTCTTCAATCTCTCTCTGCTTTCGTGTAAGCCTTCGCTTGACAACAATTAAAACAATTGCACTGATAACAATAACAGACGCCAATGTAACAAATAAAAGTATCCATGTATTCTGCACACTCATTTTTGCATTCTCATAGTCGTTGCGAAGAAGATCCAGCTCTACTCTTAGTTTTCCGGTAATCGATGTAGGACATCTTATAATTCCTTTGTCAGTGTTTAGAATTAAAACATCATCATCTTCAAATGTATCAGAGAATGGGAAATCAAGAGAGATGTGCCATTCGGTGTTTTTACCGGACACCTCATTAGTTTGCGCAATCAATGAGAAAGGTTCGGATGGGACAAGTGTTGTATCACAATTCACCCATCTTGCATCATAAATCGTAAAAGGCACATTGGCACTTTTCAATTTAAAAGAGATTCTAACCTTATCATCCCCATTTGAAAAACTCTCTAATTCCATTTTAAGTTTCTCTGAAGAAAGGTCTATACTATCTGAAACAACATAGGTTACAATATTGGTTCCATTAATTGTAGAGCAATTAAATAAAGTGACTATAACAAAGAGCAACCAAAGTTTAGAAAAGTCTTTTATGAACATACCGTTATACTGAAACAGTGTTGGATATTATAAAGCAAAGATACGCCAAAAATTTTACTTCCAGATAAAATATCATTATGAAGTTTCTTAGAGAGTGTTTGAATTTAAATGATTTAGCACAAAGAGAGAAATGTCAGTAGCAGACAGTTTGAGAGTGAGAGATTTATTCAGGAATGACTTGCCTACTGATGCGTCCATCGTGAACCATGAACCACCAAAACGGTTAGTGTGCATATCGCCATGTGAACTTCCGTTGATATTTCATAGACATCATTCTGTTATGAAATTTTTAAGGTCGAAGAACATCAGGCGTGTTTCTTCGTCCTTGTCTGACTCTGTTATACATTGAAAGCCGTTACGTTCATAAAACGGCACGGCAGTTTTCAGCGCATCTACTGTAATAAAGCGGCAACCAAGACGCTTTACATTAGAGAATGCATACTTGATGTTGTCAAGTATGAATGTACCAAGACCTTGACCGGAATAATTTTCATTCACAGCAAGGCGACCAACTTTTACTGCGGGATAACTTCTGCGACGTTTGGAGTTTGGAATATTACGATTAAGTTTATTCCAAACGCCCTTTTCATCAGGATTGAATATAATTTTGTCAGCAAGCAAACTGAAATAGGCTACGGTCTTATTCTGCTCCATATATTCGAGCAAATAAGTCACAGCCATGAGTTCTCTTTGAAAATGCTTTGCGTCTTCAAAGAGAAATTCGTTCAAATCGTCATCAGCACATTTGAACGGCTTTATGTCAGAGTCCTCTGTGAGTTGGAACTGGCGCAGTTTGCTGAAATCAATTTTCACCACTGAAAATTGCTGATAGATTTCATTACTTCATAAGCCTTGCGGGCTCGCTCCTTCTCCTCTTTGGACACAGGTTTTGGGGTAGAGATCAGGGTTTCAAATCTCACCGCATCGTTCCCTCGAAGTTCGGGGGTTTCTTTAATCGGTCGTGCCATAAGCAGAAATTTTTATATAATACCTTACAAAGGTACAACTTTATAACAAATTACACAAGTGTTTCACCGTTAAAGGCTCGAAAATATTATCAGTTACATCAGTTGGCACATAGATATTGCCAACTGATAGTTACAAAGCCCACGTATGCACTCCCCTACGTCTCCTCGGCCTGTCGCTCGGAAAAAGCGGCAAGGAGTCGGACCGTTTAAATCCCCTGCAGATGCACTTCGACTTCGATGACTCGAATGCAGTCGTTATCTATACTAAGTTTCGGAAGATCATTATGTCTTATTTTTCTGCGTCTTTTCGTTGCTTCGATTCTATGATATAGCCTGCTATGAGTCCGAGACCTCCACAAAGTATTATGATACCGCCGGCAAGCATCTGCCTGTATTGGTAAAAATGGGGGATTGAAGTGTCCCAGTTGGAGGTAAGGGCGACGATGGCGGTAATCAACATGCCGATGCCGAAACCTATTGCAAGCGAGCCCCAACGGAGTGTCGTGTAGTCTCCGAACTGATTTTTAAGCATCTCGCATATGCGTGTCGCAGAAATCCCGTCGCTGATTTTTTCGATGATTGCAAGGCGCTCGCGACGACAGACAAAGAGCTGGAGAATTTTGTAAAGGGCAACCGAGATGATTGCGAAAATGAAAACAGGTGTTAGATCCATGTGAGTGTTATTTAATGTTTCTGTCTTTTAGACGGATTTATATGTCCGGAGGTTACATGTACTACGAAATTTTTCTTCAGGATGTAACCTCGGCACCCTGTAATACGTCTAATAATATGTGAAACTCACCGATGCAGAAATAATAAATCGCGTGCTCTCCGGCGACACCGACAGTTTCGGGTTACTCGTCGACCGTTACTCCTCCCGTGTCTTCGGGCTTGTGAGCAAGGTCGCCCCCGGCGGTGTCGAGGCTCCCGATATAGTGCAGGAGATATTTGTGCGAGCCTTCACGAGGCTCTCGCGATTCGATGGGCGCTGCAGTTTCGGCACATGGCTCTACTCTTTGGCCTACCGGCTCGTGATAGATCTGTGCAGGGCTTCTGTGGCGTCAAGGACTGTCGCTGTCGATGAGGAGAGACTGAAGGCAATATCCGACTCTGCCGTCGATGTCTTTCTCGAGTCGGATGACACGCGCCTGTGCGCGCTACCCGAGGCTCTCGACATGATCTCTGTGCAGGACCGCACATTGGTGACTCTTTTCTACTTCGAGGAAATGCCTGTGGTAGACATCGCAGTAGTGATGGACATGACGCCGGCAAACGTTAAAGTGAGACTTCACCGCATCCGCAAACAGCTGTATATACTTATAAATAAACTCGCTGCGCAATATGAAGACTAATTCAAACCTGAAAAAAGCTATAGCAGCTCGCGGCACTCAGCCGCCCGCAAGTATGAATATGCAGATTATGGCTGCCGTGAAACTTGCCGAAGCTCGCCGCAGCCGTCGCCGCTTATGGACTAACGTCATTCTCGCTGTTGTCGGCGTGTTTTTCGTAGCTGCAACTCTTGCAGTGTATTGCGGCGAGATGTTTGCTGTTGCTTTCAGAGCGCTACGCTTTGATGGGATGTCTGCTTCGGTATTCAATCTCGACCTGCTGTCTCTATTGGCTCCTCCAGTGGTTTTGCTCTTGCTGGCCGAGTTGCTGATTCAGCGGCATTTCTTCCGTCAGGACGCCGCGAAGATACACGACGGCAGGTAGCTCCATCTAAACTTGCAAGTCGCTTTAAGGTTCGTCGTAACTACGCCCAGTGTGGACTTTCACCACAGATGTATGACATGCCCGTCATACTAAAAATTCCCGATCTGACATCGCGTCTGACCGGGAATCTTACTAAGTGAATATAGGTTAGGTTATATCGAATCGGCAGTGTCCTGACCGTCTTTCTTCGGAGCCACGACTGTCGACTTCGAGAAGAGGTTAGAGAGATGCTTCTCGCGGAAATTCTGCAGAAGTTCCCAGAAGCTCGGTACGAAGAGTGTGCCTGCAATCGCGTTGACTGCCATACCGAATACTACAGCCGTACCGAGTGATACACGGCTTGCGGCGCCTGCTCCTGTGGCGAAAATCATAGGCATTACACCGAAGACGAATGCGAGGGCCGTCATAAGAATCGGTCGGAGTCGTACATTGCCCGCATCTTCGGCCGCCTTGCGTACAGGCTCTCCTGCCTTGCGGTAGTCCATAGCGTATTCTACGATAAGGATAGCGTTCTTCGCCGCCATACCGAGCAGCAGGATAATACCTATCTGAGTGTAGATACTGATGCTCTGGCTGAGGAACATACATCCGAGTACTGTACCGAGGATTGCGGTAGGCGTAGTCACTACTACGGCGAGGGGGTCGGTCCACGATTCATACTGAGCTGCGAGCACGAGAATCGTAATGATGATAGCGAAGATAAGCGTCATACCGATAGTAGTACCGGCCTGAGTTTCCTGCAGAGCCTCGCCTGTCCACGCATAGCTTACAGAATTGCCCGCTACCTTGCTGACGATTTCTTCCATAGCCTTGATAGCCTTCGACGAACTTACGTGCGGTGCCACCGTACCTGTCAGCGATGCGGTAGTGTACATATTATATCGGCTCACTGTAGCCTGACCCATTACTTCGTTGACCGAGGCAAAACTTGAGAAAGGCACCATGTTTCCTTCGGCGTTGCGCACGCTGAGGTCGAGGACGTCGTGCACATGCGCACGGGAGGCTTCATCACCGCTGACGAGCACTTCGTAAGTGCGGCCGAACTTCACGAAATCGTTCACATAGCTGGTGCCCATGTACGACGATAGTTCGGTGTAGATATCTTCGAGTGTGAGGCCGTAGATTTTGGCCTTGTCGCGGTCGATCTTAATCGAGTACTGAGGCACCCCTCCCTGATAGAGCGATGTAAGCTGTCTCAGCTCGGGATATTTGGCAGCTTCCGCCTGCATCTCGCCGACGATCTGCGCGAGCTGTGTCGGGCCGAGGTTGTTGATGTCGAGGAGCTGCATCTGCAGGCCCGAAGTCATACCCAGACCGGGGATTGCGGGAGGATTGATAGAGAATACTATGCCCTCCTGAACGTCGGCAGTCATCTTATCTACCTGAGCGATAACCGACTCCACATCGTTCTTCTTGCCCTTGCGGTCTTTCCAGGGTTTGAGGATTACAAACATTGAGGCGTAGTTGCTGCCGGCACCGCCACCCATCATCGACATACCGTTGATGAGGACCACATCCTTAACCTGAGGGAGGGAGAGGATATCGCGCTGAATACGGCTCGACACGCTGTCGGTGCGTTCAAGAGATGCTCCCGAGGGAAGCTGTACGGAAGTCATGAAGTAACCCATATCTTCTTCGGGCACGTAGCTGGTCGGCCAGCGGAGGAAGCCGAAGAATGCTGCGCCGCAAATCACCACGAAGATTATCATGGCAAGCACAGGCTTGCGGAGGAGGCGTCCGACGGTGCTGTTATACACATTGCGCACCCATTCGAAGCCCTTGTTGAACCAACGGTAGAGGAAGAACCTCGGCTGACCACCTGACGGACGCAAGAACAGCGAGCACATTGCCGGAGTAAAGGTTAGGGCGTTGAAGCCCGAGAATGCCGTTGATACGGCGATAGTGAGAGCGAACTGTTTGTAGAGCTGGCCGGTAATACCCGAAATAAATGCCGTGGGGATAAATACCGACAGAAGTACGAGTACCTCGCCGATGACAGGCCCTTGAAGTTCTTCCATAGCTTTGGTGGCCGCCTGTTTTGGAGATACACCGCCCGCGTTAAGTATTCGCGAACAGTCCTCCACCACCACTATGGCATCGTCCACCACAATGGCTATGGCAAGCACAAGGCCGAAGAGTGTCAATGTATTGAGGGTAAATCCCATAATCTTCATCACGGCGAATGTGGCGATAAGCGATACAGGTATGGTAAGCATAGGAATGATCACCGCGCGCCAGTTCTGGAGGAAGAGGAGAATGACGATCATCACAATGAGAGTTGTCTCAAGGAATGTGACAAGCACATCGTCGATAGAGGCGCTCACAAAGTCGGTGGTATTTAGCACGATACGGTAGTCTACCCCCTCGGGGAAATACTGCTTGAGGTCGTCGAGTTTCTTCTCCACAGCCTTCGCTACCTTCATGGCGTTAGCACCGGGGAGCTGATAGATACCCATAAGTCCGGCATCGTGAGCCGATACATTCGAGCTTGCAGAGTATGTCTGGCTTCCGAGCTCAACGGTAGCGATATCTTTGAGGCGCAGCATGCCTCCCTTGTCGTCGGTACGCACTACTATATTGGCGAATTCATCGGCGTCTGTCAGACGGCCCTGAGCGGTAAGAGTGTACTCAAACTGCTGTCCGTTGCCTGTAGGAGGAGCACCCACGGAGCCTGCCGACACCTGCATGTTCTGGCTCGAGATTGCAGCCATTACGTCGGAAGCGGTGATATTGCGCGCACGCATCTTCTCGGCGTCGAGCCAGACACGCATGCTGTACTCACCGGCGCCGAAAACGTCGACACCGCCTACACCGTCGATGCGCGAAAGTGCGTCTACAACGCTGAGCTGTGCATAGTTGGTAAGGTACAGACTGTTGTATCGTCCCTTATCCTTGCCCTCGAGAGCCACCATAAGAATCATGTTCGAAGAACGGGAATTGACCGAGACTCCCTGCTGCTTGACAGCTCCGGGGAGCACGGACTCTGCCTGAGCCACGCGGTTCTGCACCTTAACTGCAGCCATGTCGGGGTCTGTACCGTTCTCGAAAGTTATTTCGAGAGAATAAGATCCGTCGGAGCCCGAAGTAGAGCTCATATACATCATGCCCTCCACACCGTTGACCTGTTCCTCGATAGGAACGCCGACGGTCTCTGCGACCGTCTTGGCGTCAGCTCCGGGATATGTAGCTGAAACAAACACCGTAGGAGGTGTGATATCGGGGTACTGGGCAACCGGGAGAGTCCGCACGGTGAGCAAGCCGGCCAGAATCATGATAATCGCAAGTACCGTTGCGAAAATCGGCCTGTTGATAAAGAATTTGCTGAACATAATACCCGGAGTTGTTAGTGTTTAGTACTGTCTGATGAAATCGGAGTCACCTCCATGCCTGAGCGAACTTTAAGCAGAGCTTCGGTCACATACTTGTCGGAAGGCTGAAGGCCCTTGGTGACAATGCGCATGGAGTCTGACACGAGGTCGCCGGTAGTAATGGGAGTGTACACCACTTTATTGGAGTCGTTCACTACATATACATACTTGCCGAGCTGGTCGGCACCGATCGAGGCATCGCGCACGAGGAGAGCCTGCGCATCGTTGGACACGGGGAGCTTCACGGCCACATACATACCCGAGCGGAGCTCCTTGTAGGGATTCTGAATAGCTGCCTGAAACTCGAGAGTACCTGTCGAAGTATTCACCTTTGGAGCTACATACGAGAAATTGCCGGTATAGCTGTGAGTGAGGTCGGCATCGAATATAAGAGGAATGGCGGTAAGGTCGAGCTTGCCCTCTTTCACTTCCTCGAGAATTTCGTCGGCAGCGGCATCGTCGATAGCAAAGGTTACAGTCATTGTATTGTCGTCGAAAATAGTAGCGAGTGTCGCGGGAGAACCTTCGCCCGAAATATATGCACCGTCGCTGAAGAGATTGGTAGATACCATACCGTCGAAAGGTGCTGTTATCGTGCAGTATCCAAGGCGTGTACGTGCAGTGCTGAGTGTTGCAGCGGCATTCTTCACGGCAGCTTCGCTCGTGGCGAGCGTACTCTTGGCCTGCTCTACTTCCATTTCACTCACGGCATCGCCCTTGAGAGCCTCGGCCATAGCGGCATAGTGTGTCTTGGCATATTCAAGATTTGCCTTTGCTGTAGCCAAAGCAGCTTCGGCTTGTACAACGGCATCGCGATAAGTGTGGTCGTCGATGCGGAAGAGCACATCGCCCTGCTTCACGCGGCCGCCCGATTCATAATTTTTCTGAAGGAGAGTACCGTTTACGAGGCATACCAGAGGCACCTCACGGTTGGCGGTAATAGCACCGGGATATTGGCGGTAGATTACTACAGAATCTTCAATAACGGGAGTACTCACCATGATTCGAGGAAGAGCTGTGTCTTCCTCCTTGTCCGACTTATGGCATGAAGGAAGCGCGAGTGCGAGTGTAATGGCAGCTAAGGCCGGGATATAGGCGTTTTTCATATTTAGTGGGATTTTTATTTTCTGTTTATTCCGATTTATTCACCGCCTCCAAGAGCTTTATAGAGGTCTACCAAAGCATTGAGGGAGTTACCCTTAGCTTCCACGAGGCTATTCTGATAAGTGAGATAGTTGAGCTGAGCTTCCACTACATTGTAGAATCCTGTAAGCCCCTGCTTGTACTGGTCGAGCGAGAGATTTACACTCTCCTCGCTGTTCTCTACTACCTTTGCCATGCTGTCGATATACTTGAGTGTGGCGGTGTAGCGGTTCATGGAGTTGTGCACTTCTTCAATGGCGGTAAGTACTGTAGTATTGTAGTTGTCAACAGCAATTTCGAGATTTTGCTTGGCTGCGGCGTTGGAGCTTTCGCGGTTCAGTCCGTCGAAGATTGTCCACGAGAGAGTCGGAGCCACCGAATAGGCAAACGACTGCTTGGAGAATAGGTCACCGATATTGTGAGCCGATGTACCTACCGATGCGCTGAGGTTGAGCGACGGCAGATAGTCTTTGCGGGCAATGCCGAGAGCAGCCGAGGCAACGTCGATATTTTTCTCGGCCTGAATGATATCGGGACGCTTACGCAAAATGTTCAGAGGAGCACCCAAGGGGATGAGGGCATAGTGCTCGGGGAGCTCCCGGGGAGCATAGATTTCGGCAGGCAGACCGTCGCGGCCGGTGCCGAGAAGAACGCCGAGCGCATTGTAATTTGCCTCGATTGATGATTCAAGAAGTGGTATCGAAGCGATAGTGGAATAGTAAAGAGTGCGAGCCTGCGCAACATCGAGTTTCGATACCAGGCCTGTGCGGAAACGGGTCTCGACGATATCGAGCACGTGTTCCTGCATCTTGGTGTGATTCTGTGCTACCTCGAGTTGGAGGCGGTTAACGAGCAGCGAGATGTAGGTAGATGCAACTTCGGCCTCGATAGAGAGCAAAGCGGCACTATACTGTGCTACTGTCGCTCCCTGCGAAGCTTTGGCCTTACGCACCTGCGCCGCAGTTTTGCCGAAGACATCGACTTCCCAGTTCATAGTGGCCGAAGCCGAGAAGTAGGACAATACCGAAGTATTGCCGGTGCGGCCGGCATTAAGACCTGACGACTGAGCACGCTGCCAGCCGGCATCGAGACCGAGCTGCGGATACCAGGCCGAAGCAGCCTGGCGCACAGTCTGGCGCGCAACCTCAATACGTCTTGCTGCCGCATTGATGTCGAAGTTAGTTTCCGTGGCTATACTCACGAGCGAGTCGAGCATAGGGTCGTTAAGCGACCTCCACCATTCTCCGCCGAAGGTGAGTTCCGAAGCCTCGATTTCAGGATTCCAATCATCCGGAAGGCTGCGCTCGAGATAGTCCCGGCCGAAGGCCTCCCCGGAAAAAGTAAAGGTAAGTACAAGAGCTGCAAGCCCTGCTAATGATGAATTCTTTCTCATAGATAAAATAGTCTTATAGATTCAAAACAAATCTTGCGAAATCATGGCAGACGAGCTTGGCTCCTTTTAACTATTTTTATGTATTGAGATTGAGAGAGAAAAAAAAGAGGACCGGCCTCCATCTCGGGACCGATCCAATTTGAGTATAGGGGGGTATGTCTGTTGTCAATTTTCAGCCTCGACGAAGGCGCGGAGCGATTCGTCAGTGTCGGCTACGTACTTTTTGAGTCGTCGGCCATAGGCCTCGAGGTTTTCTATCGGCTTGAGAGCGACGCCCGATTCGGCAGCTGCACGGGCCACTTCGGCAGGGACTGTGGTGAGGAGTCGGCGGTCGAAGGGTTTGGGCAGGATGTAGTCGGGACCGAAGGTAAGTTTTTCACCTTTGTAGAGTTCGCGGACAGCCTTTGACGCGGGTTTGCGGGCGAGAGCCGCAATGGCGTGGGCGGCGGCGAGCTTCATCTCCTCGTTAATCATGGTGGCGCGAGTATCGAGGGCACCGCGGAAGATGTATGGGAAGCCGAGAACGTTGTTTATCTGGTTGGGATAGTCGGAGCGTCCTGTTGCGTATACGAGGTCAGCGCGGGTGGCGAGAGCCTTGTCGCGCGCTATCTCGGGGTTGGGGTTAGCGAGAGCGAATACGATAGGACGGGGAGCCATAGAAGCGAGCATCTCGGGAGTGAGGACGTCGGCCACTGACAGTCCGAGGAATGCGTCGGAGTCGCGGACTGCATCGGCGAGAGTGACGATACCCGGACGGGATGTGGCGAAGGACGCTTTCTGAGGGTTGAGATTCTTGCGGTCGGTGGTAATGGCACCCTTGCTGTCGCACATCACGATGTTTTCGCGCCGCACGCCGAGGCTCACGAGAAGTTTTGTGCACGCAATTGCAGCGGCACCTGCACCGTTGACAGTGAGTCGGACATCTTCAATCTTCTTATCCTGGACGATGAGTGCGTTGATGAATGCAGCGGCTACGATTACTGCAGTGCCGTGCTGGTCGTCGTGCATCACGGGGATGCCGCACTGCCCTACGAGTCCCTGCTCGATTTCGAAGCACTCGGGAGCTTTGATGTCTTCGAGGTTTACGCCGCCGAAAGTTGGAGCAAGAGCCTTGACGATGCTTATAAACTTTGCAGGGTCGGTCTCGTCGACTTCGATATCGAAAGCATCGAGGCCGGCGAAAATCTTGAACAGGAGGGCTTTTCCTTCCATTACGGGTTTTGATGCCAGAGGCCCGATATTTCCGAGTCCGAGGACAGCAGTACCGTTTGAAATGACCGCAACAGTATTGCCGCGGCCGGTATATTTATATACATTGTCTGCCTCGGCAGCGATTTCGAGGCAGGGGAAAGCTACTCCGGGAGAGTAGGCGAGAGTGAGATCATCGGGGGTAGAAAACGGTTTTGTGGGGATTACTTCAACTTTACCCGGCCGAGGATATCTATGGTACGCCAAAGCCTTGGCTTTTGGCGAAGAATCAGCTTTTTTCATTATAAAGGGTTCTAATTATAGAGATACAACATGTAAGACAATGCAAAGTTCGTGCAAAATTGCTACATTTGCAAAAAAAATTATCGACCATGAAGATTCTCCATATCATCTTCCAGATGCTTACAGGCGGTGCTGAAACCATGCTTGCCGATATTGTGAACGAGCAAATCCTTAATGGCAATGAAGTTGAGATCCTTATAGTGAACCGCGGCGAGAACGATGTGGTGATGAAGACTATTTCTCCGTCGGTAAAGGTAAGTCGATTTAACCGCACTCCCGGCGCTGCCCCGCTCCTGCTTATGGCCCGACTGAATCTTTTTGTGCTGCGCCGCCGCCCTGATGTGGTGCATCTGCACATGCACAAGCTCACGGGACTTCTGAAGGTGATGAAGGGGAGAACTCTTTTTACGGTACATGCCCTCGATATACCTATGATATACGCAGCCGACAGTAATATGGCTGCGATTTCGGAGGCTGTAGCCGCAAATGTGAAAGCTCGTGTACCCAATGCAAAGATACGAGTAGTGAGCAATGGTATAGATACTTCAGCTATAAAAGTTCGGGGAGACAGGAAGCCGGCGGAGAGAGTGCGGATAGTGCAGGTATCGCGCCTGATTGCAGAAATAAAAGGTCAGGATATTCTAATCCAAGCAATTGCACAGCTCGTTAGCAGCGGATACGATGTGGAATGTACATTTATTGGTGAAGGTACCGACCTGGAAATGCTCAAAGAGCTTGCGGGCAGAGAGGGCGTGTCGGACCGCGTGAACTTTACGGGCAATTTACCACGCAAAGAGATATACCGCCGACTTGCTGAGTTTGATCTGATGTGTCATCCGTCGCGCTTCGAGGGATTCGGACTGACTGTAGCCGAGGGTATGGCTGCAGGGCTTCCCCTTGTAGTTCCCGAAGGGGGCGGCCCGTGGGAAGTGGCTGACAGTGGCCGACTTGCCGAGACTTTCGTCAACGACGATCCGACTACGTGCGCCAAGGCTATTGCTCATGTTATCGACCACTACCCTGCCTGCCTTCGCCGTGCGGCTGAGGCTCGGGAGTATGTGGAGGCTAATTTCTCGGTGAAGCGCATGGTGAAGCAATACGCTGATATATACCGAGATATGGTAGACGGGAAGTTTTAAGAGGGAGTTTGAGGAATTTTTCAATTGTTAAAATTTGTCAAAGCTTTGTATTTTTATGGTACTTTGTATTGCATAGTACTATAAAGATATCTAACTTTGCATCGTAAAACAAAGCCCCCTGATATAACTACAATCTATATTCTAATCCAAAATGCCTACAAACATTGACAATCTAAAGTCGCAGATGCGCAAGGGGATGCTGGAGTTCTGCGTATTGCTGTTGCTAAACGACAGCGACGCTTACGCCTCTGAAATCATCACCGAGATGAAAGAGGCACAACTTATAGTGATGGAGGGGACGCTATATCCCCTCCTCACCCGCCTGAAGAACGACGGACTTCTTTCCTACCGCTGGGAGGAATCTCCCTCGGGGCCGCCGCGAAAGTACTACTCCATCACTCCCTTAGGACAACAATTCCTCGATCAGCTTCGTGCGTCGTGGGACGAAATTAATCTCACAGTCAATCACTTGCTCAATAAATCTACAATCAAATGAAACGCTCTTATCCCACCAACGTAGACGGTGAAATCTTCTACATCGACGAAGATGCATTCATTCTTCTGCAAAATTACCTACAGCAACTAAAGACAACATTCACCGGCTCGGAAGGCGGTGAGATAGTCGCCGATATCGAAAGCCGCATACGCGAACTCTTCAACGAGAAGACTTCGACGGGTAAAACGGTGATAGTACTCAGCGATGTAGAAAATGTGATTGAGACTATGGGTCGCCCCGAAGACCTCTCGGAAAGCTCTCAGGAGGAGGATACCTGCTCTGAGGCAGCGCCGCAGGCTACTGCAACCAAGCCCTTCGTATCTATCAACGTGCCGAGCGGCAAGAAACTCTACAGAAATATGAAGAACAAGGTGTTTGGCGGAGTAATAGGCGGTCTTGCCGTTTATCTCAACTGGAATGCCAACATCATGCGCCTGCTCATCATAGTGCTCGCGCTGTGCACGAAGCTGTGGCCGCTCTTTGTAATCTACCTGATAGCGTGGATGATAATACCGCCAGCCGTAACACCGCGCCAGGTGCTACAGATGAAAGGAGAGCCGGTGAATCTGGACACAGTAGGACAGACTATCATAGCATCGTCGCCCACGACACCTCCGGCAGTTGAAGACGGAAATTTCTTCAATACCCTCTTTTCGATAGCGGGAAAGTGCCTGCTGGGTCTCATAGGCATAGTGACGAGTACCATAACTTTTGCCTGCCTAATTGGTTTTCTTGCAGTGCTTACGGGCGTGATCTCCTACTATTTCGCAGACAGCAACAATATACTGCTCGGCTTTGAGCTGATGACAGATAACATTGTGAATCTGCGTATGCTTTGGAGCGCTCTATCGGCTCTGCTGACAGGCACCGTACTCTTTGCTCTCATCTCGTGGGGCTGCGCATCGGTGCTCTTTAATCTCAAGCGAATATCGGCAGCATGGTATATCGTGCTTGTGGTTCTGATGGTAATCCTGATAACGATGACGGTCGCCTTCTTCGTTGGGCGCTAAGATTCCGTACTCTACGTTTGCGGCGAACATGCCGCAAACGTAGAGTACGAAGCGAGAGAAGCGTGGGTAGGAAATACTCCTGAGTCTACGCCCCACTCCTCCCACACTCTCCCCCTCCTCCCACGCCCATTTCCCCATCGCCGACATCTACCCGCACACCTCCCGCAGCCTGCATACTATCTTCGCGGCATCATGTCACGCCGCTTCCTCGATATAACCGCAGAATTCGCTCGGTGGTTTGGCCGTTCCCTCCGTTGGTGGGAACGTAATATCATTTTCACCCTCGAGCGACAGCGACGTCGTCGCGGCGGCATCAACGTGCAGGTCGTAGACTATCCCGACACCGACTCCACAGAGGTACTCATAGGCTACATCAACTGGCTCATGACCCTCACGCCCGAGCTTGACTTAGTGCTCGTAGACCGTAACATTAAGGAAGCCCACGCGTTGGAGTAC
>JAAVFI010000007.1 GCA_014800815.1 Bacteroidales bacterium | reverse complement strand
TCTTTTCTGTTTAAAAATTACTGGGCCTCCGGGCATCTTAATCTTTATAAGAATCGCGACGATAAGGAGTACAGGCCAGAGGACAAGCAAGCCTATAAGGGCCATAAACCTATCAAAGATCCATTTTAATCTCATATCTTAAGGGTTTAATTTCCTGTTCTTTACCAATTTGGACAGATAATAGGCGAACTCACCAAGAATTGCTTTCTTGTCGTCTTTACGAAAGTCATCAAATCCATTAAAACCTCTGAATTTAAGGACTTTTGCAAGCTCATCTTTGTGGAAGTTGAACGATAGGATTCGTCCGACCAGGGTTATTACGTCACCCAAAATCCATTTGGTAGAGGTGCCGATTTTGATAGTGGCCGGTTTGCATTTGCCTTCGGCAGAAAGTTGGAAGAGCATGTAGGGAAGGTCAAATCCTGCGCAAATCGGAGTTGCACCGAGATAGGTAATATGGATGGCTCGATGCGCAGAAGGTGAACGACTGCACAAGCACTTCGTCGTCTGGCTTCACGCCGCAGGCGATGAGCGCGAGATGCACAGCCACCGTGCCGGCGGAGAGACACACCACTTTCTTGTTGAGAGGCACCTCTCCTTCTCTGCTATTAACGGATTTTTCGAGGTCCTGCTCGAAACCGGTGACGTTGGGGCCCATAGGCACCACCCAGTTATCTGCAAACGCCCCATTTATATATTCCATTTCTTTGCCGCTCATGTGAGCGAGGCAGAGGAGTATTCGTTCGTTGCTCATAGTTTTAGTTATATTAACTACAAAAATTTGTTTCTGTAGTTAGTCGAATAAAAACTGCATTGGTAATGCATTAATTGTTATATTAGCTATCGTTGATCCGTCTCAATTATTTAATATTGACGAGATAGTCGCATTTTGCATATGTTTCACCGATTCGGGGTTGAAGGACTTTGTCATCGATATCATTTCCTTTCAACCACTCTATAAGAGCTCCGGGAAAATTGACTCCGGCTTCATAACTGAATGGGAAACCGCCTCCGAACCTGGGATTCAATTCTAGTACGTAATACTTCCCATCGCACTCAAATACATCAACATCCAGATTACCAATGTGATGTAAATTTTTGCCAATTGTTTGGCCGATTGATCTTAAGTCAGCGCTATCTACGGTACATGCCTTATCTGTCTCGCCAGCTCGCATTGCCAGTTTCTTTTTTATAGAGATTCCTCTATTATTTCCGAGCAGATCGTTCATTATATCCATGCCATATTCCTGTCCATTGATTTTTTGCTGAATCAGTATATATTCAGCTCCCGTTGAAGCCGTTGCAAGAATTGACTTCTTAACCTTTTTGAGTAATAAGGCATAGACCTCTACTAACTCTTCTATAGAGTTGACAAATTCGATACCGATAGAGCCGGAGCCCCAACGAGGCTTAAGCACAAGCGGGAAATTGAGAATGCCATCGTTGATAGCCTTGACAGCCTCATCATAATTGATGTAGGTCGCCGGTGTTTGAAGGCCGAGACTCTCGACATATTTTGCTGTGCGATATTTGTCAAAGCAGATGTCAATTACCTCGGGCGATGAAACAATGACCTTGACTCCGATTTCCTCGAAGCGTGTACGGTTGGCAGCCAAAATTGGCAATTCGAGGTCGTTGAGACTGATAAGTGCCTTGATTTCGTGTCTGCGACAGATGTCAAGGGTGCGATCAATGTAGTCGGGAGCATAAACCGCTGGCACCTGCTCCTTAATGTCGGCCGCGGTAAGTGCCGGTGCGGTGAGTCGCATGTCAGTGCCGACAATCAGGCCGTCGCCACCAAGTTGTTCCTTGAAATATTTGAGCAAGTATGTGCGGCGTCCTGCACAAGTAAAGAGAATGTTAATCATCTAAGTTGTATAAGGAAATAATATCATCGACAGTCTGACGTCTTCGTACCACAAATACTTTGTCGTCTTTTACTTCGATAATAGGTGACAGATAGTTGATAAATGTAGGGGTTAGGGCAATTGTGTATGCTCCGGCACCATCAATTTTCACGAAATCACCATAATCAATAGATGACGGGACTTCAACATCCTTCAAAATGATGTCCTTTTCCATACAAGTAGAACCGACAAGATTTGCTTTAATAGAACCATGCCCGGCCTTGTGCGCATAAAATGTGTGTGGCAGATTGTTATTATGCAGTGTTGGCTTTATATCGAATACGGAACCATCAGTTGTTATAAATTTCTGTCCGGCGATGTCTTTAACTTGAAATATCTTCGATACATAACTGAACACATTTGCGGTTACAGAAACGCCAGGTTCAATCACAATAGTCGGATTGATTTTGTTGAACCATTCATTGTTGCAGCACACATCCAGAATGCAATTGGCATAGTCAACATATTTTGGTTTATGGCTTATATCAACACCATCTGCCGCAGCGCCAAAGAAGCCGCCTCCGACATCAAAGTATCGTAAGTCGTCAAGCTTGAAACGTCCACATATCTGGAGCATCTGCCTGACTATGATTTCGTAATTTACGACAGCGCGATCAGAAGAAGATGTGTGCCCATGAAGTGAGATTATTTTTATACCTCTTTCTTTCAATCGAGGTATTATTTTCTCCAGTATGTCTGGTGTGAATCCGAATCGTCCAACTCTTAAGCCACATTGTACTTTTGAGTTACCAGTTTCATCTGTTAGATCAATATTCAGACGCAGCCCAACGGATATTTCCTTTTCCGGATGCTCATCTTGATATTGAAGCACTGTGTCAATTTCATACTGCGAATCCAGATTGACAATTGCCTGGCCGGACAAGGCTTCTTTCAAAATGCCCTCCTTCTTGATAGGACCATTGAAGATTATATTTCTAAATCCGATCCGTTTGGCCAATGCATATTCCATCTCGGAAACAACTTCAGCATAGCAACCCGCATCTTTGGCTATTTTACAAAGCGCAGGAACGTAATTAGTCTTAAACGAATAGCCGAAGACAAGATTGCATCTGGATTTAAATGCATCTTTGAATGAGTTGATGTTTCTGAGATATTGATCTCCATCCATTAAATAGAATGGAGTCCCATATTCCTTGGAAATGTTCTCTAATTGGCTTAGAGTCATGACATTCGAATTAGTGAATTGTATCTTCTGATTCAATTGCGCCCCACATTAATTCTATGGGATTTGACAGAAGTTCTTGCTTCATGTCTTCGCATGCGGCTTCCCACGTCCATTTGGGCTGCCAGCCAAGTATTTCCGCACTTTTCTTGCCTGAAAGCAGTATCTGAGGAGTATCGGGCATTTCAGGACAATATTTCTTTTGTGCATCCTTTGACGCAAAAGCGTGCATTATACCGTCTACCATTTCATCCAAGGAATAAGGCTTATAGCCTGGGAGATTGAAGATACCGCAAATGTGGGTATTCGCTGCGCGTACAACTGCTGCGGCAAAATCCTTAATATAAAGCAGTTCCTTGAGCCGGGTCGGGTCTCCATAAACGTCAATGCCCTTTCCGTTAATGCATCTGCGAATCATATATCGCCAAGGTAGCATCTTTTTCTCTCCGTTGAGATAGTAGTATGCATCAGGATGCCAGCCATACACCATAAAGTGGCGGAATACGCAAGGCTCAAAACCTTCAGCAATTCGCATATGTTCAAGAATATCAGTTGCCGCTCTTTTACAGATAGCATAGACTGCGTGGTCATTACCATTTTTAGGGAACGAACGAATGGCATCGTCGTCAATCGGCTCTGTAGAGCCCCAGTAATCCACGACATCGCTCGGAGTTGTATTGAAGATGATTCTTTTTGAGCCATTAACTCTCATCCAGTTGCACAGGTTTACTGTGCCTACTACAATGCTCTGCACATAGGGCATCATATTCATGTCAGCGTGGGCCGGCATTGTGCCAGCCATATTGACAACGGCATCGAAGTACTCCTTCGGGAGCATGTCGAATGATTCGGCCTTAGAGATGTCAAATCCTCCGATGAACTTAATTCCTTGGGTGGCAAAGAACCCCCCATCTGAACTTCGGCGGCCTATGGCTATTACATCAAAGCCATCTTGTTTTAAGGCCAATGCGCTGTAGCAACCAAGCTGACCAGTCGCACCAAAGACTATTGCTTTTTTCATATTTATATGGTGTTTTGATTGTTTTACTTAATATTGGGGTTAAACCCATTCCGTTTACGATATACATCAAGAGCTTCTACACCGGCCACTTCAACTGATTCTCGTTTAAGAACCGCCCGGATGGTTGTGAATATTATGTCCATATCTGTCTTAAAGGAAATGTTATTCACATACCAGACATCCATAGCCAGCTTCTCATCCCAAATAACATCGTTTCGTCCATGGCACTGAGCCCATCCGGTTATCCCGGGCCTAACATCGTGTCGATGTAATTCTTCTTTGGTGTAATACGGGATATAACGTGGGAGCAATGGGCGCGGTCCGATGAGCGACATATCACCTTTGAAGACATTCCAAAGCTGAGGTAACTCATCAATTGAGGTTGAACGAACAAAGCTACCGACCTTAGTAAGTCTTACCTCATCCGGCAAAAGTTTGCCGTCGGCGTCGCGCTCATCGGTCATGGTCTTGAACTTGACAACCTTGAATATCTTTCCATTTTTACCTGGACGCTCCTGAAGGAAAAATGCTCCAGCGCCCTTGTTGGCAAAGTGGAGCCAGGCTGTAACGGCGGCGAGAGGAATTGACAACACGAGCAACGCTCCACCTGAGGCAAGAATGTCTATCGTCCGTTTGAAAAAACTCTTGTATAGTTTCATTTCTTATTGCTTAGTATTTCTTTATAATATTCTTTGAGGCAGCGGCGGATATAAGACTGCTCGAATCTGGAGGCGATAAGTGCGCGGGCGTTGGCCGCCATACCGGCAGTTTCCTCAGGATTCTCGATGAAAGATTTCATGCCGCGGTATAGGGCCTCGGTATCCTTTGAGGGGATTATGATGCCATTCTCACCTTCGATAATTATTTCTCTTGAGCCGTTGATGTCTGTAACGATTGAGGGAAGGCCCATTGCGCCTGCTTCGATCACGACATTCGGGAAGCCTTCGCGGTAGCTCGGGAAAACGAGTGCATCAGAAGCCAAGAGCCAGGGGCGGACATCAGACTGCTCGCCAACGGCGTTGATTGCACCATTACTCTTTATTTCTGCAATAGTCTCGGGAAGGAGCGGGGCCAACTCGGGTTCTTCGGGACCAACCAGTATAAGTCGCGTAGCCGGATATTGGCTGTTGAGTCGCTTGAAAGCTCCTACTAGTTCATTAATGCCCTTGTCACGTACAAGTCTACCGATAAAAATGAAGGTGAATATTCCGTCTTCTTTGATTTCTGCCGCCTTATGTCTAAGCTCTTCATTGCCAGGATTGAAGCGTTCAAGATCAATCCCTCGGCAGTTGCCATAGCCGAGAACCTTGATTGGTTTGCGGGTGATACCGTTATTAAGAAGGTCGCTCTTAACGCCCTCTCCTTCGGGTATGATATGTGTGGCGCAAGCGCACGTGAGCCAGTCAGTTGCCATTAATATCCGACGCTTGAGGCCTGTGGAAGTCGGAAAAACGAGACCCGTGAAAGTGTGCATTCTCACCGGGACCCCGGTAATTTTCGACGCGAGCATGCATATCAAACCCGCCTTGGGGGTCATGGAATGAACCATATCCGGGCGTTCACGGCGAAATACCTTAATCATTTGCCAGAGAGAGCGCAGGTCTTTTATCGGAGAGATATGTCGCTCCATATTGACTGTGATAGCCTTGGCTCCCGCTTTTTCTACATCTTTTTGTTCAGGCCCCCCGGAAGATACTGCAACTACCTCATATCCTGATTCCTGAAGTTCAGGAATCAACCCTCTGAAGAATCCTATTGATTGAGATGCAGTTACAGCACGGATGATTTTGATTGGCTTCAAGGTCTTGTCGATTAAAGTTTATTAAATTAGATACTTCTGTATGTGTTTAAGTACCCTTCAACCATTTTTGAAATATCAAATTGGAGTGCTCTTTGATAGCATGCGCCTGCAACTCTATTGTACTCTTCCTTTGTCTTATCGAGATTAAGAATCTCAGAGGCTAAAGCTTTTTCATCTTCATGAGGAAAAAGGACCCCAAATCCCTGTACTACTTCTCTAAGTCCGTCAACATCGGATGCTAAGAATGGTTTTCCTACACTCATGCCTTCTATGGAAGACAATGACAATCCTTCGTAGTGAGATGACATTACGATGTAATCACCCGCTTTTAACAGTTCTCCAATATTAGATCTTCTGCCCATAAAATGTACACGTGCAGATAAACCTAAGGATTCTGTGAGATTCTTGCATTCTTGAAGACATTCACCTTCCCCAATTAGATACAGATGAAAGTTTTCAGGAAGATATTGAATGGCTTTGATTAGAGTTTGCTGGTCTTTCTGAGGCCGGAATGCAGCAACCATGACCACTTTTTTTGCATCAGAAGCTATAGCTTCAAGTTCATCACTTTTGGGGGCCTCAGAAAATTTGGCAACATCAATTCCGTTATATATTACGTTTATTTTTTGTGTGTCATTGTTAATAAACTCACGGAGATTTTCTTCAGCTTTATCAGAGATGCAAATTACTGATTGATATTGGTTATACATCCACCGGTCAATACTGGAGAATCCAGCCAAATTTCTCCTGCGATTGTGGGTATTATGCTCTGTAGTAATTAAATTTTTGCCGATTCCGATATTTGCTAAAGCTGCGAAAAATTGAGGCGAAGTATTATGAGTATGGATTATATCGTAATTTCGTACTAACTTGCGCAGTTTAAGTATATTCTTGGGATTATATACTGAATTGCCTACGCCGAAATCAATTACTTTGATTCCTTTGGCTGTGATTTCTTCATAAAACGGAGTACGGCTTCCGTCAAAAATGCACAAGTCAGCTTCGTGGCCGGCAGCTTTGAGTCTGGGTAATAAGTCAACCATTAATTTCTCGGCCCCACCGGTGTATAGGGTGGTTATGACATGAAGGATTTTCATTTTGTAAAAATCTTTTGAGGTTGTACTTTTTGATATCAACCCCAATTAATTACGAAATTCCATTTTCGAATTTGAACGTACTTTCGAGCGTATTCGTGAGTACCAAATGAGTCCGAATGGCAGGGCAAGTATAGTAAGAGCCTTTTTAGGCGATTCCTTCAGAAAACTTTTATTTTTAGCTATGATAGAACTTGCAACATAATGGACGCATGAAACAAAACGACGTTTGAGTGTGGGGGCACATATCATCTCTGTTTTACGGAAGAATGAGAATCCCTTGGGGTTGCGCCAATATTGACGGTACATATTGTAGCTGGAGCCGTCGAGCTGATATTCTACAGTGACAAGGGGTTCATTCAGGACAAGCATCTTATAATCTTTGTCTATAAGCATGTATTTGTACGCTAAGCCTACATAACGCTCTCCCTCAAACAGAGGATATTCGGGGTAGTTTTTGATAACGTCTGTTCGGTAGACAAGTTTTTTGTCCCCCGAACCACCTTTGGCATAATAATCCATTAAGGTAGTCGCTTTCATCTCATCGGGGAAAGCGGCACCTATTATTTTACCGTCTTCGGTCTGATCAAGGCCAATGATACCGGCATATTTATCCGAACCATGTTCGTGCCAGAAATTGACGATTAGTTCAACGCCGTTATCAGGCATAAAATCGTCAGAATCTATACACGTGTTGAGTTCTGTCGTAATATTCCGGTAGGCAGTATTGTGAGCGCCATGCATACCCTGATTCTCTTGCCTGATATACTTTATTGGTATGAGTCCTTCTTCAGTCCAACCTTTAACAAGGGCTTCGGTATTATCTGTAGAACCGTCGTCGACGACAAGCCATTCGAAATCTTTACAAGTTTGCCGTAACAGGCTTTCGTAAGTGCGGCCGATAGTGTGGGCGCGATTGTAGGCGGGAGTAAATATTGTAAGAGTTTTCATGACCAATAAAAAGTTTTCATAAACCATGTAAATCCAATCTGCGCGAGCATAATACGACTGAGGTATTTTCCTTGTTCGTCGCCCCAGATATCAAGTTTAAGAAGCGGATATGCAAGAACTAATGCGTACATAAACCACGACAGATATGCGAATCTATTGGAATAATTTGCACGAATCACCATAACCCAGAATGCATTCGCAATTGTATAAGTACTTAACAGAATCTCATAGCTTCGATCTTCAATGCCTCGTTTGATTATAATATAATAACCTAAAACAATTGGCATCATACTGTATATAAGGAAGTCCCATCTGAAACCCGAATGGCTGAACATTCCCTCGTCTTGAGTTGTAAGATAACTGGTTCGACTGTCATCTAATCCTATATTTGCAAAAAAGTTGGCAATTGAATTACCCGCAACAAGACTAATCAATATTGATATGATCCAAAATGTATAAGCTTGTTTAAACGATTTAACAAAATAGGTAGAAGCAAATAGAGAGGCTATCGGTATTAAGGTTGATTTATGAATCCCTATGGCTATAATGGATAATCCGATAACTAATGGCAAGCTCTTCTTGTTGTTTACATATAATACGATTGCAGATAGTGCTATGCTACATGCCAATCCATTTCGAATTCCATTTACGCCGTAGGAATAAAATGAAAAAGTTCCAAGAAGGAAAAGGACTGTTACTAAAACGTTATTAGGTGTCGCTATCTTGCTGGCAAGGTAGGTAAAGCCAAAATAACCGATAGCAACGACTGTAAAGTATCCATGAACATCAAAAAATTGCGCGCAGGTGTTTGTTATGAATGTCCAGATCTTATCATTTGCTTCAACGAAAAGACCGGATTTTATCATTGAATATGTGTGAGCGTAAAAATATGAATCTCCAAAGAAAGGTGATAGTGGTCTTTGACCAATCCACCAGGTTAAAAGGATGCAGAGAATCAGTGCAAAACCATTTTCATGATTTTCCCGGATATCAATATATGTTTTGGGATAATACCGTTTTGCAACAATAACCGTCAATATTACTGTCAGATACAGAAATACCGTAGAATAATATTTTGCAGCTATCATTTGCCTATCAATTTCCGCAGTCTTGAAACTGTGTTTACTCCGAACAATCTATGAAATAGTCGAGATATCCGAGTTCTCCATGGATTTTCATTCAGCCAGGTCTTGGAAAACCAGTGTATTGTATGGGTGTTGTGCGTTTTCCTTAATTTGCCCGTAATATCATCAAAAGGATTGAAATAGTCGTCCGGATAGATTGTTATGTTTTCTATACGTTGGATTCCGGGCTTATCTTCCAAACCTGCTTTGATAAACTCACGAGTGGTAATATTTACAACGGCATCAGTATAATTATAACTGCCGTCAGGTTGGATAAAGTTTAATGTTTTATAGTAGTCCAGTATTTTTTTATATAATGGCAGTTCTCGGTCTGCTCCCATTCCTAATCCCGCTGCAATTGCGCCAAACGGTCGTTTTCCTCCGGGATTGATTTCAAACCCCATGAATGACCCCGCGGCAATAATATCATCCATCGGCTTGATTACCTCAACATCGGTATCGAAGTAAAGTCCTCCATGCTCGTAGAGAATTTTGAAGCGAGCATAGTCGCTGACGAATGCATACTTCTTTGCTTCGTAGGCCTGTGTGGTATAGGGAATACTGTTGACGTCGAAATTATCTTCGTTCCACTCGATTATTTCATAGTCAGGGAGATATTTTCGCCATGAAGCGATGCACTTCTGTGCTGACTCGGGAAGAGGATTGCGGCCAAACCAACAGTAATGTATTTTCTTGGGTATCATTTTTTTAGAATTTCGTAAATCTTATTGACTTCAGCTGTATTAGCATAGTCATGCTCCTTGAGGTAATCGCATATCTGTGCCCGGAGCGATTTGTTTTTGATAAAATCTGCGAGGCCTTTGGCACAGCCTTCATTGTCAAGAGGAACTATCACGCCGTCCACCCCATCGTTTATTTGAGACGATGCTGTAGGATAGGCGGTGACAACTACTGGCTTACACAGTATCTGAGCCTCCCGTACGGTGACTGATTTGCCCTCGTATCTCGAAGGCTGGACATAGATGTCGCAAGCCTTGATGTAGGGATACGGATTATCCTTCTTTCCGAGCAATATCACGTGCTCTTCCATTCCGGCCTTTTTGATGTTGCTCTTGATAAGTTCTTCATCGCCACCGAAGCCGATAATATACCATTTCAGGTCGGAGAAGTCGGATTTAACAAGTCTACTTACAATGTCGGGAACATTATCGTAATTTTTTGCGGTACAGAAGCGGCCGATAGAGAGAAGGTAGGGGTGTCCGTTGAGTTCATTCTTAACATCCGTCTCCAGAGCTCTTGAGCGTACATAATCGGCTGAAAGAATGTTCTCTATTTCAACGATTTTAGGAGCGAGCGAAGGGAATGTTTTCAAGAACGATTTCGTGACTTCCGGAGAGATAGAGGATATGTAGTCGTAAGCACCCCAGACAGGCAATTCGCGCTCGGCATTGACGCTGACTGTCGAATAGTCGGTATGAATCCATGCGAGTCGTTTCCGTGCACGCACTTTGTCGCATCCTATATTGTGGGGTGTGAGGTAGCTTATGCACAAATCATACTTTGTGTCAGGATTGATCTTTGGTAGAACGGGTGTCACACAGTCGCCGATATATTGCATAATGGCACCGTCGTCACCCGTCGCCGGGTGTTTGCGGCGATAGCTTTGGCACTTAAGTTTTGCAAGAAGTCTACCGGCAACGACTCCTATATGACCTTTGCGTAGCGCTTCGGTCATCGGACGCTCTATCACCGAATAGGCACTGACTTCCGGGAGGAGATTGACCCATTTCGGGACATAATCCATCAGCGGTCCCTGATGACTGTAGATAAATAAATCTACGTCGACCTTGGCAGGATCGAGAGCGGAGAGCAGGCCGATCAGACTCATCTCCGCACCGCCGAGCTCAAGATAGTGCATCAGGATGATTATGCGGGGCTTGTGCATGTCAAAAAGTATACGGGATATTAATGTTGGCTGAGGGTTACACTTTTAGAGCAACGTTCGGGCAGCCTAATCAAATCGGTCTGAGCTGTAAATGAGGGGAAATATCTCTTGAAGACAGGTATTGAAAGCCAGCATAGTATTAGAACTATTGCAAGGATTTCAATATCGGTAAATGTATGGCTTGTGAAATAGGATAACGGTACAGTGCAAAACTCGAGATATAATCCGTGCAATCCTAAAACAATAATCGAATAACGACCTAAATAAGAAACAATAGGCAGCCATTTTATTTGTTTACAAATTAAGAGCAGACCAAGTACAAGAGAAATGGATACTATATAAATGCTCCAGATGTTACCTTTATATGCGTTCGAGCGGAAGGTCAATAATGGAGTTCCGGCATAACAACAATATATAACCGATGCAATCGCCAGCAGTAAAATAGCTATATATATATAGTTAAGTGATTTAGATGCTGGCCCGGAATACAATATCGGACTTTTCTTCAGTATTACACCAATATAGAAATACGGTAATGCACTGAATGCTGTACCGAGGAAAAAGGGGATGTAAATATGATTAGTCCCCAACAGGTATCCTGCAATCCCGAAAAGCAGAACAACGGTACTACGGGAGGCCCAACTATGGAAATATTTCTGGACCGAAAAGTAGATCATGTTTACTATAAACAGGCACAACAAAAACCATATAGGGTAGTTGACAACTTGTGGAGCATAAATGGGGTCGATAAAGACGCTCATTACCAATGCCGGAGAGTACTTGAATACCCCCGGGATCAGATAAAGAAAAGTGAAAAAGAAGAAGGGGACTAATATCTTATTGCATTTCTTATGCAAGAGTTGAACCAAGCCTCCATAGTCTTTGAAAAACAGGCCGGACAGTATAAAATATAATGGCATTCTCATTGCATTCATTGCCGGAACTTTGTGAGCAAATCCTGCATGGAAAACAACGACCAATATGATACAAACACCTTTGGCAAGATCAATAAACTCGATACGCGGTTTACCGTTTGCCAATTTGGGTTTGGTTTTATGGAAATTTTCGTTAATAAAATTCTTCATCCGTGATTATCGTTTCAATTTTGTCCGAATGGTCGAGATCACTGCGCTACGGGTTTGATTGTCAATCCCAAACACAAATACACTGATCGCAATGCATATCGTACTGACGACAGTTATTGAGACAAGCCTTAAGAAGCTCTCGGGCATATTATTGTGAATAATAATAGGGAGAATGGCCGATATTATCGCGACTGCACAACAGCGTAAATATACATTTATAAAATAATGTATAATAGAGAATTGTATGTATTTCCGCAGTATTATTACAGCAATAATTTCAGCTAGGAATGTTACGAGCACGGAAACTATCAATGCATAATCGGGACCATATCCCAACTTGAGAGCAACGTAAGCTAATGGGAATGCAGAACATAAAATCAGCCCTACTGTAATATTTGTCAGTTTTATCTGACCGGTAGCGTGGACTGCAGAAACTCGAGAACTCTTTATGCTCACTACCAACCCCATAATCAGCGTGATCAAAGTAAATGAAATAGTATAATCAGGGTAAGAGCCGAGCCACAATCCTAAAACATATTTAAGTTCTAATGATAGAGGTAGGGTAAAAAACCATGAGAGATAAAAAGCGATACACCCGCTTTGCTCGACTAATCGCATCATTTCTTTAATATGACCTGCTGCAAATAGCTTGATTATTTGGGGCTTCGAGGCTAAAGTGAAGTTGGACGCAAACTGGTTGAGTGTTCCCTGAACCTGGTATGAGATTCCTCGCGCGGCATTTACTACCGGTCCGAAGAACATATTCAATACCATATTGATACCTTGTCCCTGAAGCATGCCGGAGATGCTGCCTATAAGATCCCACCATGCGTAGGACAGCAGTCGTTTATATAGCGGAGTTTCTCTATGGAATTTAAAATGTGATTCTTTGAACATCCGATTGCTATAGGCAATATATATACCTGTATATAATGCGTTTACAATCAATAGCATCCAAGACCATATGATCAACTTGTCACCGGGAATCAACTGCAGAAGATAAATCAACGCCATACGAGCTCCAATGTCGAAAAATGACATGTAGGCATATATATCCATCTTTTCATGAGCGATGATCAGGGCGCCGTAAGGAACTTGAATCAAACTCACAACAATCATCAATATGCCTATTTGATAAGCCCAACGAGCTCCATGCATCCTATCCGGAGGAATTACAAGTTTGTTTTCAAGAAACCATAGGCCGATAGTTTCGCATAAAATTACAATAACCGCCGCCAGCAGAATATGAACTACAAGAGTTGCACTGAAAGTATTCCGCAGGCGTGTTGCATTGCCCACTCCAAGCTCATAGGTAAGGAAGCGTGATGCGCTGCCGCTTAATGCTCCATTCAGGAACGTAAACATTGCAACACATCCGGTTACTACATTAAAAATACCGTAATCGACATCGCCTAAGGTTGACAGTACTATTCGGGCTGTGAACAATGAAATTATCATTGACACACCCATACGCAGATATAGGAAAATCGTGTTTTTGGCTATACGTCTATTGTTTCCAATCTGTTCTGCCATTGGAATATCCTATTTCAATAATTTGTGTTTTACCACAATCAGAGAGTTGATTATGCCGGCTCTCAAATTATTGAATTTCTTTTTAGTAATTGTGCGGTAATTAATTCCCAAAGCTTGTTTTATCAAAGGTACAATGGCTTGAGAAGTCATCTTTTCCAATACCGAAACACGCGCCGGATGTGCGGGAACGCTTTGATAGATGCATGCGTTATACTTCTTTACATCTTCATAAGCGACATCGGCACAATCCTTAATTCGACTGATGACTTCATCAAAGGCCGCTTGCCCGACAGGCGTATTTATACTAATCATAGATACGCCGTTGTCTGTATTATATGAAGGTAAGATATGTTCAATACCCCACATGTCGCCAAGTGTTATGTCGGCACCGCTTTTAAAGGCCTTAAATTTGCAATCAGTGCAACTTTCGCGCACAAACAGGTTGCTTACATACCCTTTACAATATAAATTTTCTGAAGCTCTCTGTGAGAATTGTTTACCGCCTTCAAATGTAAAAGTTATATGATAATTGTCCCAGCCTTTCGACTTGTCACGAAAATTTACGGAAATAATCCGTTGTCTGTGTCTGTCTTGAAGGGTGTCAATATATTTTTGAAATGCCAAGTTAGAGGGCACACCATGACAAATGACCTCCACGCAAAGTAAATTAGGATAGTCTTTGCGGAGATACTGACGTAAAGCCGCTATCTGACATGGCGTCCCTGAAAACAGAACATCCTTTCCGGCCTTTAGGTCTTCCTTTACCAGCGGGTATGCAGGTGTTGCATTGCTTTGAATGTATTTTGAACTCTGAATTCGGCTTAAATTTGCAATGTCATCGATACGAACATGTACAGCCTTCAAATCCGAGTTTAATTCGACACCGTAAACAATACCTTTTTTATCGATGATGGATTCTGCAAAAGCGCTGAAAGCACCACCGGAAGAACTTTTGGCGGCTACCCGGCTATTCGTATTCTTGGCAGCCAGCATCTTTAGCGGAGCCTTCTCTACTGGAGCACCCGCATTCAGTACCGGGCATGCCCTTTTACATAGATCGCAATGTATGCACCGGTTCAGATCAACCACCGGCATCTTAAACCCAAGATTATCCTCGCACATTGCAATGCAACTATGAGGACAAATAGCAGAACATGCACCACACCCGGTACATTGCGTCTTGGGAATTATATTTAGATACTCACTCATCAAGCAATGTGCTCCAATTCGTCCTTAATGTTGTGTGCTTTCGCACAATAACCGGGCATGAAATCTTCTAAATGACTCTTAATTGATTGCTCATTCTCTTTCAGCCATTCAAAGGCATTTATTAGATCAAAATCGGTTTTGAGTGATTGTGAAGGTAAAACATAGTTGTCATATGTTCCGAATATATCCTTCGCTATGCCTTTCGCCTTTACCGAATATCCAATAACTAAGGTCGGTACACAGTTGGAGTATGCTGCTATTGATGCATGAGTTCTTGCTGCAATCAAGAATCTGCAACGGGCTATATAACCTTTTAGTTTCTCCGCGTTGCAATCATTAATTAATATTACTCGACCTGTATCCTTATATTTCTCATACAGAGGCTTCAAGGTGTCTAAATCATTTGATTGTGCCCATATGACATGCGGAATCAATGCAATTTGCATTGTGGTTTTGGCTATGAGATGTTCTATCAGCCTATCCACATTGCGGGATGTAATTTCACCGTCAGAGCTACATTTATTTACTTGAGGACTGAGATTTATTCCAATCGTATTTTCCGGAAGAAATCCTGTTGGTAAGTCTGCAAATTCCGTTTTCAGTAAGAACGCAGGATCAGGTAGTAATCTGGCATTGGTCAATCCATTATCCACGAGAGCGTTATATGTAATACTTTCTCGTGCGATAATTAATGAATGAGATGCTAAATCTTTTTTTACATCCGGTTTTGATATGACTTCAGGTTCTATCGAACAGCCAACCATGGCTGTCTTTAGGCCCGCTTTATGGAATGTCTTGTCAAGTTCATAATAGAAATCGGTACCTCCATAGCAATAATTATCGCCACCCACGCTCAGAGCTACCCATTCTTTCGGATTTTCAAGGTGGCTCAGGACGTAACGATAGGGAAATAAATCAAGAGAATACTGTGATTTATTTAATTTCAGATCGATGTATGATCGAAGATAGGTTAAATTACGGTGGCTGAGAGTATTCAAAGAAATGGTATCTACCAGCTCGGTTAATCCATAACGTGAATCTTCAGCATATGATATGGATAAAGACTTATTACGTTTGGGGTCACTGTTCAAAATATATTCAAGCGATCTTACTATCGCTTCGCAGCCATGATTGCCGCAGCCCCCATTTGCAAAATATACAAATTTCTTCATACATCAAAACCATATTTTTTTGCAGCTAATTCTTTTTTTAAGGTTTCCCATTCCTCTTCCGAGCGGCTGCAAAATAAAATATTAGATATAAATGCGTCAGAACTATTTAAGCGTTGTCTGTTTCGCTCAATGTATTCATCGCAGCTACACAACTTTCTGGCAGGATTTCCGATCATTACAGAATTATCCGGCACATCAGATGCTACGATTGCTCCGGCTCCTATGATAACGTTATCTCCAATGGTTGTTTCGGGAAGAATAATAGCTCCATTGCCAATAAATACATTGTTCCCGATTTTAACAAATCCTATTTTAGTATATCCTAAAAATTTTTTTGTGCTTGCGTCATGAGCTAAAATACGGGCTCCGGTTATGGTTACATTGTTTCCTATTGAAATCAACCGGCCATGGCAGCCATCGATATATGAATCAATAATATCTACATTAGACCCTATTGTCACACCTCGAGAGCGTAATGACGTTATTATATCAACGTTCTCGGAGTGCCCTAATAATTTATTGAAAATTCGTCTTATCATGGACCAAGTGTTTAAATGACTGAAATATAGATTCACTTGAAAATTTTTGGAGCGCTCGGTCTGCGTTATTTATATGACTTTCTCTAAGAGAGGGTTCATCTATTATATGCATAATTTGATTTGCTATAGTAGAGATGTCATTTTTAACCAATATGCCGTTTTGATCGTTGATTAATTCTTTCGCGCCAATAGATTCGACGGCAATGCAAGGCACTCCCAAAGCCATAGCTTCCAAAATTACGAGGCCAAATGATTCTACAGGAGATAGATGAACCATTAGATCTGCGCCTTTAATCCAAGGATATGGGTTCGGCTGATTACCGGCTAACGTGATGTATGATTCAAGTGCAAACTTATGGATGAGATTATCGATTTCGCCCCGACAATTACCGTCACCAACAATGTGCCAATGAAAGTTAAGGCCTTGTTGCTTAAGAATTTCAGCGACATATATTGCCTGAGTGACGTTCTTTTCTTTTGACAAACGGCTTACTGTGATTATCTTGAAAGCCTTGTCGCTTAACTTACATTCTTGATATGGATTGTACAGAGCCGCTTTAGACTGAATCTTATCTGTATCTACAATATTATGGACGACAACAACTTTAGATGCAAGATCAGGAAACGTATCACTCAACAATCCTTTGACACCGGTGCTGACAGCAACGACTTTGTCAAACTGCCGTAACTGTTCATTAATTGTGGACAATGGGACGCCGATATTGGTGTCGCCATGGTGCCACCAACAAATTTTAAGGTCTGAATTTACCTTGTAAAGAGCTAAATCTGCACAAATACCGGGTCGGAATGCAATTACGGCATCATACTTGTGCTTTAAGCGTCCGTTAAATGAAAGGAATCGAAAAAACTTGGGAGAGACTGATTTTGCCAACAGGCTTGTAATTCTGTAATTTACACAGAATCCGTTACCGGATTTCGTATTTTTAATAATCGACTGCAAGAATGGTCCTTCGGCCTCGTCGAGATTAAACTTTATGCAGTTTATATGCTTTGGTATATCAGCTTCGTAGTCGTAACCGTCTTGTAGAAGAAGTAAATCTACATCGTATTGTGAAATGTCAATGCAATTTAAGAGGTTGACGAGAGCCATTTCTACGCCACCAACGCTTAGATTACCGTTAATAAATAAAATGCTTTTCTTCATCTATTTCTGAAAAATCAAAGCATATATCATCACTAACTTTATCTTCCACAAGAGATTAGGGTTCAACATTATTTCCATGAAATTGTGCTTGATAAAGCTGCGTATATTGGCTTTATATGATGCTATTTCTGCCGGAAGACCCCTGTCATGCCTGTTTAAAGCATTCAGCCATTTGCAGGCGGCTTCGGAGGCGATAGAGAGAGCTTGCTTGGAGTACGAGGGGGCATGCTGAGTGATGAATTCCCACGTGGCTTTTGCATTGTCGAATTCACCGAGGGCTCGGAGTGAGAGGGGTTGTTTGGAGAGACTGCCCGGATGCTGCTCGTAGCAGTAGAGAGGTTCTTCTACGAAGCCCACAGTCGTTTGGTTGACAAACATCTGCGCTTTGATATAATAATCTTCGTTGACGGTCGCTATTGGGAAGATGAGGTTGTCAAAAGTATTGCGATGATAAATACCGCAGACGTAGCCCCAAAATTCATATTTGAAGAATCTGCGGAATAGTTCTTCCCGATGCATTGCCCGTGTGGTAAAGCTGTCTGCGAACTCCGGCGCTGCACCCGGCTCGATTCTTTTCACGGGGCATGATGCCATTTGTGAATTTGTCTTGACCATGGCTTCAAAAAGCGCTGAAACGTATTTGGGTGATACGAAATCATCGCTGTCGGCAAACATCAGATATTCGCCTTTAGCGGCTACTATGCCGTTTTTGCGAGCGATTGAAGCTCCTTGGTTGGCCTGGGTAATAAGACGGATCTTTTCGGGATAGCGACCAACGAAATTTACACAGATAGCAGCGGAACTGTCGGTTGAACCGTCGTTGACCAAAATAATCTCTGTGTTCGAATAGTCTTGGTCCAGAAGCGAGGTTATACATCGGTCAAGATAGTTCTCAACGTTGTAGACCGGGACTATTATTGAAACTAATGGATGTTTCAAGGCAATTGATTTTCAAACTACTATCGACCCATTTCCTCTATAAGGTCGGCAGAGCCAACCTCCACCCCTGCTGCCAGGAGGCCGGGGAGCTGGATGAGGACGCGCTTTTTGCGAGCGCCTTTGATTTTGAGGAGGGTGCCTTCGAGGCCGTCGAAGGAGCCTTGGCTCACTATGCGGACGCGGGCGCCGTACATCTCGGGGGTGATTTCGTCGAGATGGTAGTAGTGGGGTGTGGCGACCGAGCTTACGGCGGCGATGAAGGTGGCCATGTCGTGGTCGGCTACGGTCATGGCGGTGCCGAGGGTGTGGCCTTTGAGGAAACGGTACTGGAGAGTGTCGGTGCGACGGACTACAGGGTCGAGTTCCTCGCGGGTGGCGTTTACGAAGAGGAGGTCTTGGATGAAGGGTACGTCGCGACGCTCTTTTTTGCCGTTGCGGAGCGCAATGCGGGTGGTCATCGGGGTGAAGACCTTAAATCCGAGGTCGGAGAGCATGGCGTATGCGGGATTTTTGGCGTTGGCACGCTTCAAATCTCTCATCACAAACCATTGGCGGACGGGTTCGTCTACGGCTGTTTCACCCATTTTGTAAGGCTGGTTTTATCTCGCTAAGGTTGCTGTCAGACAATACCTTCTAATCCTGCATGAGCTTGTAATGTATTGAAGGACACGCAGTTGCAATAGCTAAGCCCGGAGAATCCGGCTGTACGGAGGAGTTGTGTATCACAATTGGTTTTTGTAATGGTAAGCACCCTGCCGATTGGAATGTCTGATAATGATCGCTTGCGTAGTGATAATTATTCTGCACAAAGGTAGGAATAATATCTGAATATTGCTAAATTTTGTGGAACTTTTTATGCACTGATTTTACAAGAATTTGCAATATCTGACGAGGAGACTGTAGAAGATTTTGTTCTGTAGGGGGTGTTTTGGCAGTCTGTAGTAGCGTAGCAGGAGTTTGACAACTGGAGGCGTTGAGGGGTTTGCGAGGACTATTTTGCCTAATTTTCTCCAAATTTCTTGGGCGTGTGCTTTGTAGGGCCCGCATTCGGAGTCGGTGCGGATGAAGTCCATGGAGCGCATTACCCATTTGGTCCAAGGTCCGTCCCATACTACTTGCTTTGCAAACATTTCTTCGCCGATAATGCCGAGATTTTCGATTTTACGCAATATCGTATGCGGATTTTGTGTAATGGAGCCCGAGCGCATTCTGTAGAGGTAGGTGGTGCGCTTTACAAATGCTACGCTTGTAATTGAATGATAGGCGCTTGCCATCCAGTGGTTGTCTTCATGGAGAATTCCTTCTCGGAAATAGAGGTTGTTTCTTTCGATGAAGTCTCTCTTTATGAATCGATTGCAGGCGATAACGGGGAATGTCCTGAGGAATATTGAACGAATCCAATTCACATCGTCGCTGAAATCGGGGAAATCGTGGCTGCGCAGTGACAGGAATTCCCATACACCTTTCTCCGGAAAGGTCTCAAAATCGCCGACTATGATTTCTGCCGACGGATGTTCGGCGGCTCTTTGGTGGAGGGCGGCGATGCAGTCGGGGGTAATTAAATCGTCGGAGTCGAGAAAATATACGTATTTGCCCGAGGCGTTCCTTATGCCGGCATTGCGGGCCGATGATAGTCCGCCATTTTTCGGTTGGGTTATGATGCGGAATTCTATCGGGCCGCTGTAGTTTTGGAGAGTCTCTCTTACTACGTCCATGCTGCGGTCTGTGCCGCGGTCGTCTACAATGAGACACTCGATTGAGCAGTCTGTCTCCTGATTGATGACCGAACGGATGCACTCCGCCACGTAGTCTTCGACGTTGTACACGGGTATGATTATACTGATATCAGGCATTGTCGGGTCTCCTTAATATTTTGTTGATGATATATTTACGATCGCCCTTCAGTAGAGAAATATAGAAGTTGAGCGGTAGGCCGATGGCTATGGTGAACGATGCTCCGAGTATCAATGTCCACCAGGAGTACCGGTCGATGCAGAGATGCTTGAAGGCTAAGGAAATTGCCGTTATCAGCAAGGTTGATGCCACCATTTTGAACAGCGGCAGGTATAGCAGCTTTGGTGAAAAACCGAGCACCTTGGCTCCGTATATTGGCAGGAATGTGGTAAAACGAATAATCATCAGTATGCCTTGGATGATTACGATCGCGTAAAGTTTCTGTCGGTCATCGGTGAGTATGTGCATGGCGGATATGATGCAGATAAGGTTGATGATACCGAATGCAATGAGATTGAGCGAAGATATCTTGACTTTGTTCGTCATGGTGAATACGTACCAGATGCTTTGCGTCGGTATGGTGAATATCAGCGCAAGCATGGTGAGGGAAGAGATATTGTAAATCTCCATAAAGTCCTGCCCGGGAAGCCATTGCGAGTAGAAGATGTCGCCGTAAGCAAGAAGGCCGGCACATGGTATTGATGTGAACAATCCCATTACTCTGATACTCTTGGTCAAAGAGTTGCCAAGTAAGTCCATGCGCTTGTCGGCATAGTATTTGATGAATTCGGGGTGGATCGTATTCGCAAGGTTGGCACATACCGAGAGGATGATGAATGGTATGCTTTTGCCCAGCGACATTATGCCCATGTAGTAAGCCGATACGAAAATATTGGCAAGCAAGAGGTCTACACCCTGATTAAGCATGGAACTGAGAGAACTGAGTATATTCCATAATCCGCCCGATACCATTTCCCATACATATCTCAGCTTGAAATTAGCTTTTCTGACGATGAGCTCAGGTGTCAACTCTCTCTGATATAGATAGTTGGTGATGATTCTATACGCCGAACAGATTATGGCTATCAAGCCGATGTACCATAGCGCGACGGGGAAGATTGAGTAAGCTATCACGGTGAGTACCACTCTGATAGTATCCGAAACAAGAGTACGGATAGTGCCGAGCTCGAGCCTGTTTTTTATAAAGAGACACATACCGTAGACATTGAAAGTGAGGCTTATGGCCATGTTTACAAATGTCAGTACAAATAGTGCTCTTACGTCGGGCAGCAGGTCCTGCGGTACTTGGAAGACTCTGTCCAAGAATACCGTGAGGATGCCGAGTATCAGAACGATAAATATAGCAGTAGCTAAGTTGGCGTAGTATGTCGCTGCAAGATATTTATTGGCTTCGGCGTAGTTTCCCTCATGATATTTCAGCGTGATAAACCGGCTCGCCATGGAGTCGATTGCTACAGTGAGCAGGGAGGTGTAGCCGATAACATTTGCCGACAGGCCGATGAAGCCGTAGGCCGTAGCACCCAGCTTATCAACGATAAACGGAGTGAGGAAAAAGGATATACCGAAGCTCGACAGATAGCCGAGGAGAGTGGCCACCATATTTATGGCCCACTGCTCATTTCCGCTGTGTGCTTTTGGTATCTTTATCCTCAGTTTCATCACTTGGATTCGAGTGGATGGATAGTGTCGCAGTCGTTAAGCCAGGTGTCGTAGTATGAGCTTAACTTCCTGTATGTGTTGTCGATAAAATACACTTCACGCCCGAGCATGCCGCCCAATATCATAGCATGAAGGCGAGTGGTGTATATCTTTTTGTAGGCTGATAGTTGCTTGAGCCCCGACGTGGTCATGATACGTCGGTACATCGCGCCGTAGAGCCACTCAGTGTACCTCGCCTGCAGACTCTTGCTGAACGACAGCACTTGCCGACCGCGGTTGCGGAGGCGGTAAAACGGACGCTCGATAGCCTCATCTTGCATCGGTAGCCAATCGTGAGTGTCGTATGCAGGCTCGGGGATGTGTATATTCCCTGATACCAGTTCTTTATCGGCACGCATGAATAGGAGGACGTCTTTCGGCGCCTTTTGGCGGGCATACTTCAATATCTCTTTTTCGGGCATGCAGAAAGCCATGTCCGGCACGAGCTTTACCTCGTTCTTGAAATATTCTTTTGCGTATTCATACGATACCTTGTCGCGGGCTAAAATTGTAAGATTGGGAAATTCAGCCAGATATGCCGAGTCGCGGTCGCGTATTTCCGGATTTTCATAGAAGACAGAGCAGGGCATTATGATAATCTTGTGCTCTCGGTTGGGCTTGATTGCCTGCAGTACGTTGGCCCAAGCTTCACGCCATACATCGCCGAAAAATCCACCGCCGGTAATGAGAATTATCACATTATCAGGCAATTTCTTTTCGGGATACTTATCCCAACCGCACACGCCGACGCATTTGTGAGGCACCTTCTTGAGAAGTTCGCGTTCGCCTTCCCAAATCAACGTATCGCCCACGTTGTTGTAGTAGGGCAGTCCATAGAGCACGTAGTCGTTGTCAATCAACGGCACTACGTCGCGGTGAAGAATAGCCTCAAGCTCCCGTTTCTTTTCTATGAAATTCATTTGTTAAAAGCTTTGGAAATACGGCGTTTGACTGCCCCTAATTTACTGCGCATCCGTCGAAGGTCGTTGTTAATCAGAACTTTCTTGCACTCAGCAGGCGTAAGAAGATTGTTTGACTCTTCCAGTTTTGAGTTAAAAAACTCCTTTAGCTGAGGGTGTAACCAATGTGAGCCGTCTTCACGTACTCGATCTCTTATATCTCCATAGCGGGTGTTATTTACTTCAGGGATGTAGCCAAGTGTGAGAAGCATATGTCCGTTGTAGCAATGAGCAATAGGACATTTCCCTATCGGTTCTTCTTTTAACGGACTATCGGGGTTCTCAAAGATATTGCCAAGAGATTTGCCGCAATAGCATTGCTGGGCATCTCCTGTTGTAAGATCGACATACATACCCCATTGACCTGCATAGCAGAAAGCTGTCTGCTTCTTCCCGAATATGGTCTTTTTGAATTTCCAAAAATCGGAGTCGAATTCGCCCCATATTCGATTGTATTCTTCCATCGGTAGGGATGTAAGATAATCTATACCACTTGTGCGGTCGTCTCTTGCTATAGTAAGATGCGGCAGAGCTCCGAAATTATCAAGCGCGAATTCTTTTACTTCGGGAATGAAGGGTATAAGTTCGTCCGACGGAGTAATCTCTATGTTGGCAGATGCTCCGGCCTCCCAAACCTTCTTTACATTATCTGCAAAGAGTTCTAACTTACCTTTGGCCTTTAATTCCAAATAATGGAAAGAGCATTTGAATTCTATATGCGACAGAAGATGTTTCGGGAGGCTGAGAATCTTTTGCAATACGGGAGTTACTGTCATATTGCTGACAATTTCCACGTAGTGTCCTTGCTCTGTAAGAGCCTTTACATATTTATCAATATCCTTTACGAGAAGAGTCTCACCATCGGCACATAGATTTATATAGGCTTTACCACCGATACGTTCCGCTCGTAGTGCATGTCCTACCTGCTCGGGCGTATATTTCATCTCAGGTTGTATTCCTTCGAAATGCACAGGTCGCTGAGAGAGATAGCAATAATGGCATCGCAGGTTGCATATCGACATCGGGATTCGAAATAATATGAGCTTTTTTACTTTATCCATTGGCAGAGAGTGTGATTGGAATGACTGATTAGGGGTAAGAATAAGAGTAGGTGTCGACTGTTTACCCGAACAGTTCTCTGAATGCGTCGGCTACTTTTGCTACTTCGTGGATGCGGATGCTGAGGCGCGAGGTGTCGAAACCTTTGAGGTTGCCTTGGGGGATGATGATGTCGGTCATGCCGAGTTTTTCAGCCTCGCTTATGCGCTGCTCTATGCGTACCACGGGGCGTATTTCGCCCGAGAGACCTACTTCGCCGGCCATGCACCAGCCCGAGGGGATGGCCATGTCGACGTTGCTCGAGAGGATTGCGGCGATTACCGCGAGGTCGAGAGCGGGGTCGCTCACTTTGAGGCCGCCGGCGATGTTGAGGAATACGTCTTTGGCGCCCAATTTGAAGCCTACGCGTTTTTCAAGTACCGCCAGGAGCATGTTCATGCGCTTGGCATCGAAGCCCGTCACGGAGCGTTGGGGGGTGCCGTAGGCTGCCGTGCTCACAAGTGCCTGCGCTTCGATGAGGAAGGGGCGGATGCCTTCGAGGGTCACGCCCGTAGCCACGCCCGAGAGGTCTTCGGTGCGGTGAGTCATAAGCATTTCCGAGGGATTGGATACCTCGCGCAGGCCGCGCCGGCACATCTCATAGATGCCGAGCTCCGACGTGCTGCCGAATCGGTTTTTGATAGCGCGGAGCAGGCGGTACATATACTGGCGGTCGCCCTCGAACTGCAGCACCGCATCTACGATGTGCTCGAGCACCTTCGGGCCTGCAATGGAGCCTTCTTTGTTGATATGTCCGATAAGGAGCACGGGTACTGACGATTCCTTGGCGAATTTCAGCAGGGCTGCGGCGCACTCGCGCACCTGGCTCACGCTGCCTGCCGACGAATCGAGAGTGTCCGTGGCTATAGTCTGTATGGAGTCGACCACTACAATCTCGGGCTCAGTGGCCTCGATGTGCGAGAAGATATTTTCGAGGCTCGTCTCGCAGACTATGAAGAGGTTGTCGCTGCCGCGGCCTATGCGGTCGGCGCGGAGCTTGAGCTGCGAGGCGCTTTCCTCGCCCGATACATATAGTATGCGGCGGTTGCGTATCGCGAGCAGATTCTGTAGCACGAGGGTGGACTTGCCTATGCCCGGCTCGCCGCCGAGAAGCACTATCGAACCCTTGACGAGGCCTCCGCCGAGCACGCGGTTGAGTTCTTCGCTCGGCATGTGTATGCGTGGCTCGTCGACGGCCACGATGTCGTTGACGGTGCGTGGCACGGCCTTGTGGCGTCCCGCAGGCATTGCCACTGCGGCGGGAGCGCTAATCTTCTCCTCGACCATGGTATTCCAGTCGCCGCACGAGGGGCAACGACCTGTCCACTTGGGAGATTCGGCGCCGCACGAGGTGCAGAACCATGCCGTTTTCTGTTTTACCTTTGCCATTATTTCAAGCGGAAGAAATACCCTAAAGTCACCTCTATCGACATCGAGCGCGACGCGCTGAAAGTGTCGGCCTTTGCCGACGGATAGATGTTGCCGAGGCCGTAGTAGAATCGGCCTTCGAGGGAGAGTGAATTGCGGGGTGATACGTAGAATTCGATGCCGGCGCCCGCGCAGATGCCGTAGTCAAATTTGTTCTTTACAGGCGTATAGAGTTGCTCCGTCTGTCGGCGGTTGGCGGGATAGTCAGGTACCGTTGTCGGATTATGGTAGTCGAAGTTTGCCTTCGTGCTCTCGCCGAGCAGGAACGATACCTGCGGGCCGAGGTTGACGAATCCCTTGAACCGGGGCGAACCGAAGTAGATGTGAGTGAGCAGCGGAAGGTTGATGTATGTGAGCGTGCGGCTGTACTCAAAGGGCAGCAGCTCGTAGTTTTCCTTCCAGCCGCGTTGCACCCAACCGAGTTCGGCGATGAGGCCGAAGAGCTTTTCCTCGGTGTATCTGAATGTTACCGCTCCGGTCGACCCTGTGTTCCAGAGTTGCTTTACCGAGGGCGAGAAACTCATCTCGCCCAGCGACGCTCCCGCACGGGCTCCGATAGAGATGTGGGGCTTGTAGTGAGTCTCGGCACGCATCGAGGCAGTGCCGCAGAGGAGAGCGAGGGCGCAGGCTGCGCATCGTAGCAATACGGCGGCTTTCATTGCTGGCGTGCGGCTATCCTGCCGCCGGGTTGATAGTTGATGATATAGAGGGTGGAGTTGACGTATCCCTCACCCGATTGCTCGAAGTCGAATGCCGACTGTATGCCGGTGTAGCTCCGCGGCGACTGAGGGTCGAACTCGCCTCCGTTGGCGTTGAGATTGCGTATCAGATAGTTGGCGGTGTCGAAGCCGAGGAGACCGTAGGTGGGTATCGACTCAATCATCGAGCCTCCGAACCAGCGGCGGAATGCCGCGGCGATATTGCGGGTCTCGAAGCCCTCAGGCTCGTCGAGGAAGCGCGAGTATACCGTAGCGTCGAGACGGTGGAGCAGGTCGAGGGCTTCGCCGCGGAACGCCGTCCAGTCGGGATATCCGAAAACCTCCGCCGTAGCCACTGCGGTGCCTTCTTCGGCTTCCTCAGCGCGTGCGGCAAGCAGGTCGCGGTAGGACTTAAGGATGTAGGCGAAGCGGTTGAACTCGGCCAGCGAGCCCGACGAGGGTACGAACACGTATTTCTCGTCTGCTGCGGCGGGCAGCTCCTCGAGGTTGGCCATCAGGAGGTTGGTGTTGTAGCTTACAATAATTGGCTCGGTGCCGATAGCGCGATAGCGGCCTGTGAGATAGTCGACGAACGATTCCTTCTCGTTGCGGCCCTCTGTATTGTGCAGTATCACAGGCGTGTAGCCCGCATATGTATCCATGAGACCGTCTACGGCGAGGCGGTACATAGTGTGCTGGGGCACGTTGGCCTGCAGCACGTTGGGCGCCGTCAGATAAAGGCTGTCGCGGATGTTGAGGGTGTTGAATACGAAAGTGCCGTTCTGCGCCGCCGCGCCTGCAATGGCGTGTATGCTTTTCTCATCGTCGGGCGCTATGATAACGGCCGCCGTGCTTAGAGCTTCGTCGGTGGCAATCAGTTTTTTAAGTGCTTCGGGAGTGAGACCTTCGGTGTCGCGAGCGATGATTTCGAGGCCCTTCGAACGCTCCGAGAGGCTGTCGGTGGCAATGAGGAAACCCTTGTAGAAATCAAGGGCGAGTTTATTCTGCTTCGACGGCTCGGCTGACGAGAGGCCGAAGGGCAGAAGAACGGCAATAGACGGACGGACCTCTGCGGCCACTTCTTCTTCAACAACAATCGCCGCGGGAGCTTCGGGTTGCGCAACGTCCTCGGCTACAGCCGCTTCCTGAAAGTCGGCTACGGGGAAGATGAGCATATCGTCTTTGTGCACGCCGTTGGCCTGCGCGGGATTGTAGCGTATGATTTCATCGGGCGTGAGGCCGAGGTTACGCGAGATGCCGTAGAGCGACTCGCCCTTCTTCACCTTATAATAATAGTATTCCACGCCCTTGACGCGTTTGGTGGGGAGGTCGAGTGCCTGTGCACATACTCCGCTAATTATCAAGGAGAATGCCACGAGTATATATCTAAGGAGTCTATGCCTCATTTTGTAGTCGGTTTTAGATTATCCTGCAAAATTAGCGTTTTTCTCCGAGTCTTACAAATCAGGAATAATTGGAAAATTAGGTAAAGAGTTCGCACTTTTTGCTTATTTTTGCTCAGTTGGGAAAAAAATTACTATTTTTGCACCGAAATAGTGCCGATATCAGAGGACACCTGCACATAGACAAAAATTGAAATATCTATAAATAAACCAATCCAACAAAGATGAAAAAATCATTCCTATTGGGGATAGGCGCAATAGCGGCAGCCTCACTGCTCGCCGGATGTGCCGACGAATGGGGCCCGTCGCGTAGCGGCAGCGGTCGCATCAGTCCCGTAGTAGGCATCGACACCGATGCTGCGACATCGCGGAGTGCAGAAGCGTCTTCAAGAGCGGATGGCGACGAGATTACCGCCGCCGACCTCTCGCTTCGCCTCAGCAAGACCGACGGCTCGTATGCCAATGTCTGGGATAGGGTAGCCGATTTTTCTTCCGAAACAGAATTCGGAGTCGGCGAGTATCTCCTCGAAGTTTTCTACGGCGACGCTGCCGACGAAGGTTTCGACAAACCCTACTATCACGGCGAACAGCTCCTTACCGTTGCCGACGGTAAGACCACCTCTCTGGCAATCACAGCCGGCCTTGCAAATTCGATGATAAGCATCGACTATACCGACGCTTTCAAGAAGTATATGGCCGACTGGAGCGCAACCGTAAAAGGCACTGCCGCCCACACCTATGCAAGCGACGAAACTCGCCCCGTGTACGTAACTTCGGGCGATGTGGAAGTAGAAATCGCTTTCACCAAGCCCAACGGCCTCGGTGCCTCAACCACTCTGCCTAAAATCAAGGCAGAGCCCCGCCACCACTACATCCTCACCGTCGACGTCAACGACGGCAATGTAGGCGACGCTACTCTCGAAGTAAGCTTCCCCGACGAACTCGAGGTAGAGACTATCGAAATCGACCTCAGCGACAAACTCCTCGCCTCCGAGCCTCCCGTTGTCAATGCAGAAGGCTTCACTTCCGGCGAAGGCATCGAAATGGTTGCAGGACTTCCCGTGGACGGATCGTTCACAATCTCAACCGTTGCGCAGGCGCAGCTCAAGGAGGTGACTCTCACCACCGTGGCACCCTCGCTCATCAAGCAGGGCTGGCCCGAGGAAATCGACCTCCTCTCGGCTTCAGCCGACATGCAGGCCAAGCTCCAGGGCTTCGGCTTCAAGGCTCTCGGCCTCTGGCACAACCCCGACATGATGGCCGTGCTCGACTTCACCCAAGTCCTCGGCAATCTCAAGGTCGCTGCCGGCACCGACAATGTGAATACATTCTCTCTCGTAGTCAAGGATAAACTTGGCCGTGCTTCCGAGCCGGTAGAGCTCGTGCTCAACCTCGAGAGCGTAAACCTCGGCCTCTCCGAAACCGGCGACTACTTCCTCCCCGGGCATCAGCTCAATGCCCGCGTATCGTTCAACGGTCCCGACCCTGCCAAGCACATCAACTTCTACTACCTCAACCCCGTGAGCGGCACCTATAAGCCCCTCGAAGTGCTTTCGGTAGAGGAGGCTTCGTCGCGCGCAATGTCCGACTATATAGTATCGTTCGCAGCTCCCGAGCTCGACTCCAATATCACAGTCAAGGCCGAATGCGGCGGTGTGGTAAACACTCTGCAAGTTCCATGTGTTCCTTTCGAACTCGTGATGCCCGAAGGCGACGTGTGGTCTGATCACGCTTACGCAACTATCCGTATTCGTCCGGGCAATGCAGGTTTTGATACCACGGGTATCGAAATAGAGGCAAGCACCGACGGCGGCAATTCATACAAGGCTGTTAACGCCACTCTCGAAAACGGTTACTATACCATAAGCGACCTTACCCCCGGCACTGAATACACATTCCGTGCCCGCAAGGACGACATGGCCTGCGCTCCCCTTACATACACCACCGAGGTACAGGCTCAGCTTCCCAACAACGAAATGGAAGAGTGGAGCGTAGGCGAAAAGCATGGCAAAGGCTGGTGGCAGGTTGACTATCCTTCGGCTACAGCCGACAAGAGCGGCCCCTGGGCTACTATGAACCTCCTTACAACATCTGAAAAGAGCTATACAACCTCAGCTTCCGCACCCGCCTGCGGATACTCCTGCAAGTCGGGTACAACACCGGTATCGGGCGCAGATGCTTTCGAAGGAAGCACCGGTGCTCTTATCCAGAGTGTAGGTTGGGGTAGCGGCAATACCGCTTTCAGTCTGTTTGGAAATTGGCTTGGCAAGTGTGAGCACACCACCTTTGGCGAGCTCTATCTCGGCGATTACAATCACGACCCGACGAAAACCGACGACTATTCAGGCTACGAGTTCACTTCACGACCCAAGTCGATGACATTCTACACCAAGTATGCGCCCAAGAATGGTGCCGACTTCGGCTATGCCGAAATCCGCATGCTCGATGCCAACGGAGCAGTCATTAAGTCGAATTTCGTGAATATTACCAATAAGTCGTTCGAGACTATCGAACTTCCCCTTGACTACGACGCACCCGGAACTCCCAAGGCTGCTCGTATTGTAGTGATATTCAAGTCGTCCAACAATCCCAACTGTCTGCCTTTCAGCACAACGAACTACAACACTCCTCCCTCGTCAAACGCATCTACCGATAAGGGCTACGTAGGCTCCCAGCTGTATGTCGACCACATTCTTCTCCACTACTAAGATATAAGTAATGAAAACCAATATATTAAATATTTTTGCAGCCGGAGCACTCATGCTCGGAGCCCTCTCTTGCTCCGAGGAGTGGAATCCTCCCACATCTGCCGAGGCTACACTCAACCTCGAGTCGCTCACTGTGGATACACAGGATATCGACAAGCTGGCTCAGAGCGCTTCGAGCCGTGCCGAAGCATCGCTCGACGATTTTATAGTGCTTATCAAGGATGCAAGCGACAAGACTTATCTCGAGTGCTCCTACGGTAAGAAACCCGAAATCATCACACTGCCCGTAGGCGACTACACCGTATATATCAAGTCGCACGAAGTGAAGGCAGCCGAGTGGGATGCCCCCTACTTCGAAGGCTCCGAAGATTTCACTATCGAAAACGGAAAAATCAACATCATCAAAGACGAGGTTGTAGCCTACTTCAAGTCGGTGCGCGTGTCTGTCGAGTTCTCCGACGAGCTCCGCGCCACCCTCGGCGACGATGTGAAAGTTAATGTCAAGGCCGGCGCCGAAGGCGAAATCGACTTCACACCCTCCGAGACCCGTTCGGCTTACTTCGAATACGTAGAAGGCTCCAACACACTCGTGGCAGAGCTTTCGGGAACAATCGCCGGCGCCTACACCGTAGACCGCCGCGACTATACCGACGTAGAGGCCGGCAAGCACTATATCCTCACCTACGGCATCAAGGCCGGCCCCACTCCTCCCGAGCAGTCAGGCACTATTGACTCCGACATCTCCCTCGACCTCAGCGTAATCACTGAAAATGTCGACGGAAATGTAGAGGCTACCGAAGATATCCTCGCACCCGAGGAAGGCGACCGCCCCATAGAGAAGCCGCTCGACCCGGTAGAGCCCGTTGACCCCGTAGACCCCGGTGACGACGACCAGCCTGTGGCTACTTTCAAGCCGTACGACTCGCCAAAGCTCAAACTCGGTGAGACTATCGACATCACTAACGACGAAAGCAAAAAGAATGATAAAGTAGTTTTAGCAGAGGAATTCGGTAATGCAATTGTAGAAATCGATTGCCCCAAGGGTATTAAAAATCTCGAAGTGACCATTTCAACCACCGACCCCAATTTCAGAGGCATACTTGAGTCAATGCTGCCGCTGCACTTTGACCTTGCCGATGATTCTGATGCCGACCTTGTAGAGGCACTCTCGGGTCTCGGCCTTCCCGTAGGCAAAGAAGTGACCGACGTTAATCCCGTGATGTTCGATATCACTTCGTTCATCGAGCTTCTGGCACCCTTTACAGGTGAGCACACTTTCGATATCAAGGTTACCGACAACGAAGGAAAAACCGCGACAGACTTCCTTAAGTTCAACGCTCATTAATCCCAAGCCAAATGATTAAGAAACATATATATATTGCAGCCCTGGGCCTTGCGGCTCTTGCTGCAGGCTGCTCGGAAGAGCGCTTCGATGCTTCAGGCGAGGGATCGCTCTCGCTCTCGGCAAGCCTCAAGGGCGACATGGAGCTTGTGTCGCGAGCCGACGATCAGGCACTCGCCGAAAGCTGCCGCATACTTATATCTAACGAAAAGGGTCTTGTTCGCCGCTACATCGGTCTTGGTCAGGTGCCCGCGTCTATCGACCTCGTTACCGGCCGCTATGTGGCCGAGGGTATGGCCGGCGACTCTGTGTCGGCTTCGTGGGACAAACGCTGGTTCAAAGGCCGTGAGGAATTTGATATCAAGGCCGGCGAGACCACTCCCGTGAAACTCGAGTGTGCCATTGCCAACGTTGCCGCTTCGGTCAACTACTCCGAAGGTCTCGAAGAAGTCCTCACCGACTTCACCATGACCATAGGTCACGACCGCGGCTCCCTCATCTTCGAGGGTCGCGAAGAGCGTACAGGTTACTTCATGATGCCCTCTACCTCGAAAGACCTCACCTACACCCTCAAGGGAACGCAGATCAACGGTGAGCCTTTCGAACTCGAAGGCACTATCGAAGATGCCCGCCCCGCCACTGAATATCAGCTCAATGTCACCTATACCAAGCAGACAACAGAGCTCGGCGGCCTCGTGTTCTCAATCAAAATCGACCGCACCGAGAAGGTTGTCACCGACGAAATAATGCTCGTGGCAGCTCCCGCTATTACCGGCTACGGCTTCGACATAGCAGGTACCGTCACCGGCGAACCCGGAGGCATAGGCCGTCAGACTGTGTATATCACTTCCGCTACCAAGATATCTTCGGTGCTCCTCAAGAGCGACGTGCTCAAGGAGGCTCCCGTACTCGGTGGCGACGACTGCTCGCTGCTCGCTATGAGCGAAGTTGGCGTGGAAGCTCTCAACGCACTCGGTATCAACTTTGTGAACAACTACAACGAGGAGAACAACAGCACCATCTTCCAGCTCAACTTCGAAGATACTCTCCTCGACAATCTGGAGCAGGGCGACTACACCTTCGCTATCACCGCTACCGACGACCAGAACCACACTTCGTCGGCAACCCTCTCTATATCAGTGACCGACGCACCCGTTATCACTCTCGACCCGCTTCCTGAGGATATCACCAACACCACTGCTATAGTTCGCGGTGTAGTGGCTAAGGACGGTCCTGAAAAACTCGGCTTCTACTTCTGGCCCGAGGGCTCGGCAGAGAAGACCTACGTGGAAGGTACTGTCATCCCCTCGCGATATGCCGCCAATACCGAATTCTTTGCAGAAGTAACAGGCCTTAAGGGTAATACAACTTACGAGTACGTTACCGCTGCCGACGATTTCGTATCTACCGTAGTGTGCCGCTTCACTACTCTCAACGACCAGCTGCCCAACAGTGGTTTTGAAGAATGGAGCGACCACTCCGACGGCTCGGAGATGCCCTCAAGCGACCCCAATGTTATATTCTGGGATTCGGGTAATCACGGCTCACGTACAATGAGTAAGAATATTACCACCAAGGAAACTTCTATCAAACATTCCGGCAACTCCGCTATTTGCCTCAAATCGCAGTTTGTAGGTGTTGGTACATTAGGTAAGTTCGCTGCAGGTAATGTATTCGCCGGCAAATATCTCAAGACAGACGGTACGGACGGTGTGCTCGGCTGGGGTCGCCCGTGGACCTTTAGCCCCAAAATGGTGAAGCTATGGGCCAAGTACGAGCCTAAAGCTGCCGTAAATAAAAAGGGCGCCGGCGATAGACTCCCCGTCGGCGAAATGGACAAGGGTATTATCTACGTGGCTCTCACAACTGATGCCACTTCATCGTACGAAGGTACTGAATGGTCATGCGTTGTCAAGACCAAAACATCAGAGCTTTTCAACAAGAACGGCGACAATGTGATAGCCTATGGCGAGTATGTTTTCGAAACAGCTACCGAAGGTGACGAAGACGGCAACGGCATGGTACAAATCGAAATACCTATAGAGTACTATAAGCCCGGCGTAAAACCCACCTACATCATCTTCGTATGCTCCGCCTCTATGTACGGCGACTACTTCCAGGGTGGTGACGGCTCTCTGCTCTATATCGACGACATCGAGCTGGTATACTAATCCGACTTTTTTCCCTACACTATATGGCCGGAGTGTGCGCGAGCGCACACCCTTCGGCCTTTTTTTCGGTGGGGGACGCGCGTGGGTCGTAGACTCAGCCATGTCCTCTGACATCCTCTGTAGCTATTGTAGGTAATTGGCTAACTATCTGTGTGACTGCGTGGTGTCCGTTCAGAACACCGATTAACCAGTAACCGGACACATAGCGGAGCCGCAGGCGGAGAGATGTGCCCGGATGATCGCCCCCTACGTTGGCGTCCGGCCAGGACGCCGATTCATGGCTGATGCTACGCCCCACGCCTCCCACACCTCCCACACCTCCCATACTTCCCACACTCTCCTACGCCCATTTCCCCACCGCCGACATCTACCCGCACACCTCCCACACTCCGCCTCCTACCTTTGCGGTATGCGCCGCTTCCTCGACATAACCGCAGAATTCGCTCGGTGGTTTGGCCGTTCCCTCCGTTGGTGGGAACGCAACATCATATTCACCCTCGAGCGACAGCGACGTCGTCGCGGCGGCAT